>NZ_JAYMRY010000038.1:0-69856 GCF_038900695.1 Paraburkholderia sp. JHI2823 | reverse complement strand
ACGCCCCTTCGGTCCAGTCCCATTACAGGACCTTCACCCCTACTGCGGACGTCTCCGCCCCTGTGCCCCGCATCGGTACTCTCATCCTTGCGGAGGCCTTCCGCTTGGATTTCTCCCTTCGCATCGGGACGACAGGTTCCCAAGTTCCTTACTGAAGCCTGAATCAAAGTCATGCCGCCTATATGCCGGATGCCGACTGGACCGTCAACAGGCATCGTCCAATCTCGTCCCGAAGCTGTTGGGCTCTTCGGTTTTGACATCATCGTAGGTTTATCGACACGTCGTCGGCGGTTCACTTGCGTTCATCTCCTTGATCCCTACCTGACAGAGTTCTCTCCGCCTTTTCCATCGACGCTCACCACGAGGGCTCTTTACCCTCGCAGCTCGTGGTGGTTTGGAGCCCGCTCCTGCAAGCCGACTCCGAAGGGCCTACCTTCATCTCCAGTAAAGCACCGCAAACGTCGATGCACTGACGTTCGCGTTCTTGGCACACCCCAACAACTGCACCTTTCCGCCAGTGCCCGTTTGGGCGGGAACGAGCCCGAGCCACGCCGCGAACTCGCGCCCTGATCTGAACGACTTTGCATCTCCCATCGTCGCGACCGCTGCGGTTGCTGTCAGCAGACCAACCCCGGGAATCTCTGCAATCGCCTTGCAGGCATTGTTCTCTTTCATCCAGTTCAGCAAACGGCGTTCGATGTCGGCGATCTGCCGGTCCAGGTTCTCGAGATCGTTCCATTGCTCGCGCAGGGATTCAATCAGCATCGCCGGCAGCCGGTCGGCAAGCCTGGCCAGCACATGCGGAACCGCCTTGTCCAGCGCGGCGCGGCTCTTGCCCATCACTTCACCATATTCTGTCAACAGGCCGCGCAGGCTGTTGACCTGCATAGTGCGAGACTTGAGTTTCTGTCGCCGAATCCGGTGCAGCGCCAGTACCGCCTGCTGCGCTTCGGTCTTTACCGCGACGCTCTTGCTGGGCATCTGGATGGCCATCCAGATGGCACGCGCGTCCGCCGCATCATTCTTGTTTCCGATATTGAAAGCCTTGGCGAACTTAGCCGGCACCAACTTCACCTTGTGTCCCATTTCAATCAGCCGCCGCGCCCAGTGCTGTGAACCGCCGCATGCCTCCATCCCGATCAAACACGGCGCGCGGTTCGCAAAGTGTTCGAGGAACGCGGCCCGTTTGATCGAACTATTGATGACTTCACCGGTTTCAGACTCGAACCCAGTGCATCTGCATCACATTCTTCGCGATATCTACGCCGACCGTTGTATAGCCCATCTCGGTTCCTCCTGTTTGCCGCGGGAAGGTGTCATCTTCTCCCAATTGGGTATCTCTGGCACCGTCGGCCTGTGCGGATTCGCTACCTGTGTCATCCCACTGGCGGGTGGGGGACGTTCATTCCATTCTTAACGAGAACGGTCGTCAAGGTGCCGTGCCATGGATGACTGAAACGGGTCGGCTGCTGCCCCCGGTACACGAAGCGTGACCTCGCTTAGCGCTGACAAGACGACTTGACTCCTGATTTGGCTCCGTAACCTGGAAACACCGCCATTGCCGGGCGGCAAAACCAGAGTAAAGGAGCCTCACATGCCATACCGAAGTACCTTCATGCCGATCGTCTATCCAGACGAATCGGGCAGACCGAGCGCCATGGAATACCGCATTGTCTCCACGGCACGGGAACCTTGGCTCGCAATCCTGCACCTGCGCCAGACGGACTAGGAGTACGCCAGCCCCGTTGCGTCGGCGGCGGTTCGCGACGTGGTCCTCAACCGGGTGCTGGAAAACGATCTGCGGTCGCTGCCGTTGAGCGCGCTGCGTCTCGTCGCCAGTGACGCGTCGGGCGATTTTGAGTACGGCATGTCGCCCGACATTCACGACTACATCGAGCGCGGCAATCGTTGCACGACCTCGCCCGAACGCGCACGCGGAGGCAAAACGGTCGAACTGGTCAATATCGACTCGCGCAGCCTCGTCGCCGGGAGTGCGCGCGTAGGCACGCTTCACGCAAGCGCCGATCCATTGTCGCCGGAAGTTGCAGCAGCCCTCGCCTGAGCAATAAAGCGCAACCTTCGGACTGGAAAAACAGAAAGCCCGCACTCCCGGAGGGACGTTGCGGGCTTTTCTTCGGCATGGTCTCACACTGCAGGTAGCAACCGGCTCGCTGCTTGGCCCAGGGATAGCGGGCCAGTCAGCACAGACAGCTCAGACAGCTCAGACAGACCGGGCAAGAGCCGAGACCACAGAACCGCGTCGTGTGCGGCTCAGGATGAGCCCCCGACGCGCAGCTTCGCGAAACCCGGCGTTAATTGTATTCAGATGGAACCCGAGCACATCGGCGACGGTTCGCTGCGCAGGCAGTGTGTCGCCGGGCCGTAGTAGACCCGCCTGAATGGCCTGCTCGATCTGGTCGGCAATCGCGAGAGGGACTTTTCCGCGGATGCGCGCGAAGTCAGGCAACCACGTCGTAGTGGCAGTAGCACGCGGGGTCGGTGGAGAAACGCTGGAGGTCGATTGTGTCGTACGCATGGCGCATGCATCCTACTGCGAGAGCGGCGATGCAGGTGATCCCCGGTCGGGAGAACACTGCCCCGCCAGGAGATAAAAGAAAGAGAAGAACGCGGAATCAGGGCGCGTTGTACGGCACGCCTTTCGCCGTCACGTCGCGCCAGTTTGCTGCGAACGCGGCGACGACTGCCGGTGCGTCATGAATGACCACGACGTTTTCCGAGTTGAAGCGCGCCGCCTGCTGGCTGTAATTAAAGGAACCGGTCTCGATCGTTGCGTCATCAACGAGCACGTACTTGCTGTGCTGAAGATCGAACACGCTGATCGTGCGCACCGGAATTCCGGCGTACACAAGTGCGCCAAGCGCCGCGCGGGCGCGGCCGCTCCGGTCCTCCTCGATGTTGTTCCGGTAATCGACCGTTACGGCGACATCCACCCCGCGCCGATGCGCGGCGATGAGCGAGGCCACAACGGTGCGCGACGTAAACGAGTACGCCATCACGCGAATGCTCTTTCGCGCCTCACCGATCGTATGCAGCACCAGCTGCTCCGCACCGCCATCGGGAGAAAACGCGGATTCGACGGTCGCAGCATGCGCCGGCACGACCATGAGAACGGCGGCCGAAACGAGTGCTGCTGCCGCGGCTGCGATGACAATCTGTTTGTTCATAACGGGGTTCCTATACGGCCAAAGCCCCTCTCCTGTCGAGCGGGGCCGTTGGCGAAGAGATGAAAAGTACGTTCAGCAGGACTTGGGATGCTTCTCCGGAAACACCAGCACGCGCCCGTCCTCACAGATGCAGATGCGGAAGTCGCCCTGTTCGCCCCGGGGGGGGCGTGCACGACGATCGTCGGACGGGTAGCCTGCGGCCGCACCGTTGCCGGTGTGCATGCGCCCAGGGACGAGGTGCCCGCTGCCGCAATGAGCAGCATCAAAAAGTTCATCATGGAAGGCTCCACAGAGAAAGATGAGGAGCCCCTTGCGGAGAGGCTCCCCGCAAGGGTTAAAAGAAAGTCACGCCGCCAGTGCTTCCACGTCGATGACGGCATCGGCCTCGAGTACGAGATCGGGCGTCTGCGAGATAAAGAATTCGCGCGCATAGCCCCCCTGACGGAGAACCTCGCGCTTCATCTTCATGAACTGCACCTTTCGCTCAGGATCGAGCGGGCCGTCCGATTCGTCGCTGAACAACGTCTCGTAGGGCTCACCTGCATTGCGTGCGAGATACAGCGCGATGCCGCGTGTCAGGCATTCATTGATCCAGACCTTCTGCCCGCCCGACATCACCGACACTGCCTTGGTGCTGTCGTTGTTGGCGTCATGGACCAGGATCTCGAAGCCTTCACGCAGATCACCGTTCGCAAGCTCGCGCTGCGTCCGGATTTCCACCGTGAAGCGCGGTCCGTAGCAAGCCAGCAGCAGGTCATTGACCGTCTGCGTGAGTGCGGGGCCCGCATCGTCGATCGTCAGCGCGATGAGCCCATCGTTACCAAGGCCCCGCGTGAGCAGCTTCCACTGCGCGATCTCGTCCGAGAGACGTTCGGCCTGGGCCCGTGTCGCATCGAAGGACGCCAGTTCCGTCCTCATCGCGTCGCGCTGTGTTTCGCGCGTCGCGTGCTGACGGATCAGGGCTTCGATGCGTGCATCGAGCGCCGCCGTGGCCTCCCGGTTCGCCAGCAACCGCCTGTCGAGTTCAGCGATTGCCGCCGTGACGTCCTGCGCCGCGAGACGCGCGACTTCGCTCTCGATGTCGCGGAGCTGACCCTGCAGGCGCGTCGTTTCCGCCTCCCGGCGTTGAGCGACCTGTGCCGACTGCGCACCGATTTCGGCAAGCTCCGCCTTCACCTGTGACAGCGCCGTTGCCGCGGCTTCGAGCAGCGGCTTGCGGGCTGCAAGCTCGGTGGCCTCCTGCAACGTCCGGCGAGCGGTAGCGAGCGTATCCGTCGCCGAACGAAGCTCCTCGCGTTTCTGCGTGAGCTGCGCAACGACTGGGGCAAGCCCCTCGGCAAACGCCTTCTTCGCGCGGTACTGCTCGCGAAGATCGTTCACGGCGATACGCTGCTCGCCCGCCTGCTGCGACGCAGAGCGGGCCTGGGCAAGCAGGGGACACGTCGAATGCATGGCGCGACCCGCGCACGGCACCTGGCCGACAACCGCAGCCTGCTGCTCAAGCGTCTGAAGCAACTCGGCCTTGGTCCGGCCTCGCGACTGGAGGCTCGTCAGGGCCGCGTTTGCTTCGGTCAGGGCCGTGTGCTTCGGCTCAAGCGCCGCGACTTCGGTCTGAAGCGCCTGAATGCGCGCCTCTTCCCTGCCGATCGCGAGCCTCGCCTGATCACACTGCGCCTGCGCGCCTTCGATTTGCGTGCGCTGGGCCAGCGTTGCCTCGTGCGAAACGCTGGTCCTTAACAGAGCCGTGTTGCGCTCGTTAAGACGACGGGTCAACTCACCCGCATCCGCGACGACGGCATCGAGTGACGTCTGCACCTCAGCCCGCATTTTCGCCAGTTCACGCAGGCGAGCCTCCGCCGTTGCCGACTCGGCCTGCTTCGCTGCGAGCGTCGCGCGCTGCTGCCCAAGCGTCTGCGCAGTGGCCAGAAGGCCCTCGCGCTCGCGCCGTGCTGCGGCGATCGACTCTGCGTCGGACACGATGGCCTGCTCAGTCATCGCGAGGGCATCGCGTTTCTGGGCAAGCGCGGCGAGCTCGCGCTGGATGCCGTCCAGTTTCCCGGACAACACCTTCGCGACTTCCCCAGCCTTCGCCGACAGCGCACGCAAATGGTCGATATGCAGCAGTTCGGCCAGCAGCGACTTGATCTCGCCCGTGTTGTATGAGGCAAGCGGCCGCCGGTTCTGCGCCGAGAAAACGCTCGTAAAGAACGATTCGAGCGAACCGCATACCGACTCGACACAGCGGTCATACGTCTCCGCCTTGCCGTCCGATTTCGTGCCGTCAGGCGCCGAGAACGGCTGCCAGAGGCCGGCCCTGTCGCGCCACGCGAGGAAATACTCCGCCTTGCCTGTCTTGCCCGGCTTGCGAAACGCGAAGGTCGAGCGGTAGCGCACGTTGGCATGCTCCCACTCCAGGATCTTCTGCGCCTGGGCGCCACACAGATGGTCCCAGTACGAGAAGGCATCCACGGAGAGCTTCGCCGCGCGCGATGGCATGATGCGGTACGGATGCAGGTTGTCCATCAGCGTGGACTTGCCTGCGCCGTTCGGCCCGGTGAGCGCGATGAGTCCACTGGGCAGCGATTCGAGATCGAGCGTGACGCTTTCGCGTTTCATCCCGTCGCGAACGCCCATGAAGCCCTCGAGAGTCAGGATCAGCGGTCGCATGGCAGTCCCTCCACCAGCGGTACCTCGTGCAGATAGTCGGACGGCAGCCAGGGCACGTCATCGTCATCCGGCAGCGAGGCGGCAATCACCGGATCGGGGACCGCTGCTTTCACCGGGACAGGGGCCGGAGGCTCAATCGTGCCGTCAATGGCGCGTTCGAGTGCCGTGCACGCGGCACGAAACCGCGTGCCTGCCATCGTCAGCAACTGCTCCCAGCTGTCACACGCCGTGAGCGCCTTCAGTTCGCGGGGTGACCACTGGCTCGCATAGCCATTACTGTGCGACCACAGCAGGTTCGTCATTTCGACGTCAGGCGCCACGACGAACTCAATCTCCGTAGCGTCGACGTCCTGAACCATCACGACGAAGCCGTGGCGGACTGCAATGACGGCGCCGCGAGCGGGACCATAGGGTTGATGGAACAGACCGGCCGTGAATCCAGCATGCTTCACGAGAAGCTGCTGGATCTCGCGCGCGGGCGTCGCGGTAGTGAAATGACGGACCCATTCGGGACCGGCGGGGTAAAGACCAAACATGGGCACACTCCAGGGTGATGGACGGAGTGCGCCCCTGCTGGGGATCGCTCCCCGTCAGGGTCAACAAGAAAATGGATGCAGCGGGTGCTGCGCTCGATGCGCCATGGGCGCGGGTGAACCTTGTTCCGGCAGTGCGCTCATCGGGAACGCACTGTCGGGACACGGCAGTGTCCACGCGCGGGCGAGCCGTACTGGCCCCGCCCGCGTTTGTGGCGGCATCAATCAAGCCGCGAAAATCACGCCGCAAAGAGATCGCCGTCAAGCCAGGCCGAGCCGTCCGCGTGCGCATGAGTTGCCTGCACAACGGGTGTGGCGTCGGCCGCCTCGACAGCCTGCGCCTGATTCACGACAAGCGAGAGTGGCGCAACGGACGGCGTCTCATCGAGGCGTGCGAGTACCGCTTCCGCGATCGCGCCCGCGTCGCCCGTTTCGAGCAGCTGCAGGCGCTCGAGCACCGGTGACGGAGTGACGTTGGCCAGCTCGCACCAGCGACCGAGCTTCGCGTCGACGGACGTCTCCAGGCTGATGCCCTGTGCGCGACTGCGCACGACCGGGAGAATCCGGGGCTCGACCTTCAGGCCAGCCGAGTTTGCAAACATCGCCTCGATGGCGGCACGGTCTACCGACTGCCGGTGCTCCTCATCGATCTGCCAGCGAACGCGCACGAAGGCGTCGGACGTCCCGGCGGCCAGTTGCGCGAGCTTCTCCATGTCGGGCGGGCCGTCGAAGTCGATGCAGACCATGCGACGCGACGGCGTGGGCACCAGATCAGCCGAAGCCGAATCGGTATCCACTTCCCATAGCAGGTAACCCTTCTCGCCCTGCTCGCCGTAATGAAAGCGGCCGATTGAACCCGGATAGGCAATGCGGCGGCCGCCCTGCTCCCATGACTGCGATTTATGGATATGCCCGAGCATGAAGGCCGAGCACTGCGCGTCGAACAGCGCCGAGAGCGAGAACTCGTGATCGAATCCCGCCATCGTGACACCGTGCTCCGTTTCGCAGCCGACGACTGTGCCGTGTGAAATGCCCACGGTCGCAATGCCTGCCTCACGTAATCGGACGTTGATGCGCCCTGACGCTGCGAGATACGTCGCCAGCACATCGCCCAGGTCCGTCGCCGCGGCGAGTGCGCCAACACTCGCTGCGAATTGCCCCTTGTTGACGGTCGGCAGGCAGGTAAACACGGCTTCCGGTTGCATCGCGACCAGCGCGGCCAGTTCGTCCTCGTTGAAGAGGGGCCCGGTCGATGCATGAAAGCGCCCGTCGACCAGAGCAACCTGCTGGATGCGACTGGCGACGAAGACCTCATTCGTCGATCCCATGAGCCCGAAGATATCGAGCGTCCCGGGCGGCTCATGCGAGAACGTGCCCTGCAGCATGATCACCGGCATGGCGGCCGCCAGACGATGGATCTGCCGTGCAAGCGCGGAAAGCGCAGGCGAGTGGGCATCGAGCCGGTGATCGGTCGAGTCACCTGAAACCACGGCGACGCGTGCGCCGCGCGTGATCGCGTCGTCCACGGCGAAGCCGAAACAGCGGTCGGCCTCGTCCAGGCGTTCGGGCGAGTAATGCAGGTCAGAAAACTGTGCGATCTTCAAGATGCACCTCCGTAAACGAAAAATGGCCACCCGCGGGCAGCCTCAATGAACGATGCCGGGTGAAGCGGCGCTAGAAATGGGAGCGAGGATCGAGGACGCCGCGAACGTGCGTGAGCGTCTTGCCGAGCAGGTTCAGTCCGCGCCACTTCAGCGGATTGCCTATTTCAGGGTCGTCCGCTTTCAGTCCGACGCCCCAGATGCAGTCCCAGGGACTTGCCTCCACGAGTTCAGTCGGGTCTGTTGAGAGCAGCACGGCCTTCAGGCGAGCGTTCTGCGAGAACTTCTCGCGGCAGCCGACGAAGACGATCGACTCGCGCTTCGATTCCCAAATCGCGGATTCAAAGCCGGCGACCTTACGGCCAATCGCCTTCTGCTTGCGAGGGTCGTGCGTTGCGAGGATCGCGGCGGCCGACTGCTCGTCGCCGAAAAGCTTTGCCTTCGAGAACATCATGAACTGCTCGACTGACGAGAACGCATGGCCGCGATAGACAAACCGGCAGCGATGCCAGTTGCTGAGCGCGTCGTCCGCGCCAAAAAACATGGTGTGTTTGCCGATCCTTTGCACCGGACGACTCCTATAGCGAGGAATGGATGGCCGCACGAGGCGGGCGTTTTTCGATGCGCTATTGCGCGGTCGAAAGCGTTTGGGCAAGCCTGCTTGCTGAAACACTCTCGCGTCGCGGTCTGGAAAAGAAGGGACGCCGACCCCGTAAGGGGCCGGTGAGAATCAATCGAAAGCACCACCCACAACAGCTTCGATTTCCCGGTGCAGTGCGTCAGGATCATCGAGCGCAGCAGCCAGACGGACGTTCATGCTGTCAACGTCGTCTAACCGTTGCGACCACCCCCGACCGAATCTGGTCTGCGCGAAGATGCGGAAATCGGTTTGCCGGTTCTCCGCGTTCAGCCCGAGGCGCGCCAGCAGATCGGCCATGCGATCGCGCTTGTCCGCAAGCGTTTCCGGCTCGGTCTCACCGCCCGTTACGTCAGTGGCGTGCTCCGCCCCGGTCGCCCGGAGGGGATACACCGTCGCCGTGGAGGTCTCGCCCGCTCCTTCGAGCAGCTGAGCGGCCTGCGTTGCGGCGGCAAGAGCCGGGGCATGATCTTCGGCGCCGTCGAGCAAAGCACTGATGTCGATATCGGCATCGAGCACCGTGAGCATCTGCGCCTGGCGAACTGCCTCGCCCTGCTCGTTGATGCGCGTGATCTCGAACTCGCGTTTCGAGATCCAGAACCGCGTGCCGGTTAGCCGCCCGCGCGCGAGCGCGACGGTCTGCATCGCCGAGTACGCCTTCTGCAGCACGTAGATCGAGTTGGTCGGAAGCTCGATGAGTCCGAGTCCCTTGATCTCTGGCACTGCGAAGATGAAACGCGCCGAGAGGTTGCATTGCCGCGCCTGATACTGCGGGCACTGCTGCGGATTGCACACGCCATCGGGAATCGCATCGTCGTGCCGGAGCACGGCAGCGCGTGGCCCGAAGTTACGTGGCGAGCGCTGCGCACGTGGGTCACGCTCGGGCTTGGCGTACAGCTTGCAAAAGCGCGTGCCGTCTGCTCCGTACTCGGAAAAGAACTTGCGCCCGTTGGTGCCCCACGTTGCCATCTCGTTCGGGATGTTCGCCATCCAGTCGTTGAAGGCGAACGTGACGGGAAAGCGGTAGAGCTTTACGCCGTCGCCCCGATCCTCGCCATAGAGACGCAGGATCTCGTCGGCGACATCCGGATTGGTGAAATCCGAACGGCGGCACGTGAAGTGAGGCACGTTGCGTGGTGCAAGCGCATTCTTCAACCGGCAGCGCCGCTCGATCTCCTCGCCCACCTTTTCGAACGATTCACCGGCGGCAACCAGTTGCTCGTACAACTTCACGGCCTGCTCGTTTTGCCTCGCGGCAGACGTCAGGACCTTGATGCCCGGACGGATCCGGCCGATGACAGGAGCGCGCGGTAGACGCTCCTCGACGATGCTGCGAACAGGCGCAGCGCCGAGCGCAACGACAGCGTTCATGATGGTTTCCTTGCAAGAAAGAAGATCGCCGAAGTGCGCATCTCGCCGGCTGACTGCGCCAGGTTCGATGCTGCCGTCTCTCCGCGACGGCTGGCGATATGGGAAAGGACAACGCGGCGCTCGCTGTCGGCGAGCATCGCGATCTTTGCGACCTCACAGCGCTCGCGCCAGGCGGGCGATGCGGTGTCGGCATGTTTGCGCTCGCCCTCGATCGTGCTGCTGATCGTTTCGGCGATGCGCTGGTCAATAGCGTTGGGAAGAAGCATTGGAAGCGCCTCCGGGACAGGGAATGAAAAAACGCAGGACGAAAAAAAACGCGCTCCCCGGTCATGAGGAACGCGTTGGTGGATTCTGGTGAAGATGACCCGCGCGCCACGTCCCTTTCGGGGACGTGGCGCACAGGGAGCCGTGAGGCTCTCAGCGGGGAACGTCAGGTCGTTCCCGGCGCGACATGATCACGTCGCGCAGACAGCCCATTTCCGAAAACCGTGTTTTCGCCGCAGGATCACGGGCCAGTCCACTTCGATCGCTCTACCCGGAAGGGTCTTGAGAGAGACACCCGAAATCTCCGGGTTCGAACGATGCCGCGGCGCAAACACATGCGGCCGGCGACGAGTATTACGACTGACGGAAGGGGGAGCAGGTGGCGAGCTGCCCAGCACAAGAAGATTCCACAACGGTAGCCAACCGGTCGGAGCATGCCCAGGGGCACGACTTGAGGCAGAGGACGGACTCCGGGCTACGGAGTCGAGGTCGATGCGTCAGAAGACGCAGGAAGTAGAGTCAGTATCGCCAAAATTCCGCGTATGTTGCGGCGAAATGGTGGCCGATTTGGGGTAGCTTTTGCCCGCAAACGTCTGAGGAAACGGTAAGAGAATGTCAGGCGAGAGAGACCAAACCCGAAAAACCTCTATGGCCGCCGTTCCAGAAACCGCGCCGCAGCCGGATGCACGATCCGGCAACGTGGCGCAAGGCGGGGTGCCCGATGCCCCCGCCGCGCTCACACTCGTTGCGTCAGCCACGGGCCTCAAGCCCATCGAGCGGCTGACCAGCGACACACGCTACGCGAAGATCATTCCCGACGCGGCGCAGACAACGCTTCTGCGCTACAGCTCGCTGTTCGTGCGCACCTTCATCCGCTCGGACTACAACTTCTGCGCCACGAAGATTTCGGTCGCACGCGATGGCAAGCTGCGCGCGCTCGACCAGGCCATGCGCGAGACGGGCGAATGGTTCAGGAAGGCCAACGACTGGATCGAGCAGCTGGGCGCACGCACCCTGCCCCGCCCCTTCGAGACGATCGAACTGGAGGTCAAGCGCCCGCTCGCCGGGCAGCTTGTGCGATGCCTCACGCAGTACGAGCGCCTCTTTGAGCGCGCGTTCTCCGCGCGCGCGGGCCAGGTGCTGAGCGACGAACGATGCACGGCCATGCTCGCGAATGCCGAAAAGAAGCTTAGCCGCATCGTGCAGCTCTGCATCCCCGATAACGAAGAGTACGAGCCTGACGGCTCGCGCCGCGAACACTGAGCGTCCCCCTCGCTGAAACTGCCCGGCTTGACTTTGTCGCCGGACGGCTACTCTCGACCGTACATCCTGAAGGAGAAAGCCCATGCAAATCGATCTTCGCGAGATTCAGGCGCTGCATGCGCGCTATGCCCGCGAGCCAGTCGTGATCGACCTTGAGAACCAGATACGCGCCATGCCCGCGCCGCTGCTGTTGTCGCACGCGCCCACGAGCCGACCGACCGGGCTGCGCCGTGCGTGGAATGCGCGCTGGCAGATTGGACGTGTCTCGCTCACGGTCATCGGCGGCACTGTCGTCTGCGCGGCACTCGGTATGGGCGCTGCCCGGCTGTGGCCGACGCACCACAGCCGCGCCATCAACACGCCGCCGGTCCTCGCGGCAACGCCCGCCTCCCCACAGTCCGACGCTTCCCTTTCCGCGTCCACGCCGTCCGCTACGGCGCAGCCCCTCAACTCTCAGGCGCTCGAAACCAGTCCGCGGGGCACACCCGGCCTTGCCGCCGTCGATCCGTCAGCGCTGATCCAGGACCACGGTAGCCCGCGCGCACTCGGCACCGCGGCTACCCAACCCGCTGCGACGACCGATGAGCAGAAGGCGATCGTGTCGCCGATCCGGCAACGCGCAATTACGGGCGCGTCCGCGGCGGCCGTCGCGAACGTGGCACCCGTCGCCCCCGTTGCCACCGTCGCAGCCAGCACGCCCCAGGCGGCTTCGGTCGAGCCGACAGCGCACGCGAGCGCCGCGTCGCAAGCGCCGGCGTCCCAGCCCGAGGCGCACAGGCCCGTGCGTCATCTGGTGCACCTCCATCCGGTGACACCCAGGGACATGCCGCCCGCAGCCGATGCGCAAAAGTCCGCCGCAGCGCCCGCGCCGCGCAACGGCGACGTTCAACTCTTCTGAAGCAGGCGACCACCATGAAGCCACAAGCCATCCTTAACGTCACACTGCTCGCCGCCGGCTCCGCCATCGAGGGCAACCTCATTCTCGATCATGGCTTGAGCCTGTTCGGCATCGTGGACGGCAACGTGATCACCAACGACGGGTTGCTGCATATCGGCGTCGGCGGCCTCGTGAAAGGCCAGATCGAAGGCGAGCACGTTCGCGTCGACGGCACGGTCGAGGGCGACGTCCATGCACGCGGCTCACTGGAAATCAACGGACGCGTGAAGGGCAACATCTTTTATTGCGGCACGATCCGGCTGGGCGAGCGGGCCTCGATCGACGGCCAACTTAAGCGCGTCTCGCGCGAACTCGCGATCGAGAGCGAACCGGCGGCGATCGCCGAGACGCCGAACGTCCAGTCATTGCAGCGGCCCGCGACCGCCGCCGCATAACGGATTCAACCACCAACGGAGCAATCAATGAAGAAGTCCCTCGCAGCTCTTGCCACCAGCCTCGCACTCAGCACGGCGGCGCACGCCAGGCCGACGGCACGCACCTACACGCTGGACGCCACGTGGACCCACGACGGGGTGCTGGTTGCCAGTGAGACGTCGATCATCCGGGACGCTCTCGGCAAGACCCAGCCGTTCCTGAGCTCATCCGGCGACAGCATCGGCTATCTCGAGTGCACGAAACTGCCCAACGGGGTGCGCCTCGTTTCGCGCCAGAAGTGGGTCGGCCGCATGCTACAGATCAATGCGACGAAGGAGGACGGGGAATCCTTCGATCTTGACGTGACGGCGATCGATACGGTTTCGACCGGCAGGACGAAAACCGGGACCGGGGACTGTGTGAGCGAGGTTGTGAATACGACCGGTCTCGAGGCCCCGGACATCAACGTTCACATGCATGCCGGCAGCACGATTGAAGTGCCGCTGGGCGATCCGCACTACAAGCTGGTGCTCAAACTGGTTGCGGGGTGAAGACCCGGTGGCTGGGAATCAGCGGCCGTTCGCCCAGGTCGCCGGAGCCGCCCGGGTGGCATGAAACGTAACCGTTAAATGGACTATGAACAAATTCTATGATGCCGAAATGGCCGCCCTGATCGGGCACGAGGCGGCGCTCGAGGTGGCGCTCAAAGGCGCGGAGCTGGGCGCTGCGATCGAGTCGTTCAACGCGATCCGACGCGCCAAAGGCTTGCCATCGCTGCAAGAGGAAGACGCGGCTTATCTGCAATCGATTCGCGACGACGTTGCGAGGGGCGAGGCCCACTTTCACGATCCGCTGTCGGTTGCGGAGGCTATGGGTTGGCCGATCACCGACGAGCTTCACGAAGCATCGGAGCGGCTCTATGGGAATCCTCTTTCATGAAGTCGTAATACGGCCAGGGGACGATCCAGCGTCTCTTTCCTTCACGCGTCCCATCTGTCTCCGCCTTCGGGCGGATTTTTTTTGGCCAGACCAAACGTGTGCAGCGCGAGGCAACCGGGCCGGGATGGTCTATGGCCTCGAAAGGCCGGGACCGGCCAGAAGCGGCCGTTCGACATGAGGGCGTGAATCGCCGACAATTGCCCCGTCCGCCGCCGATAGTCTCACCGGAGCATCCAACATGAGCTGGGACGTTTCGCTGTACAAATTCACCCGATGTTATCGCCGAATCGAGGAGATTCCCGGCGACGAGCAGCCACATTCGCTAGGGTCTCGTTCCGAAGTGCAAATCGCTGTATCAGATGTTTTTCCAGGCACAAACTGGAATGATCCCGGCTGGGGCATCTACGACGGCGAGTTCGGCTCGATTGAGTTCAACCTCGGAAAGGACGATTCGGTGCGAAGCCTAGCTCTTCACGTACGGGCGAGCACAGAGATCATTGGTGGAATCCTTCAGCTCTGCGAGCGCCTTTCCTGCCAGGCCATAGACCTTTCAGACAGTAGCTTGCTCGACCAATCCGAGCACCCTGCCACCGGGCTGGAGAAGTGGCGGAAATATCGCGACCAAGTCATCGGAGAGTCTCGAGGCTAAGGATTGTCGTGCGCCGTCGACACGTCGCCGGCCGCCGGTACGGCATTGTTGGTCGGCGTGCGGCCAGAACCGGTCAGTCGACATGCGGACACAGATCGTCGACAATTTCCTTGAACCGAAGAGGACTGTCGTGGGAATCAACGAAGACATCAAGCGCTTGCGTGATTGCGGCGAAGTGCGCTGCGGCGTTTTACCGTATTCGGCGCCAACTCCCGCAACTGTAGCGAAAGCGTTCGAGTTGCGCGATGACGACGCCTGTTATCGCGAAATCGATGAGGGCACGGCTCATTCTTTTGTTGCCGAGGTGCTGCATCGCGACCAAGCATACAGCGTCGAGATAATGACCGCGGCTCAGGCCGAACAATTGACGGGAACGTTTTTTGAACAGTTCGGCGCTCAAGCTCGGTACTTCACCAACAACTGCTGTCCAGTTACCGCCGCAACGTTCGATGTGGGAGTCATCGTAATCGGTGCCTTGCGGTCAGGGTGTCTCTGGGTCGAGGACGAGGATTGATGTCGAGTTGACTTTGGTTAGGTCACGTCCGCCGCAGGCCGACGACTGCCCGTAGTGGTCACGATCGGCCAGTTCCGGACACTCGACACCGCCGGGTACATTGTTCACAATCCGAAGGACGCACCCACCGCTGAGTCGCCGGGAGGCTGGCTCACTTCGCAGAGAATGCAGAATGTCACTCCAGTTGACGGACCGATTGCGGGAAAACCTCGAATGGCTCGCTTCGAATTGGGAAGCAAAAACAGCTTCAACATATTTCCAGTTTCAATAACGAATTCCACGCTGCTCTGCTTTCAGTGCTTGCCGGTAACTTGAGCCGCCCTGAGCTAGCACGATGCTGAAAAAGCGGATCGAGGAGGGCTGGTTGCCGGAACACGATCCGAGGTAATTCAACTTCACGAACCGTGGGACAGGAGCCGGCCTGTCCGTTCAGCAACACCGGAGGTTCGAATAGTCAACAATTCGAAATGCGAAACTCCGTCGAAGGTGTCTCCCGACTTGCGTCTCAGGGTCAAAAGCCCGGCGCTAAGCGCCAATGAATAAATGGCGGATACGGTGTACCGCTGAGGAAGGCCAGAAATACTTCGACGACCTGGTCAGCCATGAACCATTCATCGGAGCGCATCGGGACGTTGCCCGCTCGAAAGATCAGGATCGTGCCATCCGGGCGTACAGGCGAGGGCTTATCGTGGAACCCTCTCCATCGTTGTCTCCCGAATTCGAAGCGCTCGATCATACAGCTCGCACCTCCGCCAGCAACCTGCACGTAGTTTCCTGCATCGTCAGTCAATGACGCATAAGACGACTTGCCGTAGCTTCGCAGTGACTTGAGCGCACGAGCGATCTGTGTGTGGGTGGGCGCGCTGATGGCCGCTTTGCCCTCGATGTCGAGTCTCATTCGCTGTTCATTCTCGCTTCTTCTCAATCAAATCAGAATCATACCAACGCCCAAACCCAACAACGAATGGCCGCTACCGAGAAAAACGATGGACCGCTCCGGGTCGACACGCGCCGAACAGTCCGGGAGATGGTGGCCGGTGGGAACGGCTCGGGTTCTGTCGACCAGATTGGGCCGCGTTGTTTAAGGCACATCGACGACGGCGCGGGAAGAAATGATTGCGGACCTCCGGCGCTGAAGATGGCTCGCAATTGCCCGCACGGAAACAGTGAGTTTCCTGCGGCCCGGTTCACGCGATGCGAGGACGTGCGTAAACTTCGTCTCGTGCCGTTCGCAACGAACGGCTGCGTCTCTCTCCCCGCCTCCCCGCTCCCCAGCGGGGATTTTTTTGCGGCCATCATGGTGACTCAGGGCATGCAACGTGGACGAAGCCGTCAGGCTTCCGGCAGCTGTGACTCATGGATGAAGCGCGTCGGCGGATTCTTCCGCACCGACGAGATGGTCAGCGTCTCACGGGCGCGCGTCATGGCCACGTAAAAGAGGCGCCGCTCTTCGGATTCGGGGCTTTTCTGGTCCGGCACAACGTTTTCCTCGGCGCGCGTGATCCACACGTGGTCCCACTCCAGGCCCTTCGAACTGTGCATGGTGGTCAGGACCAGCGCATCCGGTGCAGGCTCGTTGTTGGTGCGCTTGAGGAACTCGATCCGTTCGCTGAACGAGCCATTGAGCCGCGAAATGACGTCATACGTCGCAACGATCGCGCGCTCAGCAGCCTCTTTTCGCACGTATGTCATCATCCACTCGCGTACACCCGCGAGCGCGAGCGAGTAAAACTGGCGCTCACACAGCGCCTGCCATTCGGCCAGACGCTTCATGAAGCCGCGATAGGCCGTGGCGGTATCCTCGGTGAGGCCGAGCGCGACCAGATCCTTCTTCTGTTTCTGCGCGAGTGTCGCGCCCATCGCGTTGTGCAGCGCCATCAGGTCGCGCGTGCTCATCCCCGCATACCCGAGCACGGCATCGAGCCCGTTGAGCTTCACGCGCTGCACGATCTGCAGGAGGTTGCACATCAGCGCACCCTCCGGCTGGTCGAGTACAGAACGCCCCGACGCGCGGTAATACTTCACGCCGTACGAGCGGCATACGGCCTCAATGGCGTCCAGTACGCGGTTCGTACGGGAGAGAATGGCGCACGACTGACCCGAACCGAGTTTTGGCTGGAATGCCTCGACGGCTGCCGCCGCGTCCTCGTATTCGTCGTTGAACCGGCGCGCGAGCACGATACCGCCCGCGCCCTTCTCGGCGTGGAGAACCTTGGGGATGCGGTCGGTGTTGTGCTGGATCAGCCGGTCGGCGACTGTGAGGATTTCGGCGCGGCACCGGTAGTTGCTACCCAGGACAACGCGCTGCGCCTCGAATTTCGCAGCGAACCCCTCCATGCCGCGAAAGCCCATTGCGGCCCGAAAGCCGTAGATGCTCTGGTCATCGTCGCCGACGACCGTCACGCACGCCCCTGCGGCCGCATGCAGTTCGACCCAGCGGTATTGCAATGGGTCGGTATCCTGGAACTCGTCAACGAGCAGATGGGTGAACGCGTATGGTTCGATGTCACCGGACTCCATGCCCGCGATCGACAGGCGCAGCATGTCCTGGAAATCGATCTTGCCGTTTCGCGCGAGCGCCTCCTGATAGGCCTCGTACAGAATCGCCTCGGGCGAGCCCTCGATGGCGTGCGTGACGCCGGTCTTGAGCTGCTCGATCACCGGAACGGCCTCTTCCACCTTCCAGTTCAGGCCCGTCTCGGCCAGCGCGCGCATGAGCAGGCCCGTGCGGTCGCCGTCGGAAGCGATGTCCTGGCGCTTGCCGCCCTGGCGGCCGATCTGCCGGAAGCCGAGCGAGTGGAACGTGCCCGCGATGAGCCGCGTTTTCGCGGCGGCACCCGCGAGCTTGAGAATGCGCTCGCGTAGCTCGACGGCGGCATCCTTGCTGAACGTGACCGCGCCCACCAACGAATGCGGCTCCTGAAGCAGCGCCGCAGCCTTCGTGGCGATCGTCTTCGTTTTGCCGGCGCCCGGGCAGGCGACGGCCAGGCAGTGTTGGCGCGACTGCGCGACCTCGCGCTGCTGGGGGTTCAGGCCGTCGAGCATGACGCGCCGCTCAAAGGCCGCGAACGGCCGTCATCAGGCGCAGGTGGGTCATGTAACCCCGCACGCCGACCGGCTGGAACTTGCGCAGGAAGCGGCCGGTTTCCTCGTCGATGTCTGACTGGTCACGCGCGCTGTTCCAGACGAGAAAATCGAAGTGATCCATCACCCGGTCAAAGCGCATGATGATCGACAGCAGTCGCATTGCGAAGCGCGAGTACGCTTCGACCGTGATATCAAGCGAAGGCTTGGTGACGGTGGGCTTGAACACGATATCGCCTCGGGCCGTCATCTCGCGTTCGGTGCGCTCACGAAATGCCTCGGCCACCTGGAACTGCTCGTCGACGTAGGCCTCGAGCGCGTCGAGCTGCTTGTCGAACCACGCGTTGACGGTTTCCTTGTCCTCCTCCCCGAACGTCGCACGGCCAAAGCGCTGCATATTCAGGCTCATGCGGTTCAGGTACGGCCACCATTGCTCGAAAAGCGGGCGAAGCCGCGTGTGATTCAGGCGAACCTGCGCGGGAACAATGGCGGCGCCAGAAAGTTGCTTGTCGAGCAGCTGCCGGCCGATTTCGCGACGGCGAAGCACGATGGCCCTGCGTTCAGCCGGGGGCAGGTCACGGAAGAAGCGGCGCGTGCGCTCGACCTGCTCGCGCTTCTCGTTGGCTTCGGTCTCGCTGATCATGCCTTCGCGCTGCAGCGTCGCGGCGTCGCTCTCCATCTGCTGGAGTTCGTTCTCCAGTTCGGCATCGTCTGCGCCGTCAGTCAGCTGGCGCGCATCCGCGCCGTTGGCCGCACTGGCTGCCTCGCCCTCGCCCGCCGCAGCCGGGCGGGTTGCCGGTGCGCCCGCCACCGTGGCGGCTGCCGCATGATCGATCGTCACATCTTCGTTGATGGTGCTCATGTCTGGGTCCCGTATCAGTTGCACGCGCACCAGCGCGCGGCACCTACCTATTGTTGCGGGACGCCAGCGGCGCACAGGGGCGAAACGCAGGCAATTCGGGGGGCTTTCAGGACGACGCGGGTCCAGCAGAGACGCAGCGCACGGTGTCGTGCAGGCGCCTGCACGTAAAAAGGCAGAAAGCTCACAAAAATCGTGAGCTTTCCGGGGTAGGGATGAAGGAGCGGATCGACGCTTCAGGCTGAAGAGTTCACGATCCAGATGAGCAACGGCAGGAGGACGGCCAGCAGCGTCCAGCATTGCGCAATGAGCGGTACCGGCAGCAGCAGCACGACAAAGGCACCGCCGAGCAGCATGAGTAACGCATGCATGGCCAGATGGAAGGAGAGCGGACTCGCCATGCCGGCGGCGGCCGCCCGGATCTTGCGCCGAACCGCCCCATCGATTGCGGCAGCCATGCCCAGCACCACAATTCCTGCGAGCCAGACGTGCATCACCAGCGCGCGATAGAGCGCGCGGTACACCAGCATCCAGAACTGGCGTGCCCAGTCCCGCGCAAAACCGCCCATGCCGTCGGCGTCCAGATCGTCATGGCTGCGCGCACTCATTGTCGCGCGCACGGCCCCCGAGTCCACAAACCAGCGCCGGAAAAGCACGTTAGTGGAGTCAACCGCCTCGCCTGCGCGCGCATCGCCCAGCGTATCGACGACCGACTGCGATTCGAGATCGCTGATCTCGAAGAGTGCCCGGTCCGGCACGACCGGTAGCACAACGGCGGCCAGCAGCGGCAGAACAAAAAACCACCATTTGACGTGACGTGCGAAGCGGCTGCTAGCCATTCAGCGACTCCACTACGGACACGAGCAGGTAGGCGGGGAACGCGATGAGACCTGCCAGCCCGAACCAGAACCGCACGGGGTTGCGTACGATCACCACCGCGAGTCCATACGCGCGGGCGGCTCGTCCGCGTGCAAATTCGCGCGGCGCAGGCGCGGCCAGATCGTCCTGGGCGCGCACCGTCGAGAGCACGCGCGCAGCGTCGGCCGCATCAAGCCCCGACAGTTTCGCTATCAGGGTAGCTGTGAGCGACATCGTAGTCCTCGAAGTAAAGGCGGAATCCCTCACCGGTGAGCGCGCGCGCGGCAAGCTGGAATGCGGCCGTCTTGTGCGTGATGCGCTCGGGACACGCCTCGTGGACCATGGCGGCGGCGCCCTCAGGAAATCGCGCCTCGAAGCCCGTCACCGGTTCGAGCATCGGACACCACACGTGCACGCGCTCGCCCTCCGTCACCACGTAACGCCTGGCATAGAGCAGATACGAGCGGCGGAACAGGCCCTGCATGAACGCGACATGCGGTTCGCCCGTCTTGCGCACGCGCTTGTAGCCCGCGATACCCTCCTCCAGCATCTCGCACATGAGCGGCTTTGACTCGCCGACGAAGCGCTCGCCGATGAATTCGGCAAGCCGCGAACAGGCGAGTTCGAGCTCGGGTGCAAGCGTGAACACCGGCACCAGATGCGACGAGAGCTTGTGTTCGCGAATGATTTTTTTGAACAAGGTGGAAGTCATGCCTGTTTTTTTAGCCTTGCAGGATTGGAATGCGGCCCTGATACACAGCGCCCCCTGAGATGCGCAGAAAGTACTGCAGGTTCGGTAATCGCTGGATCAGCGCCACCGGAATGAGCGGCGCCTTCTCCAGTTGCAGCGACCGGGTGATGGTTCCGTTGAACTCGCCGATGTGCCCTTCGCTGCCGCGACTCGTGCCACCGGACACCTGGATATTGCGTATGGCAGTCTCCCCGACCTTGTCCGAGAACCACTGCGCCGTGTCGCTGTCCTCCAATCTTAGGATGACCTGGTTATTGAGATTGCCCAAAACCTGCAGCATCTTCGCAGCGTTTCCGAGTTTCGCTTCGAGGTCCGAGCGGGTCTGGAATGCGACGAACGCCTTGAAGCCCGCGCCGCGCCCCTTGTTGAGGATCTGGATCACCTGCTCGTTAATGGCTTCGGCCACCTCGTCGATGATCAGCACGACGTCGGGCGTTTCCTTGTAGAAGTTGTAGATCGCGCCGCATACAGCGGCCACGTCGGCCAGCACGAGCGACGCGATCGCCTTCTGCACGATGCTGTTGGACAGCGAGTCGAAGCCCATGTAGAGCACGGCCTTCTGCTTGATGATGCGGTCGATGTCCCAGATTTCGCGCTCGTCATCGAAGTCCTCGACCTTGGGCGCGAGCAAGAGACCCGTCTCTCCCGTGGAGAGCATCTGAAGCAGCGGCATGACGGACGCGATGACGCGTGTGTAGTGGTCGCGGTCGTGCGTGTGGGTCGCAATGAGCCCGTCGATCGCCTCGTGACCGAGGTCGTCGTGCGCGTACCGCTCGTTGTAGAGCAGCGCCATCGCGTCGACCCGGGACGTGCTGCCGGGCTTGCCCCCGATCTGCGTGATCGTCGTCGCGACCAGCTCTTCCCAGTTGTCGAGTCCCTTCTCCCGGAAAAACCGCTCGAGACTGCGTTCGAGCAGCTTGGCCACGCCTGCCTGCGCGTATTTGAGGATCGAGCGCAGGTTCGGCTTGTCGCCGATGTACAGTTCGCCCTTGACCGCGCGATCGATGAAGAGGAAAGCGAAGTCGCGAAACGGCCCCTCCTCCATCAGCTGCGCGATGCGCCCGGGAATTTCGGATGGCTGAGACCAGTTCTCCAGCGGGTTGAGCCGGATCGATTCGAGCGGCTTGGCCTGGCTGAAATACAGGAACTTGCGCCCCATGCGCGCGCATTCGCGCTCCACGCGCGCCTTCCAGTCCTTGTCGTTCTTCGGGTCGATCACGATCAGCACGTCGCCGCAGTGGATGACCTGCGTCGAGATGACCTCGTAGGTCCGCGTCTTGCCTGAGCCGGTGGTGCCGCCGACTGCGGTGTGCGCGCTCATTGCCTTGTAGTGAAACGGCACACGGACCTTGTCCGGCTCCATGCCGTGGATCCACGACACACCCTGAGGCTCACGGTCGCGGATGCTGTCGGCCGGAACGAACAGTCGCTCGATGGCGGCCTCAATCTCGCGCCCGCGGCGAGTCTTCCCAAGCCACTTGGGCAGGCCGGGAATGTCGGTGGTGGGCATGCGCAGGATGTCGTGGGCGATCTGGCAATGCTTCTGCGTCCACTCGAATCCGGTGCCGAGGTACATCGAGTTGCTGTCCTCGCGCATCTTCTTCTGGACGGCCATGAGCTGCGGCACTGGCAGCGTCGTCAGCCACTTGGTCGAGATCGCAAGGCGAAAACGCAGGGCCTTCCACACCTGGGAGCCGCGCACGAGCAACGGTACCAGAATCACCAGTGCGAAGGCCCACCCGTACGGCATGCCTGAGAACGGCAGGAACGCGAGCGCAATGAACCAGAAAAGCGTGGCGCGGACCTCGTAGATCGGCCGGAAATGATTGATGTAGGGGGTCGTGGCGTTCATGCATGGCGCTCCACGATGAGTTCGCCCGCGCGCGGCGCGAGCACGATTTCCGCCTGCACGTTCGCGACGAGCAGGCCCTTCTTGCGCAGATGTTCAACGAGCGTGTCGCTTGCCACGCCGTAGCTGCCCACGAGTCGTTTCGGCACCGACAGCCCTTTGTCCGTCCACGCCACCTTGGCCCTGCCGGCGGCAACGTCTTCGGCGAGCGCCCGGAAGAACTCGCGAATCATGTTCGGCTGACCCTCGAGCACCTGATCAAAGGTCCCCGGCACGCCCGAGCGCTCCTGGCGTGGTGCGCGCGGACGCATCGCGGCCGGGTCGATGGGCGCGGGTGCGGGGTCGGCGTTCCCCTGAAACGGCAGGCCGAGTTGCGGATCGTGCTTCGGGCCAGCTGTGGGCTCCGCGCCCTCAGGATCAGATGACGGCAGGGGTGCGGACGGGGGTGCGTCTGCCACCGCCTCCGCCTCTGGCGATGCCATCGAGGGCACGGCTGCTGACGGTACCGCGGCAGGTTTGGCGGCGATATGAGACTCGGGCGAAGCCGATCCAGCCGGACCCGGAGCCTGGGCCGCCACCGGTTGAGCGGCAGGCGGTGTCATGGCCGGCGTAACGACCGGCTGAACAGCGGCCGCAACGTGAATCGCCGCAGGCACGGGATACTGGACCGCTTCGTACACGCCCTGCTGCGCCTTGCGATCAAAGTCGGCCGCCACGCTCACCGCCTGGCGCACGACCTTGTGCACGAGCGATTCGGCGCCCTGGGGGTTCGGGACCGGGTTGATCGCCCCGAAAAGCTGCGAAAGCACATCGGCCTCGTAGCCCGTGAGCAGGTCATGGCCGATGAGGTTCTGCGCGAAGAGCGCGGTGCGCATGCGCTCGACGGGCAGCGGCGCGGCGCGCCGTTGCACGGCGTAGGCGCTGCCCGCGAGCCACGGCCCGAGCGCCCCGTGGGCGGCCGGATTCCACTCGGCCCGATCGCGCTCTCGCAGCACCGCGAAATGCCGGTACGGTTCATCGAGGCCCGAGCAGACCGCGGCGAGGAAGACGGCGTGGGTGTACTGCGGCTCGACGCGGCGCCGGTGTTCGGAGGGCAGGTTCGTGCCGAACTTCTGACCACCGGCCAGACGCATGGCGTAGAACGCGGTTTCCACCGTGCAACGAAATGCACCGCCCGGCTCACGGTATAGCGCCGGCGACCATGGCAGGCTCGAGAACCACGCCGCGCAGCGCGCGAGCACATCGCCCCAGCGCAAACGGTACTCCGCTTCGCTTGCCTCGTTGGCGGCCTGCTGGATAAGTGCCACGCGACGCTCGTGCAGGGCGACGAGCCCCGCAGCTTCCATCGGCTGATGCAACGCGCTGGCTGTCACAGGACGCCCCCGGTCGCGACGCTCGCCGCTTTCTTCATGATCGAGCCGGAGGCATTGGCGCCGCCGCCGAACATGCCCGCGAACTTCGGAATCTCGAACGAAATGAGGAAGACGAAAAACGCCAGATCCATCACGTACGTTGCCCCTTGCGCCGTGGACAGCCCCTTCGACGTCGCTGCAGAGATAGCCTGCGTCAGCGAACCGGTGACCAGTCGGGAAAGGATGGCGCTTACGACGCAGTACATGCCCGCGCTGATCATGTAGTCGAGCCACGTCTTGAAATAACCGCGCGTGAAGGACGAGAATCCCAGCGCGATCGCAATCTGACCCATGACGATGCCCACGGCTGCCTGGATCAATCCCAGATTATTCATGAACGCAAAGATGATGCTGGTGAGCATCAGCACACCGTAGCCAATCAGGAGCGGAATCAGCGAAATCGTCAGTGCGATGTATTCGTACCAGTGGGTACCCTTGTACGCCTGCACCACTGCTTCGAACGCGGCCCCGCCCGCCGCGCCGATCGAGGCCGCCACGCCCGTCCCGGCGCCCGACTGGATCATTCCGGCGAGTGTCTGGAACCATCCGAAGAAACCGGCGGAGAACGTCTGGTAGCCGACATAGATCGACGCAAACACCCCCAGCATCGCCAGTTCCTCGAACACGACCACCCACGCATTGACGGGGTCGCGCGTACCGGCAAAGCGCACCCAGGCCAGCACCAGGGTGATGACGCCAAGGCCCGCGGCGAACTTGTCGGCTTCCGGTTTCACACTCTGGCTTGCCGACACCGCGGCCGGGATCACCGCGTTGAACAGGGCGTTCATTTTCGCGATGGCGGACGCGTTGCCCTGCGCGATCTCGCCGCTCTTGATCGTCGAGGAGAACGTGTCCTTACCCGACGACGTCACGGTGACCGTCGTGTCACTGGGTGGCGTGATCTGCTGCCCCTCGGCGGGTGTGTCGTCGGCGCGCGCGCCCATCGACACAAACAGCGTCAGGCAGAAGGCCAGAAGAGCGAGCCAGTTGCGTCTTGCGTTCATCCGCGACCTCAGTTCGTCGGCAGCGCGTTGAGCGCGGCGCGCTCCGCGTCCTGCTTCGCCTGGAAGCTCTGCGCTGCCGCCGACCGGTCCTTCGCCATCGCGTTGTCAATCGCGGACTGCTGCGCGTCGTTCTGGGTCTTTGCGGCCATCATCTGCAACAGGTCGCTGTTCTGGCTGGTGACGATATCCAGATAGTGCGTTGTTAGGGAGGCCGTCGCTTCCTGGGTGGGCGTCATCGACAGTTGCGACTGAAGCTCGGCGCGCCGCGTGGCCAGCGTCTGGACGTGCTGGTTGACGTCGTTGCCCATCTGAAAGAGGCTCGTCGCGGTTGCGTCGCCCTGCTTGTAGAGCGCGTTCATGTCCGAGAGCCACTGGGTCGGCGACTTGCCCGACGTGGAAATCAGGTTCTGCACATGCGTGATGTAGGAGCTGCCCTGCGTGAGGCTCCCGTAGAGGCTCTGAAGGTTGCTGTTATACGCGCTGACCTTGGCGATGTCGCCCGTGATCTGATCGTACTGCGCCTTCATCGCCGTCGGATTCAGGTTCGTCGCCTGCAGCAGCTGGTTGGCCATCATCTGGTACTGGTAGGCGATGTTCGTGTTCTGGTAAATCTCGCCACGCACGGCCTTGGCGGCTGTAATGATGTTTTGCCCGAAGTTCGCCGGGTCGAACACGGTCAACTGGGCCGACGCTGTCTGGACGAGGCCCAACACGCCTGCCGTAACACAGAGAACACCTGCAATCAGCTTTTTCAAGATCACTCTCCTAGTCGTGCGCGAGCATCTCGCGCATGTAGTTCTCGCGCCAGTGCTCGTCGCCTGACGCAAAATGCCGGTCGAGCACGTTCTGCGCGCGGCCATCGGCGCGAAGCGCGGCGAGCGTCTCGCGGTCGAAGCTCGCCTGCAACATGCGGGTATGCGTGGGCGTCACCCACAGGTAGTCGCGGTTGGGCACGGCGTCCGCGATCATGTCGATCTGGCTCTCCGTTAGGCCAAACACGTCCGCGTACAGCTTGCGGTTACTGCGCGCGTCAGCATTGGCGAGATAGACGATGTTCTGAAGCTGTTCTTTCAGGATCTCGAAGTTCGCCACGCGCTCAAGCTGCTTGAGCGACTGCGTGGCGAGCGCGAGCATGCCGTTCAGGCGCCGGATCGTGACCGCCCACAGTTCGAGTCGCGCATAAAAGCGCGGATACAGGAAGTAGAAGCCGCACTCCTCGATCTCGATGACGGTGAAGCGTTTGCCGTCCAGCCACTGCGAGACGCGGTAGAAGGCGTAATCCATGAAGAGGAACGCCGCCTCGGGATGGTTCTGGAACAGGTCGCCGCACTCGATGGAGAGGTTTTCCGAGAGCGCGAACGCATCCTCCGCATGGTCGAAGAACTGGCCGTTCTTTTCGCCCTTCGTCCAGATCCGCAGGCGCTCGCGAAGCTCCGCCGACAGCAGCGTCGTCAGGTACGACAGCGTCCAGTACTCACGGTCGTAGCCGGTCGCGAGCAGCTGCACCTTCTCGTAGATTTCGCGCTCCTGCGCGGGCGAGCACCGGAAGCCGTTGCCCTCGTCGTCCTCGATCGCCATCTGCACCCAGTTGGCGACATAGACGTAATGGCGCTCTTCGTCGAGCAGCGAAAGCGGGTTGATCGGCGTTGCTGCTGAGTAGCGGCCGGTCACGTCGATGAAGTGGCCGCCCGAGAGCACGGTCGGGATGCGCGTGGAGCGCTCCTTGTCAAAGCGCACGCGCCGCGCGTCGTGCCGCCCCATCTGCGAGAGCAGATAGTTGAGCAGCATCGTCTTGCCCGCACCGTTCGGCCCCACCACGAGCAGGTGCGCGCGGCCGCTCGGATGATGGAGAACCACGCGCTGAAGCGTGCGGTGGCGCGTGGGCAGGATCGTCGTCGGCCCCGTCCTGCGACCGAACTGCTGCGTCAGCCACTCGTTGACTTCCGGGCCTTCGGGCACGCCGCGCACGGGCGCCACGTCTGACACCGCCGCGGTTTCCACGAACTGCAGGCGCTTTTGCTGGTCCCAGCGACCCGGCAGGGTGCTCGCCCAGGCCGCGGGCAGGTTGTCCTTTTCGAGGATGAGTCCAAAGCCCGCGTTGCTCAGGCGCCCCACGACCTCGGACGTTGCCTGATCGCACTCATCCTGCGTGTCGCCGTACACGACCACCGATATGTTGGCGTAGCCGAACTGCGCCCCTTCCGCATTCAGGCGTTTGAGCGCATCCTCGGCCTCGTCGGCCAGCGTCTCACGATCCTTGTCGTTCTTTTGCTCTTCCTTGGCGAAATACGCTTTGGCGATCGCCCAGGGATTGAACGCCGCCGCCTTGAAGAACTTGCGCACCGATTTGATGAACTGCTCCGCGCGGCTGGTGCTCAGGAACCGGAACATCACGCAGATGTCGAGTTCCGCATCGACATCGCACAGGACGTCGAGGGCCGCTTCCTGAAAGCCGAGCCACTCCTTGACCGCAACGACCTTCGCGAAGCGTTTGCCGTGCGCCGACTCGAACAGCAGGTGTTCGGCGCCATATGTGACGAACGTTTCGGTCAGGTGCGTGTCGAGCATCGTGACCGGGTAGCGCACACGCCGCGGCGGCACGGAGGGGTTGGCCGTCTGATGCAGGTAGGCAAGCGCGTTCTGCAATTCCAGCCGCTTCATCCTGAGCCGACCGACTCCGCCACGGAAGGCATCGAGCACGCCCTCGAAGCGCCGGATGTCTGCGGTGAGCTGGTCGATATCGAAGACGAAGGCATTGCGTGTGAGAAGCTGGTCGCGCACGGCCTCGAAGAGCGCGAGCGGCATGGACTTGCCGCCGACCTTCAGGTGGTAGCCGACCTTCTCGAAGAACTTGTTGATGCCCGTCTCGGGCGTGAAGGCGAGCGACAACGAGTGGGAGTTGCGAAAGAATCTTCCGCTGCCCACGTTGCGGCGGTTGATCTCATCGAGCTGCGCGTCGAGCGGCGAGGCGAATTCGCCGTCGATATCGCCTTTCACCCGGCGATGGGCCACCCGCCACCAGGCCGTGACGCGATGGTCGAAATTCTTGCAGGCCTGATCAAGGTTGTTGCGCGCCGCCGTGATATCGCCTGCGTTCGGCGTATCGATGTCGATGCCCTCGAACGTGAAGGACGTGAGCAGCGACCCGTCCTTGTCGAGCACGAGTTCCGGCGTCACCATCGTGGCCCAGGGTGCGATTTCGTGGACGGGCCGGCGCGCGAGCGCGCGCCGCTTTCCGGGCTTCAGCATGGCAGGTCCTGATCGAATCCGTATGGCCGGCGAAAGCGTGCCGATGCCCTGATCGACGGCGAGGGCTCGTGAACGTCCGGGTACCGGTTGTAGACGAGCATGACGACGCGCCACCAGGGATCGCGCGAGCTCATCCAGCGCAGGAAGAAATGCATGCACATGCCCATCGCGATGAAGCCGACGCAGCTACCCAGGTCGAAACCGGTCGAATAGCACAGCATGACGGTGACAAGCCCGTTGGCGAGCGCGAGCACCCGGTCGGCCCCGCCGATCTGGCGCGGGAGCGAGAGCGAGCGGCTGACCTTGACGGGCTGACGTCCAGATTTAGGTGCAGACATAGCTGATCTTGAAGTGGTCCTTCAGCACGGGAATCGCACAGGCGGCGAAGCCGATACCGACGAATGCCCCGGAGAGCACCTTGGCGATCGTGCTTTCCGAGGTCGCAATGGCGATACACGCCACGATCATGATCACGAGGCCAATGCCGAAAAGCCAAGGCCCGCTGATCCAGTTGGAGACGAGGCAGATCACGTCGGTTGCCGACCCCAGGTCGCTCAGGTCGGTGGAGCTTGCCGAGGCGATCGGCGCGACGGCGCTCAGTGCGAGCGCAACGAGCGTGGTGCGCAGTTCGTGCCGGCTGAAGAATCGCGCGAACGCTGCGTGCGCGCGCTGCGCGATACGTCGTCGGATGGTGGTCAGGCGTTGCTTCATGGGGTGGTCCACTCCAGTGGTTTAGAAAACGCGTTTGAGGATGTAATCCCCGTTGTCATAGCCCCGCACTTCGAGGATTTCGGAGAGGTGGCGCATCTCGCCCGTGCGCTTCATGTGCACGACGTAGTGAAAACAGCTGGCGATGTTCTGGCGCAGGTCGCCGATGTCCCAGCGCGTACCGGACGGGACGCCCAGCATGGCGAGGCTCTCCAGCCGCCGAAGGCCGCCGCGCGCCGTGCTCGAGTGGATGGAGCCGAGGCCGCCGTCATGGCCCGTGTTCAGTGCCTGGATGAAGTCGTAGGCTTCGCCCCCACGCACTTCGCCCACGAGGATCCGGTCGGGCCGAAAGCGCAGGCACAGTGCGACAAGCATCTGCGTCGTCACGCCCGTGTCGGTGTTCGAGAGCAGGCGCAGCAGGTTCGGCACCGGGAGCTTCAGTTCCTTCGTGTCCTCGATGGTGATCACCCGATCCTCATCCGGAATCTCCGAACCGATCGCATTGAGGAAGGTGGTCTTGCCCGAAGAAGTGCCGCCGGCAACGAGAATGTTCTTCTTCGCGCGCACGATGTCGCGCAGTGCCTGGCGCAGGTCGTCGTTCTCGGCGCCGGGCGGGAAGTAGTCGACATCTTCGTCCTGGCGCGCGCGCAGCCGCGAGAACGCGCCAGCGCGCACGTAGTCCTCGAGCGACAGGTGTTTGTCGCGATGCTTGCGGATCGCGAGGGCGTCGCCGTCGATGGAGGTAGGCCGCATGACCGCGGCGATACGCAGGTTGCCGTGGCCCGCGTTCAGGATGCCCTGGTTCGTCCCCGCCTTCGCGGACTTCTCAACCGACGAGGCCAGCGAATGGATCGCACCGGAGAGCGTCGAGGGATTCAGTTCCAGCGGCACGCGCGTGAGCATGCCGCGGCGCTCGATCCAGATATCGTTGGGATGGTTGACGAGTATTTCCGCGATGTCCGGCGCGTCCAAAAACTCCTGCAACGGCCGAAGCGAGGCGAAGAACATCCTCACCGCGCTCTCTTCGAGGCGGTTGAATTTCAGGGCGGAGTTTTCTGCGGCATCGGACATGCCTGTATTGTTCTGGCGCGCCTGCGTACGCGGCCCGGCAAAAGCCCCGCGATATTTGTCAGCATTTTGGTGCGTGTGCAGCGACGCGATGGGAACCAGCATGACGCCGGATCGCCGTGCAGGCGCCTGCACGTCTTTTCCCGGAAAGCTGCACTTTTTGTTGAGCTTTCCGGTCTCGCCAACGTCGCGACAGACAAAAAAAAACCCGGCTCAATGAGCCGGGTCGGGTGCAGGAAGATTGGACGGTCAGACAATCACCTCGACCATCTCGCCAAACGGTGCGGGGCGTGCCCGGTTCAATGGCGTGGTGGACGCCCACAGCACCGGATACAAAGGCGTCACGTCGGGGAAAGCGCCGTCCATGTCCGTCAGGTAGACGAGGAATGCCGGGCTGATGCCCTCCTCTTCCAGCCGCCGAAACGGATCGACAAACGACGTGCCGCCGCCGCCCTTGACCGGTGCAAGCTCGATCGGGTCGCCGCGCTCGAACACCTGAACCTGGTTGACGCGCGTGTCGCAGTCCATCACGATGAGCCGCGCGGGGCGCACAACCTCGGCCACGTTGATGACCTCGGCCGCAAACTGCGCCTGCGTCTCGTCGAATACCGAACCGCTGCTGTCGCGCACGAACACCGCGTCTCCAACGGCTGGCGAATGCAGCGACGGCAGGTAGAGCCCCAGATGCAGATACCGGCGGTTCGGCATCGCCCAGCTGTAGTCGTCGTTGGTCACCTGCTGCGCGAAGCGCATCAGGATCGCACGCCAGTCCACCGAGGGCGCGCTCGCCACCTCCACAAGAGACGCGAGGCTACCGGGCAGCGCGCCACGCATCTTTGCCGCCTTCGCGGCCTGCAGCGTGGCGACCTTCCACTCGGCCTCCTTCACGGGCATGTCCGGGCCTGGATAGGGGCGGACCTCGCCGCAGGACGGCGGGGCATCGGGTTCGGGAGCCGCTGACGGAGAGTTCGCGCCGTCCGCGGGTGTCTTCTGGCCATCCGGCGCATTCGCGCCAGGCTTGCCGCCAGACTTCTCCTTCTCCTTCTGCCTCGCCTCCTGCGTGAGGACCGCGTAAATCTCCTCGGCCGACTTGCCATGAAAGCGCACATCGTCGAGGTGCGGCGATGGGAGCAGAAAACCCGCCTGCTTCACGACCGGGTTGATCGCATAGTCGCAGGCGTCGTTCCACCGGTCAGCGTCACGCGGCCCCTGCCGGAAGCAGTGGCCGTTGGCGACGTGCAGGATCTCGTGTGCGAGGATGCCCCGGCATTCAAGATCGTTCAGGGTGGCGAGAAACGCCGGGTTGTACCCCAGCGACTCCCCATCCACCCAGAACGTCTTGCAGGCCGGATCCTCGACCACCTTCAGCCGCAGTGCCAGCGAACCGAAGAACGGCTGGTCCAGCACCAGTGCCGAACGCTGCTTCGAGATACGGGGATCCATGGGCACCTCACGCAGCGATACGCAGATGCGGCGCATGGCCGGCCGCAGGCATTGCCGCCTGCGGCTTGCCGCCCATGAAGGCTTCCATCAGTTCCTCGATCTCGGTCGCCTTGGCGGCCACCTGCGAGCGAAGCACCTCGGATTCCTTCAGGTCGTTGCCGGTGTGCACGGCCAGGTGTCGCTTCGCCTGTTCCAGGATGTGGTTGAGCTGCGGGTCGTTGCTGAAATTCAGCTTCGGCAGCAGCCCGCACAGCTCGCGCACGTTGTCGGCCACGTCGATGCGCACATTGCCCGCCGCATACAGCCGGTTGGCCATCGCGGACACCGCTTCGTAGAGACGCTGCACGATGTCCTGATTGGCGTGCTCGATGGAGCGCATGACGTGCTGGTCAATTTCGGAGCGCAAGGTCGTGAGCACGTCCTCGGGCAGATCGACACCAAACTGACTCGCGTCCGGGAACGGCAACACGGCCATGCGCACGCCGAACTTCTCGCCAAGCTGCGCGAGGGTCGGGTAGTCCGCCTCGTTGAACAGGCCGTTCATCTCCTGCCTGGCCTGTTCCTTGAGATCCAGGTAGTCGGTCAGGAACACCTGCACGGCGAGATCGAACTCGTCCTTCATTTTTCGCATCTGCGCCGAGAATTCCATATAGATGTCGGTCGGCAACAGACGCACGGAGAGCTGGTTGTATTCCAGCGTGTGGTCGTAGAAGTAGCGGCGAATGCGCCCGCCCAGCGACACGACTTCCTTGAAGCTTGCGGCGTTCTCGGGCAGCAGGCGCTTGTTGAAGCGTCCGATGCCCTTCGTGTCGTGACGGCTTTCGACTTCCTCGGTGACCTTCAGGTCGAAGCGTCGTGCGACCCACGACGAGATGGTGACCGAGCAGAGCATGACGCGCGACTGAATATCGGTGATGTTCATGGAGAGACTCCAGAAAAAAGTATGGAATGGGATGAATCAGGAAAGGGAACTGCGAAGCGGGAAGCGCGTTGCGCGCGACCCGGAACAACGAAAGGAAGGTATGACGGTTAGCCGTGGATCAGCTTGCCGATGGGACCGCCCTGTGCCTTGATGAAGGCATGGGTGCTCGCAATGGCAGGCGTCTTGCGCAGCGCGTCCGTCACCAGCAGCGCGGCGAACTCGTTGAGCCCCGAGCCGATCAGGCGTTCGGTGTAGGTCACGACGCGCTCGAAATTGCTTTCGTTCGCGTACATGGCCAGCGCCGCGCTGATTGCATACAGGGCCGACGGCTTCTCGGGGATCGGCGCCACGTCGGGTGCCGCGAGGACAGCCGCGGGCGACGGCAGTTCGCGGTAGATCTGCACGAACGCCATCAACTCTGTCGCCGGCCCCTCGCCCACCGATCCTGCGTAGGAGATGAGTTCCAGTTCCTTCGGCAGCACACCCATCGTCTTTGCGACAAACCCCCAGCTGCGGGGACTCGGCGTGGCCTCGATGTCGCGCGAGGTCTTCTGGACCGACAGCAGATCCGGGCGAAAGCGCAGGAACGCGATGAGTTCGGGCTTCACATCGTTCGCCACGGCCCAGGCGGTCCATTCCTCGATGGTCGCCTCAAGCTCCACGACCGTCGCGAAGCGTGAAATCAGCGGATCGAGGATGCCGCTCACGCCCGCGTTGTCGTTGCGGCGGTTGGTGGCCGCGAGGAACGTGACGTTCTCCGGCAGCTTGTGCTCGCCGATACGGCGTGCGAGCAGCAGCTGCATCTTGGCGGCTTGAACAGCGGGCGATGCCTGCCCGAGATCATCCAGGAACCAGATGAGCGGGCGCTTGCGCGGTTGCAGCGCACGCTCCAGATCGCCAAACGGCAGGAAGCGCGCCGACTGCCCGTCGGTCGCCGCAAACGGCAGGCCCTTGGAGTCGGTCGGGTCTTCAACGACTGGATGGCTGATCAGCAGGTCGTGCTCGAGCGTGTCGGCAACCTGCGCGACGATGTCGCTCTTGCCGATACCCGGGCGCCCGGTGATGAGCACCGGCAGACGCTGCGGGACAAAGGCCGTGAGGAGAGCATTAAGTTGGGAAGCGTTGACTTGCATGAGGTTTCCTGAAAAAGAGAAACCCCGCGCGAGCAAACTCCCCGGCGGGAGCTTTGTCCAGGCGGGGTCATTGAGAATGCCGCGGTGGCGGCGATGCGATGCGTCGTGAGACGCGGTAATTCGTTTTTACAGCAGGGCTGCGTCGAGCGCTGCGCGCTGTTGTTCGCTCAGCGAGGCGCGCGAGACGCCCGCCCAACCGTGGTAGATCGCGAGACCATACACGTCGGCCAGTGCGCGTGCTTCTGCGCACAGCGACGGCTTTTCGGGATCGGCAGACGGCCGGCGTTCTCGCCAGTGATTGATTGCGCATTCAAGCTGCGCGACTGGCACCTCGGCGGGTTGCGGGTTCATGGCACAGGTCCTTTCGGAGAGCCTGGCAGGAGAGCACGCCCTTTCGGGGACGATGCCCCCGTCAGGCGGGTTGGATTGCCGGCTGCGCCGGCTGGGTCGATGCGTCAGGGACGCGGGGGATAGAAGCCAGTTTAGGCGCGTGCCTCTCGTCCGGGCGGTGCAATGCTCGCGAAATCGATACAGCTTTCGCGCTGCTCGCGTTTTCTACGGACAAAAAAAAGCCGACGCACAGGGCGTCGGCGGGTTTCAGAAGTTGGGATACCGGCTCACGCAGCGCGCCGGTCCAGCACGGCGCGCGCATACGCGAGCGTGCCGTCCTTCGCGCTCGGGCGACGAGCGGCACTTTCGTTGCCGCGCACGAGCGCGTAGCGCAGCGTCGCACCGTGCCGGAAGCTCTGGATCGTGCAATAGCCCTCGCTGATCGCGCGATCGACGTGCTCGACGCCAGTCAGCTCGCCTTGGCCCGGTCCGATGTAGCGGGCGCGGGCCGCTACCTCGCGGGCTTCCTTCAGGTCGCGCTCGGCATCGCGTTCGGCCTTCGCCTGCGCCGCGTCGCGCTCCCACTGCGCCTGCTCATCTTCGTTGAAGCCGCAAAGGTGAAACACGGCGCGGCGACGGGCGGCGGAACGCAGTCCGAGAACCTTCGCGCCGAGGACCTCGTGGAACGCCATCTTGCTCGAACGGTTATGCTCGTCCGAGGTGTCCAGCACGTCGAGCAGCAAGCCGACATTGCGTTCGTCCAGCGCGCGAGAGAGACGGTTGCCGTACGCGAAGGTATGGCGCCCGTGCTCGAGCCGCGCGATGTTGCAGCGATGCCGGTGCAAGCGCCGGCTGATGTTGCCCGCGGCCAGCTCCCTGTCGGCGTAGTCGATCGCACGCTTGCGCACGGTGTCGGCAACGAGCTCGCGCACGCGCTTCGCGAGTGGCGAGACCGGTTCGCCCACATCGACCGGCTGGTCGAACGTGGCAGGCAGTGGCAGATCGTCGATGAGGCCGTTGGCATGCAGCACGTCCTCGACCTCGGGGTGGCTCGGGCGGTCGGGCAGCAGCCGCGCGACCATGGTCAGGATGTCGGCATTCTGTGCGTCGATCGTCTTGCCGTTGTGCTTCATCACGGAGACGACCGGTTCCAGCTTGGCACCAGGCATGGCGCCGCGCAATTCCGGCACGCGGATGAGCGTTTGCGCCCAGTACGGGCCGTAGCGGAATGCTCCGGCGTTTTGCCGGTAGTCATCGAGCACCGCCTCGGGCACCGGCAGGTTCGCGAGCAGTGCATAGGCGACCTGCACTTCGTGGCGGCTGTTGACGTCGCGGGTTCCGGGAATCGCGGGACCGCAGTAGCCGAAGCTGAAAAGGCGCGTCATGGTCTCGATGCAGAGTTCGCAAAGCTCGAACCGGCGACCGCGCTCGCGCGCTTGCGAAGTGGCCGCCTCGACCTGGTTGGTCGAGAGCAGCAGCTGCGGCTTACGGCACACGTCCACGAACTCGAACAGGCCGTCCCAGTCCGCTGCGCGGATCTGCCACGACTCGCGCTGCGCGCCTTCGTCATCGAGGAATCCGGCGCTGCGCACCTCCTCGAGCATGGTGGTGACGATCGACTCCGCGCTGCCGGACTGACGAAGCGCCAGTTCGCCGTTGTAGCGGGTGACGCTCACGTCGGCCGGCGCACCGCGAAGCTCGATGAGGGCCGTGTCGGTTACCCGCACGCGCTCGTCGCGGAACAGATTGAAGAGACCGGCGAGAGTGCGGGTCGAGAGAACGGCGTCGGGAATGGAAAGCGTGTACATGGATGAGAGGCTCCTGTGAGGCGAAGCATCACCCGTCCGGGGCGATGCCCCGCAAGGGAAGAAAAAAACGGAAAAGTTGAAGGTCAATCGATATCGAGCAGGCGCGACACGACCGCAGCGACCTCGCGCACAATCTGCTTGAGACGCTCCGAAACAAGCACCTCACCGGTCTCTTTACTCCACGTCGCCTTATCAAAGATCTTCAGGCCGCCCGCATACTCGATCTCTATCTCGATGATCTCCATCGGACACCCTCCTAGCGCCGCTCGTGATCGAGCCCGTTGGCGAGCCGCAGTGAGCCGAGCATCGCTTCATAGCCCTCGCGGGACGAGATCTGTTCGAGACTGACCGCGTTTTCGCCACCGCCCGAGAGGTCGGCGCGGCCACGGCGGGTGCGGAAGGAGACGGCCACACTGTTGCGCGCCGGTGCGTCTGCCACTTCAACGATGAGACGCCCGGTGTTGAGCCTCACGCGGCAACCCTGACCCTGTGCGGCCGGATGCTCGGTGATGTCGTGTTCGCCCGCGCGCAGACGCAGGTCACCTGCCACGCGGCGCAGGAAACCGCGGGCGCGGCGTGTGATTTCAGTCTCGCGTGCCGCGCCCGCACTGCGGCGGTCGGCATGGAGTACTTTCGTAATGTGATTCATGGAAACCTCGAAACAAAAAAAATGGCGAGGCGTCCCGGAAAGGGAAACGCCTCGCCGTGCTGGAGAGGAAGGCCGGCATGTCGCCGGCGAACGTAAGAAGCGCCTCAGTGCGTGACGCGCACGCCCGAGCTGCTGGTGACGAGCAGAACCTGGTCGCCCGGCTTGAAGCGCTGGTCGTCAGGCTGCGTGATCACGAGCATCGAACCGTTGGCCTTGCGCACCACGATTTCGAGGCCAGCGGTGCGCGAGAGCGCAGCGCCTACGCGTTGTGCGATGACGCCTGCGCCTGCGCCCGAGATCGCGCCTGCGATGTAGCGGCCGTTGCCATTGCCGATCACCTGTGAACCGAGAAACGCACTCGCGCCCGCTGTGATGAGGCTGACCAGTCCCGTGCCATCGCCCCGCGTCTGGATCGTGATGTTGCGCACGCGAACCACCGTGACTTCCTCCAGGCTACCTGTTCGTTGAACGTCGGAACGCTGGTAGACGTCGGGCGAGCCGAAGTCAGTCATGTTCGCGCAGGCGGCGAGCGTGGAGAGGAGAAGGATGGAGAAGAGAGTACGGATCATGGTTGCCTCACGAAATTGCGGGCAACCGTCCCGTCAGGGGCGTTTGCCCTGTCGGGAAGAGATGGATGAAGCGAAAGGCGCAGACCGGACAAACCGGTCTGCGTATGGCTGTCCTCAGGACAGGCGATTCAGGTCGTGAAGCTCGACGTGGCCGCTCGAGACGAGACGGCGTTCGGCATCAAACGGCAGGTCGTAGTCCCAGATTACCGTGGCGGTGCGGTCGCTCCAGACGGAGACAATCGTACCGGGGTGAAGCTGGGGTGGGCTGGCCTGAACGTCCTGTGCCATGACACGTTGCTTCTCAGAAAAACCATTCAGTTCCGAAACCTTGAAAGCGGGTTGAGCGGAAACGTTCAGCATGGTGCGGCTCCTGAAAGGAAAAAGGGGAGCCGCATCCCTTCCGGGAGTGGGCTCCCAGGGGGATCAAAAGATGGAGGCAGGACAGTCGTCCGGCCGGTGAGACAAGCAGAAGGCACAACGGCAAGCCGCTGTGGTCAGGTCGATGCGCCAAAAGCGCGGGGAATAGGGACAGTCTACGGGTCGGCGGTCGCTGCGCCGACCGGAATGATCGCGAAAACCACCTGGCTTTCGTCTCGCGGGGCCGCGCTCACCTCGCGCACGATGTTCGCTGTACCGCGACGTCGTTGTATCGCCCCGGACTCAGCACCAACTCTCGACGACCCACCATGCCCAGCTTTATCCAGTCCACGCCGCCGATCGCCAGTATCGGGCTGCTCGCCGATCTGACCGGCGTTGCAGGTGCGCTCGGTGCGATCATGCCGGATCTTTCTGCAGCGATCGCCAGCACGGTCCTGCGTTCGCTCGGCGAGGACACACATACACGTTCCGTGCGGCGGCATGAGCGCGTGCTCGGTGCGCTCGCGTGCGCGAGCGTCGGGATCGTGGCGCTCACAACGACCGGGCTGTCGCTGATCGCCCTTGCCGCCTGCCTGCTGTGCCTCCCGTTGCTTGTCGCAGCGGACATCGATCGCCGCCACCATCTGCTGCCCGACCTGATCACGATTCCGCTGCTCTGGGTCGGCCTCTTGCTCAATCTTGGCGCCATCGTCACGCCGCTAAACGATGCCGTCATCGGCGCAGTGACGGGCTACCTCGGGCTTCGCACCCTATCGTGGGGCGTCGCGGCCGCGAGCCGTTCGGAAGGCATCGGCCACGGCGACTTCAAGCTCGTTGCCGCGCTGGGTGCGTGGCTGGGCTGGCAGGCGCTGCCGGCCATCCTGTTCATCGCCGCCGCGCTCGCGGTCCTCACCGGACTGTTGCATGCTGCATCGATCCGGGCGCGCACGCTCCCGCGCATCGCGTTCGGGCCGTCGCTCGCGGCCGCCGGGATATTCGTTCTGTTCGTACCGTCACTGCGGCACTGGTGACGCTCGCCGCGCACGCAGAGCTACAACGGACAAAAAAACGCCGCCCGTTTGAAGGGGCGGCGCTTGGGTCAAGACAACAGCCGATACCGCATCAGCGGGCCGGCGCTCAGGATTCGCTCACCTTCAGCAGGTGCAACGACCAGAAAGCGAGCACGACGCCCAGGATGAAAACGGCGATGCACGCCCGGATGTCATCGATGAGCAGGCCATCGACAAACGCCAGCGCACTCACGAACGGCTTGAGCGTCCACTCCTGCACCTTCGTGCGCACCGCGGGCATGAACTTCGGCTCTGCGTACCGGAGCGCTGCACGGGCGAGGTATTCGGCGCCGCAGAAGAGCGAACCGAACGCCGTCGCACCGAGGAGCAGCGGCAGCCACTTCTCGCCGCCGAGCCAGTACATCGTGTAGCGATACGCGTATTCGTCCTGCAGAGCAGCGACGGCTTCGGGATGGCGTGCGATGGTGGCGAGCAGCCAGCCAAAGACGAACATCGGCACGACGCCGTACAGCATGAACACGAGCGTGTGCGCTGCCAGCTTCGTATCTCGGTCAAACAGTTTTTTCAACATCACGAACTTCCTTTTGAGGTATGCGCAAGGACCGCCCCTCCCAGTGAGGGGCGAAGTCCTTGCAGTGGAGACATGAGTCACACGCACGCGTATAGCGTTGCGCTGGCCTGATGGCCGGTGACTCGATGAGGTCAGCCCTTGCGTGTCGCCTTTCGGCGGCGTGCAGGCTTCTTTGCAGGCGGCGCTTCGTAACCGAAACGCGCCCATGCCGCGGGGTCGATCGGAACCGGATTCGTGCGTCCCGTTGCGAGATTCACGAACACAGCCGAATACGACAGACCGCCGTTTCGAAACAGCGACCAGAGCAGGTTGAACGCCTGCACTGAAATCGCCTGATTGATGACGAGCGACTGCTTGCGCAGCGCGTCCGCCATCGAGCATGAAGGCGTATCGTCGCCCTTGTCGTTCTTCGGATTCAGCAGGTCCGGGAACAGGTCGCCCACGTGGGGCAACCGGTCGTGCCGGGGCTTGCCGAATTCGCCGAGGATGACCTGGCCGCGATCCGTCTCGTTGCCGCAATCGAGGTAGTAACGACACTTGCCCCGCTTTGCGGCCTGCACGATGGCGTGGCGCGCGCGTCGCGAATCGACGCAGCCAATCACGAGATCGGCATGCAGGTTGATCTGCGAATCGACGCGTCGAGGCTCGGCAATCCAGTCCGTGCCCATCAGCAGGTTCAGCCGGTTCACGAGCAGCGTCGCCTTGTACTGGCCGACGTCGTTCGGATAGAACCCCTGCCTGCCGACGTTGAACTCGCTTACCGTGTCATCGTCGTAGACCGTGCACTCGATACCACCGGGGTGACCAAGCTCCACCATCGCGTGATGCAGGCGCGCGAGCGACGGCAACAATGCGCTGCCGGTCCCGCCCGCTCCGACCACGACGACTTTCCAGGCGCCCCGCGTCATGTGCTCGGGGGTAGCATGCAGAACCGGGGTGCTCATACGACCTCCCCGGCCAGCGCCGACAGCCAGTGCGCCGGGGCGCCCGCCTGAACCTCGAAGCGGCCCTTCGCACACAGACGCAAGGCAACCGACGGCGTGCGATCGCAGTGGCCCAGCACGAGCGCGAGCTTCACGTCGTGCAGGTCATCGCGATCATCGGTCAGCGAGAAAAACGCCTTCCCGTGGCCGTGCGAATGGCAGTCAACGACAAGCCACTCGCCCTCGCGCAATTGCGGACGCTCATAGTGCAGATGGCCCGGACCGTGCGAGAGCGATGCGAGGCGCTCGATGCGAAAGCGCCCCGTCACCGAGTCCCATACGATCCACGCACCCACCTCGTTGGGTAGTGCCGCCCGCGAGAGGCGGGCGAACTCCACAACGAGCGCGGCGGGAATCGCGCCGCACCGCAGCTCCGTCAGTTCCTGCGCCTGGCCATACGGCACCGGCGTATGCCAGTCGAATGAGCCAAGGCGCCGAACCAGCCGGATCCACGGACGGTCGATCTCGAGAAACACGCCGTTCGACGCGATGAGCAGGCGCTCGCCGGGACCGGACATCGGCGCCACCGGTTCGCGCGTGGGCACCATGACCGAAGGGAACGAGCCCTGCAGGACGTTATCGACGGGATTCATTTGGCCCCTCCGATCTGACCTGCGACCAGCTTGCCGACCGTCGCATCCTTCATGGGGACGAGCACTTCGAGCGGAAAGGCCTCGAACTTCCCGTCCAGCATGTCGGTCCAGAACGCGTGAAACCCGTCCTTGTACTCAACGCGTTTGCCACCGGGATTCGGGTGCGTGAAGGCTGAGGTGAAGAAGCCCTCTTCCCAGCCGTCGATGGCAGAAACTTCAATGCGCCGTGGCACTTTGGCCGACCCGATGCAGATCTGGCCGTGGTCCCAGGTGTTGAAGTACGGCGGCTCAAAGAGTGCCGTGCCCGCCTCGGGACGCGCGTCGCCCTTCACCGCAAAGACGCGGAAACCGCCCGCGCCAGCCTGAAACACGAGGCCCGGATGCGGCACGACCGCGGTGCGCTCGCCCACCTTTCTGCGCTGGAAGAAGACACGTCGACGCGCAGGTGGAGTCCACCAGGTCACCGCGGCCGACGTCACGCCCAGCACATTGCCCGGCAGGAACTCGGCGCGCGGCGCTGCGTTGCGATCGAGTTGCACCAATGCATCGATGAGAGCGCGGCGGCTTAACGGCCGTCCCGCACCGATCACCGGTCGCCCGGTTTGACGCTCCGCTGCTACGGCATGCACCGTCGCGTAACACGAACCATCCCGTGCCGAATACAGCAAGAGAGCCGAAGACAGGGCAACGTCATGCCCGGTCTGGCCAATATGAACACCTTTCATGGAAGAACTCCTAGTCAAGGGCTCACCACAAGCGCCAGCAGGCGATCGAGGTGGCCAAGCATCTGAAGGGCAAGGCCCCATTGCGCGTACTGCGCACGGATGCCCTGTATCTGGTTGGAAAATGTGAGGAAGCGGCTGTACTCGGTGGCTTCACCACCCTGGTACTCACCGTTCATGAAGTCGTCGAGCGTCTCGCTGATCCGCTCGTTGTTCTCCAGCACGAACGTGCAGCCCGAATACATCGGCCGCGCGTCATAGCCGTCGTCGAGCAACGGACGGTTTCCCGCCCGCCGAAGGAGCCGGTGCAGCGCCGCAAGCTCCACGCAGACCCGTTTCACAAGCGGTGTGGAACCCGTCTGCAGACGACGCAGCTCGTTCTCCGACAGCACCTGATTGCGGGATCGGCGGCCCGGCACCTTCGCGGGAGTGCGGATCTCGTCGGGGCATAGCTGCGGACGGAGCACGGACGGCAGGTACCGCTCCACCGTCTCCTTGTCGTCCCCGTAGAAGTCCATCATCCATTGGCTGACGTCCTTGTCCGTCGCGCTTTCGTCGCCCTCCCAGTGACGGCAGGCCGCCTCGCAGAGGAACCAGCCAGGCGTACGGATGAGCACGGTCTTGCCCGAGACGCGATCGACAAGATTGAAGAGCGTGTTCAAAAGCAGCGGATGCGCCTCCCGTAACGGCTGGGCCAGTGCACCCACCTCATGGACCCACTCGTTCTCCAGCTTCACGCCCAGATGCAGCGGGCCGCCTGGCTTGAACTCATCGTGCTCGTACTGATGCTGGATGATGTCCATCACGGCGTTCGTGTCGCACAGGTCGAGGCCCAACGAAATGAAGCGAAGCGGCTGACGGATCTGCCGCTGCACCCATGCATAGAACGCCTGCTGGCACGCATCGACCGGACTGGCCGGATCGTCGACGTCAGAGGCGCGCAGGGGCCCGTGCCGGAACTGCTCGAGCACGGTTCCCTCCAGCTCCACGTCAGCGCGCCACCGGATGGTGGCCTCGCGCGGCACATCGGGACTGAACTGCGGCAGCGTCAGAACACAATCGGAAGATCGATGTCGGGCAGCGGCAGCGCGTGGCGGTTGCCATGCCCCGCCGGCTGTTGCATCGACCGTTCGATCAGCGAATGAAGGATCGAACAGCATTGGCGAACCTCGTCGTCATATAAAAAAACCGCCCTTTCGGGGCGGTTCCTGAGAGTTGAAGCCGCTCGCCGGATCGGCGAGGGCCTTGAGCAGGGTTTCCTTACGCATGGCCGCCCTTGGCACCGGCTGCGCGTACAAACTTGAAGGACGCCACCTCACCGGCATATTCGGGGCCATCGACCGTTGCGGTCGTCAGCTCCGGGTACTGCGCCGAGTAGAGATCGCGTACCTGATCCGGCGTGAACGCCGGGCCGGGATCAGGCAGACGCATGCCGTTGTAGGTGAACTCGCGGGTGAGCGTTGCGATTGCGATAGCCATGACGTTCCCCTCACAGAAGGCTCAGGAGATCGGTCTGGCCAGCATCGGCTGCTGCCGGTGCCACCGTCGACGTAACGGGTTGCGGTTTGCCGCCGCCCTCTTCCGTCTGCTCCTCTTCGTCGCCTTCGTCGTTGCCGTCGGCCGTCGATGCGGGCGCGGGGAGCGCCGGCTTCGAGCCCTTCGACAACGCCTTCTGCGCCTTGCCCGCCTGCGACTTTTCGGCCGCCTGCAGAATCTCGGTCGTGGCGCTCACCTGCTCCGCGAGGGAGCGGTGCGCGCCTTCGAACGTGCGTAGCGCATCGACAAATCCCTCATCGAGTGCGGCCGGCGTTGCTGTCAGCACGAGCGGCTGACGCAGGGCAGTCTCTTTCGAGTCGCCGCCCGGCATCACAACCACCGCCATCTGCTCACCGGCCATCTTGAGCGTGAGCGTGACCTTGCCGGTCTCGCGCACGAACGCTTCGAGTTGCTGGAACATATCGAACCTCACGAAAATGAAAAACGCCGCGCGAAGGCGGCGAAAAAAAAAAAGAAAGGAGCCGCGGCAGACGCCGCGGCCAGCATCAGAACTTCAGGACCTTGAGCACCTTGCCGCTGTAGTCGAATCCCTCGACGGACAGCAGAGCGTCGATGACTTCGGCCTTCGATTTCGCGAAGACCTTTTTGAAGTCCTCGCCCATCGCGGCGCGCAGGCCCAGTTCGTCGGCTACCACCTTCATCTCGGACTTGGTGATCAGCTCCAGAAACTCCTTGTCGAGTTTCCAGTGCTTCGCGAGATCGAGCTTGTGATGGCGGCACATCGGGACGAGATACGGCACGTCCACACCCTGGATCGCAGACATCACGAGCGCCACGAGCAGCTTGACCTGCACGTCGGACTCCAGCTCGCCTGCCGCCGAGGCGGCCTTCGAGAAGTCACCCACTGAAGGCTTGTCATCGATGAGGCGCTCCCAGATCGTGTTGACCGGTTCCGCCGCGATGCTACGTGCCTGACCGGTCGCAACGACCGCGATCAGGTACTGGCGCGCGAGCGCGACGTCCGTGCTGACCTCGCGACGCAACGCTTTGCGCCAGAGCGCGACGCGGTACGTCTTGACGCGATCGGACTCGGCGACGACGGTTGCTTCGGGATTGGCCGTCGTGGACGGCTTGCTGCCCTTCGCAGCGCTCGCCGCACTCGTCGCACTGGTCGCTTTGGAGGCGCCTGTCGCCGAGGCGGCCTTCGCCGCAGCCGTGTCAGGAGCCTTCTCGCTCTTGATGCGCGCCGCCACCTTCTTCATGTTGCAGACGGTGTCGAAGCACTGGCCCTTGTAGACCTTGCCCATCGAGTCAGGCAGGCCGCTGACCGCCGCGCCAAAGTTCTGGCACGCGTAGCAGGCTTTCATCTGTTCGGCGCCGACGCCCTTGGAGCCATCCGCCACAAGCTGGATACGCGTGTGGTTGTCGCCCGGGCGAACGATACGAACGGTCTGGTACTCGTCGCGCAGGCCTGCGGCCGTCGCTTCGAGCTGCTTTTCCGTTTTCTCGTTGTAGCAGGCGCGGTTCGTACAGCTGCCCGTGCCGATCGACTCGCCGAACATCTCGGCCTGGGCGGCCGAATTGTGCTGACACCCGGCGCAATCGGTCTTGTCGAAGATCGCAGCGGGCAACGAGCACGAGACCTGTTCGAGCGTCTTCTTCAGATCCGCGACCGTGCGGCTTTCCTTCACGACGACAGGCAGAAGCTTGTCCTGCTGCTCCTTAGTAAAGGCGGCGAAGAGTTCGGCGTGGCCGAGCTTGATGGTGCGCGTGTTGAGCGCATCCAGCACCGCCGCACTGCAGTTCATGAGCGCGAGACGCGAGTCGAGCACCGGGCGACTCCAGCCAAGCTGGGCCGCGGCCTCGTCCCGGTCGCCCTTGCACAGGCCGACAATCTCTGCCGCCGCGATGGCTTCTTCAGACGGCGCCATATCGTCGCGCTGGATGTTTTCAATCAGCGCGACCGAGCGCGCCTCGAATTCGTCCAACGGCTTGACGACGACGGGCATCGGATAGTCAGCGCCGTGGGCTTCCATCGCAGCGCGATATCGGCGACCCCCGGCGACGAGCTCGTGAGAGCCATCGTCGAGCGGACGCACGATAACCGGCTGCATCACGCCCTGCACACGCACGGACTCGACCATCTCCGCCATCTTCGCGGGGTCGAAATACTGACGGGGGTTGCGGCCGAGCTTGATGTCGCCGAGCCTGAGGGTAGGTTGCTGTTGCATTGCGGGTCTCCAGAAGGGGAACCCGTTCCCCAACGGGAAGAGGATTCCCGAAGGGTAAAAAAAGATGGCCGCGAGGGCCGGTGTCGATGCGCATGAAGCGCGGTAGGTAAACAGACGATACCGCGCGGTAGCGGATCGAGATGCCGAAAAGATCGCCGATACGGGGTGGCTTTTAAAAAAAAAATGGTCCGGAGCGATCCGGGCCGTAGTTCATCGTCTGGTCAGGCGTATGCGCAGGGCGCTCAACGCTTCTGCATCAAATTCTCGTGGATAGCTAAAGAGGGCAAAACGCGAGTGCAGCCCATCAGACCGCGGAAGGACGCTATTCGGTTTCCGCGATGATCACCGGCGTGACATTGAAGGCGATGTCACTCCAGCGACGCTCGCCGTCATCGACGAGCTTGTGCAGATCTGCCGCGAGCGACTTGATCGTGACTCGCCTCGGGACGACTTCGAAGCCGATAGAGCCTTCCCGTTGCACGAGCAGGCAATAGCAGCGATTTTCCGGCTCGTCCTCGAGCACAACAAATCCCTTGAGCTTCGCTGTAGCGACGCGGAATTGCAGCGCTGCAGAGAACACCGCATGGCCGTCATCCTTCGGATCGCGATATTGCAGGCGATCCGAATCCGCGCCGGCGTCGAGCAGCATCTCGAAGACTGTCCGGTTGCCCGGTGCGTTGAGGGCTTCGACCTGCTCGATCATGTCGAGCAGCCGCCGGGAGCGGATGCTCTCGCGATCGATAGGCAGTTTCGCGCTGGTGAACTGCGGCTGTGGCTCATCGACCGTTTGCTGGCTGGCCCCGCCACACGTCAGAGATTCATTCGAAAACATGAGGTGACTCCCAAAGGAATGAGGGAGCACCGCCCCTGTCGGGAGTTGGGCTCCCGAAGGGTGAAGAGGAAAGAAATGGGCCCAGATATAGGGCCGGTCGATGCGCTTGAAGCGCGGATGGTAGAGGAGACGATACCGCGCAATGGCGCTTCGAGGCCGCGGAAAGATCTACGATACCGGCTGGCTTTTAAAAAAAGGGCCCGGAGTGGTATCCGGGCCTTCGTTCAGAACAAGGTCATCTGGTCGATCAGTTCAAGGAACGGTTGTGCACGCGGCTGACCCGTCACCGCTTCATCGAACAGGTCCGCAAGGCCAGCCGTGTCCACCTCGGGTTGGTCGAGCACTGCGACATCACCGTCTTCGACCACGAGAGGCAGAGCCGGTAGATGCGCGGGCGACTCGCATGGCGCAGCAACCGCGGCGAAAGCCGGTACGGCATCGTCAGATGCCGGTTCGGGTTCGCTACCGAGCAATTCGCGCATGGCATCCTCCGAGCGGCGGGCACGCAGACGATGGCTCCAGCCGCCGAGCACGTGCGCCGGCGTGAACCAGTGCCCCCACATCTCCATCGAAAGCGCGTTGCCATGTACGACGATGGCCGGAATGTGCAGCAACGAGAGTTGCAGATAGGCCATATGAACGCAGCAGGGGTCGATGTCGATACACGTTGCGTGCATCGCCTGCTGGTAGTTGAGGCCCGCGTCGTGGAACGCCTCTGCCGTAGCGATGACCATGCCCCCGGCCCCGCACGCGGGTTCGTGAACACGTTCGAAGCCGCGTGAGCGCGCCGAGTCGATCGTAGCTCCAACCAGCATCGAGGCCATAAGATGCGAGACATGGTACGGCGTGAAAAACTGCCCGCTGCGGTCGTTGCCCAGGTCGAGCATCATGTATGTCTCGCCGAGCACGTCGGTCAATCCGCCGCCGCGTGCACCAACAGAGCGTGCCGCGACCATCACCTCAACGCGCTTTTCGAAGGACAAAGTGAGCTCGCCCAGCATCCTCGGGAAGCGCGCGACCTCTTCAGGCTTGTATTTCCCGACGATCTCCAGATAGCGCTTCTCGCGCGTGTCGCACTGTGCGCGATCCACGCTGTTGCTGATCGCGAGCGCCGCCAGTTCAACAAAATCGCGGAACACCGTATTGATGTGGTGGCCGTACGAGAATTCATTGAACAGGGCGACGACATTGCGCTGGTGTGCGTCCGCCGTCAGATCATGCTTGCGCTGTGCGCTCTTCTTGCTCATGCCCACTCCAAATGTAAGAAGGGCATGGCCCCTGCGGGCGCGATGCCCCACAGGGATAGAAAGGAAAGCCGGCAAAGCCGGTGCAGGTCGATGCGTCGATGACGCAGGTGATGACGCCATGGTAAGCGCGAACCACGCGGGCCGACGTCCGCAAAGCACGCAAAACTGCACCAGCTTTCGCCTGACGTCCTCGACGCGTTATCCACAGATTCTGTTGGCAACACTGTGGAGAACGTCGTGCGGAACAAGTCGGCCGCCCCCTATGAAGCCCGAATCCGCGGGCTTTTGGGCCAATACCGTCACCTCGCGCGGCCGACAATTGACGCGCGCGGGCAATCCTGCCCACGCTCAACGGAGATACTGATGCTGGATCTTGCAAAACCCCGGGCGTGGGCGGGCTCGCTTACGTTCGTTGCCGCCCTCTCTGCACTCTCCTTCGCCTTCTTCTGGCTGTTCGTCGCTGCGGGAGCGCGGCAGCCGAACGTCGCGAGGACCGCGGCCGTGTCAGTCGCCGCCGCACTTGCACTCGAAGCCATCCGACGCTTGCGGATCGCCCAGCTTCGCAAGGAACTCGCCGACGCCGACGATCAGGCCGTCGTCAAAATCTCGGTGAACGGCGTCGAGGTCGGCGAGGTCCCGGAGCCGGACTTCGCCAATATGAAGCTCGTCGTCGCCAATGACGCACGTAATTACGTGACGCAGTTCTCGACCGCCATCGCTGCGATCTGGCGTCACGCTGTCCTCGCGCTAACCATCACCGCCGCTCTGCTGGCGATCTGGCTCGCATGGCAATGTCTCGTGTGTCCGGATGCTTTCGCGCACGCGATCCTGGCGTTCATCGCCGCGAGCAGCGCGCATTCCGTTCCCGTCGACGCGCTCGCGGCGGAACTGCACGCGGTCGCAGCCGCCGTCGCCTGCATCTATGCGATGCTCTTCATGCTGGTAATGTGCGCGCGCTTGACCTTTGGCGCTCCGGTTTCGGTATCGGGTGCCTTTCGTGCCGACCTCCACCGCCGTGTGTGTCTGATCGTCGGCACCCGGGCGGCGGGCGACGTGTCGCTGCGCCGCGCGCGGGCTGCGTGACGCTCACCGCGCCCGCTTCACTCCCTTCGTGCAGGCGCCTGCACGGCTTTTCGCGGAAAGCTGAACTTTTTGTGGAGCTTTTCGGTCTTTCCAAAGCCTCGCGGAAAGACCGCCAAATCCCGCCTCTTTCGCCCGTTGACTCCGCGGTGGCTGCCTCATCATGTGGCCATGGACTTCGCGGCCGCACAACATGACGGCACCTCGTCGCTCCGCCTGCGACGTGTTCTCTATCCCACACTCCCCGCCGGAATCCGATCCGGCGTCGTCATCGAACACGAACTGGATCGCGGCATGGTGACCGTTCTCGACACCGAAGACGGCACGTTCTGGCGTGGCCGCGCAGATGACGTTCAGGTTCTGGCCTGAACCGCAGCAGCTGATCCGCCACGACCCCAACGTGACCAAGGAGATTCGTCCATGACCAACGTATCCTTCGATGGCAGCAGGTTTGCCCTGTCCGACCTGGAGGAGTATCCAGCCCGCTTCGCGCAACGCCTCGAGCGCACGAGAGTCACCACCGGATACGCGCGCTGCCTGTGCCGAACCGACGAGCCGCGTAAGCTGGTGATTCGCAGGTACGGCTCTCTATATTTCCTCGCCGGTTGGCCCGATGACGGTCCTATGCATGCCGAAGGGTGCGAATTCCGAAAGACGCCGGGCGACGGCAGCGGCCGCAGCTCCGACAGCCGCGCGGCGATTCTCGAAGGCCCCAACGGGCTCAACGTGCGCCTGGACGCCTCACTCATTCAACGCGAGGCGGCATCCCGCCGCTCTCGCCCGCGTGCCACCGCAGGCTCGCCGGGCACTTCCCGGCGCGCGGCCCCGCTGCTTGCCTTTCTGCAGGCGCTATGGGCCAACGGGCGGCTGAACGCCTGGGACGGCTCGCCCCAGAGCCGCGGATGGAGCGCGGTGCAAGCCATGCTGCTCCGAGGGCTCGGCGAAGACACGCGTATCAACGGCGTTGCCGCTCAGAATGTGTTGCACGTGATGCGCCGTTACGAGGAAACTGAGCGCGATGCGATCAATTTCGAGTTCGAGGCGTTCGTCGGCCGGATCACCGACGACGGCGCTGTGTCGCGGCGCGCGCTGATCGTCGGCGAGATCGGAGAAGTGGCGGACACGCCGTACGGCAAATCGATCTCGCTTCGCCAGCGCAGTCAACGCTACTTCACGACCACGGCGCTCATCGAGGAGGCCGCGAAAAAGTATGGACACGCCTGGCGCGCGATCGGCGAGGCGAACGCCCGTGTCGTGGCGCTCCTTCTCGTTGAGCGCACACCGAAAGGACATCTGCGCGCGGTCGACCTTGCCGTGATGCTGTGCTCCTCTGCTTTTCTGCCATGCGATTCGATGCACGAAGTCGCGATGGCCAACCGGCTTGTCGCTGAGCGCCGCATCTTTGGAAAGCCCATGAGTATGGCGGAAGGCGACGTGATGCTGCCGGACTTCTACCTGCTGGACACCAGGCCCACGACGCACATCGAGGTCTACGGCATGAACGGACTCGCGAGCTACGAACGACGCAAGCTGGAAAAGCAGGCGCTGCGCGAAGCAAATCGTATCCCTGCTGTCGTATGGAATACCGATAGGGAACTGCTTGCCGACGTGCGCCTGCCCGCCCCGAGTCGGCGCGGACAGGTCGGTGTCAAGCGCGCCGACTGAAGGTTCAGCCAGAGCCGGCCAAAAAAAACGCCCACGGCTCCGAAGAACGCGTGGGCTGGTTTCAAGGTTTGAAGGTGAGGCGAAACTGGTCTCCGCGCGCCGGTTGCACCCGGCACGACGCAGCGGCCATCCACCGATCTACTTCGGCCGCACGGTGCGCGACCGTATTTGATACTCCGGCCTGGCGTGCCTTCACTCGCGCAGCGAAATCGGCGGCCATTGAGTCGACGCTGGCCACCCACTCGTACATTTTGAGGCGTTCCAGCGCCTGCCCCTTCACGCCGAAGCAGTGAATTTTCGCGCCAGGCGGGAGATGCCCCTCGAGGCCTTCGAGAATTGCGAACAGGCCGTGACGTTGATCTGTCAGGTGTCGCCGACAGACGGAGCCCAGACCGATCAGCGCCGGCGGAGCGATCCACGGCATCCAGCGCTCCCACACCTGCATCATCAGGTCGATACTTCGACGGTAATCGTCCACCGCCCAGCCCTGCGCCACGGGTACGGGAATGCGGACCATGTTCTGCACCGCATTCGCACTCGAGGTTCGGGCGAGCTCGTCCTGCCATGCATACACGACTCGCAGCATGCCCTCAAGCAGCGTTGCCGTCGCATTCACCCTGTAGTCGATCGCCTGCTGGTCCACCGCTAGCTCGGGCTCGCAGCACATATCGGGCTGCGAGGCCCCACGCCGCCCCGGAGAACGAGGCCAGTTCAACGAACTGTTCCATCGTCCAGGGATAGATGCCTGCAATCCCCGGCTGTCTGCCCTTCGACTGGAACAGCTTCATCGCGGTAAAACCCGCACTGTCCAGCGCGAAGTCGATCTCCGTCAGGTCGCTAGCCTGAGGAATGCGAAACCGTCCCGTCTTCGGGTTCCAGAAAGCAGACGCGGACACCATCCCCGCGAAGCCTCTCTCAAAGGCATGAAATGCCAGTTTCCCGCCACTGTGAGGTATGCCCCCACGTATTAAAAGACCGTCATCGACGTGCGCGTTCAGCTGCCACATCGGCATGCGGCCGTGCTGCGTTTCAATCGGCATACGAGTGCTCCATTGCAAGCGCGGAACAGCCCACGCGGGCCGCCCCGCATGGGTGAAAGGAAGAAGGCCGCTTACGCGGCCAACGGGAAGAGATGCATCTGGTTGCCTTCGATGCCGCGCATCTGTGCATCGCTGATCGCGTTCTCGACCAGGTGGCCATCGAGTTCAGCGGGCGTCAGGTTCAAACGCTCGGCAAGGCGCGCGAAGTACTGGCCGCGCCGTGCCATCTCCTGATAGCGCTGCGACCCACCGGCAGGCAGTGTGAGAATCGTTTCGTTAAGCCAGAAACGCGCCGATTCGATCGCAGCATGGCCCTGAACGCGGGCATACCACGTGTGGTCGAAAGAGCAGGTTACGAACTCGCATGCCCTTGAAGCGTCGACGTCGAGGTGGTCCGTCTCCTCGAAGTAGACAGTGCGCTCTCCACCGGTGGTCTGCGCATAGGCCGACACCCGCTCCGGGTACCGATACGGGTTCCATTGCTCAGCCACGTAGTCGCGAAGCCCATCGGTCGGCGCCTCAGCATCGAAGCGGCCAACGCAGTACCAGCCGTGCAGCGGGATTGGTACTTTCGGAAACGCCTCGACCTGTGGAACACGGTAGCGGCGCCCGAGGCGATGGACTTCGAACCACGCTGATACGGCCGGAAACGCGTGCGGCGCGTAGTGATGCATCGACAGCATGAAGTCGATCGCCACCAGTTGAGCCGGCGTGATCATTTCGAACTGCACGTCGCACAGGTCGCGGTTTGCCGGTGTATCGGGGATGCGGCCACTCGCGAGGTCCGCATCGTGTTGCTCGGCGCGCTCCACTTCAAGCGCGTCGAGTGTGAGCAGATACCTCAGAAGGCTCATCCTCTCCTGAAACGAAAGAACGTCGGGCTGAACCCGGATGTAGCCGTTCTCGCTCAACGACCGGCCGACCAGCTCACGCCTGCCGAGATCCCATTGCGTTGCAAGCAGGTAGTTACGGAAGTCGTTAAGACCCGACATGTATTCATGCTCAGGCTCACGCACCATCGATTCGAGCGACCGGTCGCGCTCGCCAGCGACGCAACAGAAGACGCAGCCGAACCTGGACCCGCAGGCCGCACGCTGGCCGTCCTCGCCGAGTACCACCCCGCACATTCCATCGTTGGCCGCACGGTAAAGATCGGACAGGCGCTCGATCGTCCGTTGCGAGAATGGACACGGGAAAGGCCGCTTCGCTTCCTCGGAAAACAGCGTAAGCATCGTCCACACGTCGTCGGCGCTCCAGTCACGAAGCGGGGACACGGCGAGCGCGCCGCGTGTGTCACGCACGGCTGTGGTCGCGCTTTAACCGCGCTCACGCATCGCAGCACCGCGCGAAGCGCTCTCGACCAGCCGGTTTCCCAGCACCGTCACGATCTCGCGATCGCCACGCGCGGCCGCATCGCGTTCGAGCGCCGCTCGCAAACGCCCCTGTGGTATCAACTTCCAGTCTGTCGCGCATGCGCGGGTGCGCTTGCCGTTTCGCACGCCGTTTTGCGGCGTCCGTACCAGCGTGCCGCGACCGATGGTCGATACCACGAATTGCGCCGCAAGCGATGGCGTAGCGACGTGGGTCGACACAGCCAACGCCTGCCTGTCGGCAAAGTCGTCAATCTCTTCGAGCATCGTCTGGATATGGCGGGCGAGACTGCTGTTCTCGATCGTTGTGTCGGCGGTCGAGATGAAGTGACCCGGTTGGGCATCGCCGGCGAGGCCGATACGGCGGACTGCCTCGAGCATGAGAATGGTGCCGCAGGTCGAATCCTTCCCGCTTACGGTGCCACATAGCGGGTGGCCCGCTCGGACAAGCGCCATGAGCGCCGCGATTGCGGCTTCCATCTTGAGAATGATTTCGTCAAACATGATCGCTCCAGTAGTTAGCGGAGCGCCCCCCGTGCGGGAGGGCGGCTCCCGCAGAGGGTGAAAAAAAATCAGTCAGTCAGCGCCGCCATCTCCTCGATCATCTGGCGATAGGTGATGAGGCCTTCCTGATGCCTTTGCATGACAGCCGAGCGGCGAACACCTCGCGTCCACCGGGCAGTCGATGCGATGCGATCGAGCGCTCCGCAATCGGTGACGCTGTATCCCATTCGCAGCATCTCTTCGACCGCCTCCTCAACGGAGTCGAAGCAGAGATGGCCAACGAATCCATCAATATCGAACTGCTGTATCCGCCACGTCCTTTCGCCGGACGCGTCCGGGAGCACGAAGGCCCATGACTGGCGATCCTTCATCCGGCATTCAACTCCAATCGGCTTACCGTCAAAGGCAGCCATCAGTTGCTGATAGGCGATCTGTAGTGGACGTGCGACTTCGCGCAAGTGACGCGCGAAGTCCTCCGGAAGGCCGCGGCAGGACGCTTTGCTGACACGTGCCCAGGAAGCGGACACGTAACGTCGCGGGCTGTGAGTGGTGTTTTTCATGACGGCTCCAGAAAGAACAGGAGCCTTCCCCTTCGGGAGAGGCTCCCGTGAGGAAAAAAGATGCCGGCAGTGCCGGACGGTCGATGCGCGATAAGCGCGGGTGAATCAACAGCGTAACCCCGATACCCAGGCCGGTCAGCCGGAAATGATGCTCAAATCGCGGTCTCTTTGCGCAAGGCAGGATACCCGATCAAGGTCCATCATCGGTGACGTGGACGGCACCGACGGAACAGTCGACCGGTTGTGTCGGCGTACACGCCGAACTTACTCGCCCCACGCCAGAGGACTTGACTTCCGCCCTCGCGCTGTAGTCTCGAAGAGATGACTGAACGTCGTGAAATATCTTCCCTTTTCACACACACCGTATATGCCTGCCCGAACCTGTTCGCAGCCAGCCCCGAACGAAATCCCGCCTCGCGCGTCGCCCGCGCGCCGCCAGGCCATGCAGACCGCGAGGAACTAGAGATGGAAAACACAACGATCGAGTGGGCTGACCACACGCTGAACCCGTGGGAAGGTTGCCAGAGCGTGAGCCGCGGATGCGACAACTGCTACGCTCAGGCGCGCAACGCCCGGTTCTCCCGCGGCGTCGCGCCGAACTGGGGGCCGGGCGCCCCGCGACGACGTACCGCACCGGCGACGTGGGATCACGCGCGGCGATGGAACGCGAAGCATGAGGCGTTCTTCGCGACACACAAACGTCGACAGCGTGTCTTCTGCGCTTCCCTTGCGGACGTGTTCGACAACGCCGTGCCGGATGCGTGGCGCATCGACCTCTTCCAGATGATCGCCAAAACGCCCAACCTCGACTGGTTGCTGCTCACGAAACGTATCGGGAACGTGCGAGCGTACATGCAGCGTGACGGACTCGCGTTCGACCTCATCGCCGGCGGCAACGTATGGCTTGGTGCAACGGTAGTCGACCAGATCGAGGCTGACCGCGACGTTCCAAAGCTGCTTGCTACGCCAGCGCGTGTGCGCTTCGTCTCGATGGAGCCGCTGCTCGGGCCGGTAACCCTTCCTTTCGATCGCGTCGCGCAATGGAACATGCTGGCCGCCGGACACAACCAGACCAACGCATCGGCGTCGATCGACTGGGTGATCGTCGGCGGAGAGAGTGGTCCTTACGCCAGGCCTATGCATCCCGGCTGGGCCTCGTCGCTTCAAGCGCAGTGTGCTGCGGCGGGTGTGCCCTTCTTCTTCAAACAATGGGGCGAATGGCTGCCCGCACTTCATGCGAGCGCCGAGCAACACGCTCGCGCGAAAGCCGCCGGGTCGATGTCATGCTTTGGCCTGTTACGCGACGGAGCCGACGCGGTGATCCTGTCGGGCGACGACGCATACATGCTGAAGGTCGGCAAGAAGCACGCGGGCCGCTTGCTCGGCGGCGTCACGCACAACAGCTTTCCGGAAGACGGCGAGCCTGGTACCGACGCTCGCGCCGGAGACGGGAAGCACGTTTTTTAATCAAGCACTATCCGTGAGGAGAACAGTTTTGCAAGGGATGGAATCCAATACGGCAGCGTTCCATGAAGCCGCCGCGGCGCCCTGTCTTAACAAAGAAGCGGCGATTGCCCTTCATACCAGAATGACCGAGACGGGCAGCACTTCATATGATTTCGGGCTGTTTTACGAAAGCATGCTCGTGGCCGGCGTATGGGCGAGCGGTGCCGAAATGGCCCGGGATCTGAAGATTCAGGCGAGTCGCGTCTACGTAAAATGCAGGCTGACTGTGGTCCCTCAGGCGCTCGCGGACTTCTTCGGTCGCGCACGGATTACCGGTTCGCTCGCCGAGACCGTGGATTTCGCCCTGCGTTACTGCGGCCACAGTGGTCCGTCACGGTTGCTCGAGCGCGCAGCGCTGATGCCGCCGAACGCGACCTTCGATGAAAAGGTTCGGGCCGTATTGAGTGTGGTCGAAGATCCTCCCCCGCCGAACGCGCCCCGTTTCGAACTGGTGAAGGAATTCGGGCTCGCGCATCTCAGACGCTCATCCATTGCCAATCACAAAACCATGATGCACGGGAACTGCGAGATCGCGGAATTCGCTTTGTTCTATACCACGTGCCTGAAAGAGAAAATCTGGGCGAATGTGGGTTCGATGGCGAGAGCGTTGGGGATGCCGGCGCCCTTGGTGCGTCAGGTGCTTACCCTGGCCGACCACCCCGAGGGAAATCGCTGATCTCGCGTTCGCTTCCCGAGCGTGCATGGTCTAGGGCGTGTTCACACTATCTGAGCCCATCAACGATGAGCGCGAAATTGATAAAGGCGAGGAACATCACGTCCAGTTTTTCGAACCGCGAAAAGATGCGGCGGAAGCCTTTGAGGCGGCGAAACAGGCGCTCAACTTCGTTTCTGCGCTTGTACATTTCCCGATCATATTCCCATGGTTCAAGGCGGTTGCTTTTGGGCGGCACGACGGGAATGAAACCCAGGTCGAGCGCGAGTTGCCGTGTCTCGTCACCTTCATACGCCTTGTCCATGATGAGGTGCAGTGGTCGGTTGGGCCGCCCAAGGCTTTGCAGCAGCGCGCGTCCTTCTGGTGCATCGCCAGCCTGGCCGGGGGACAGCGCGAACGTTATGGCTGTTCGAGCATCCGCGGCAACCATATGAATCTTGGTGGTCCATCCGCCACGGGATTTTCCAATTGATTGGGGGCCGTTTTTTTTAATGCGCCGGTACCATCAGGATGAACCTTTACCACCGTGCTATCCAGCGAGACCGCTTCGATCCTGACGCGAACGATCTGCTCACGCTGCAACTCCGTAAACACGCGATCCAGAACACCACTCCTGGACCAGCGGTTCATTCGCGTGTAGATCGTGTGCCATCGGCCAAAACGCTTGGGCAGTCCGCGCCATTTGCAGCCGTGCTCGGCGACGTAAAGGATCGCATTCAGCACCTGCAGGTTCGTCAAGCTGACATTGCCCCGCTGTCGTGGCAGGCAATGCTCGATCCGTTGATATTGGGCTTCGGTGATTTCCATCACCGAAGTATACGATCAAACACAATTAGTGTGAACACGCCCTAGGGAAACGGCCGCCCGCAATGGGGTGGCCCGAGTCTGTTTCGGGCGCGTTGACCTTGTATGCTGTCACTGCATCTGGATGGTTTAGTCACTCACCGTATCTGGCTTCCCGCGGCTTGAGTCTGGCTCCAGCGGGAATCTCACCGTGCTCGAGCAAGCGCCACAGGGCGATGGCCAGACGTCGGGCGAGCGCCACGATACCGATGCGCCGCAGCCGCTTGCCCGTGCCGGCAAAATGCTTGTTGAACCAGTGACTGAGCTGGCTGCCGGGCTGCAGGCGCAACCAGCTCCATGCAAGCTCGACCGGCAGCCACCGGCATCGGCGGTTGCCCGCCTTGCTGATACCCTGTTCAATCTCAGTGGTGCCGCTGGCGAAGGGCGTGGGAGTCAGGCCCAGGCAGCCGGCAAGTTCCCGGCGATTGCGAAACTTGCGCCACCCGAACAGTTCCTGGACCAGCGTCCATGCGCTGCCCGTACCGATGCCAGCGAGCTGTGTGAGCACCGTCATGGCGGGATGTGCGCCACTGCGTACCTGCTGCTCCTGCTGTGTTTGGAGCAGACGGACCTGCTTGCGTACCAGTTCCAGCCGCTCGCATTCGCGCTCAATCTCGGCGCGCAGACCCGGTGCGACCGACTCGCGCAGCTGGGCCCAGCTGCGCGACCAGACGCGGCCACCGATATTCCGGACGCGCAGGTTGTGCAGCACCAGCAGGGAGCGGATACGGTTCGTATGTGCGGTACGCTCGTGCCGCAGACGCTCAAGTTCGCGGTGCAGGCGGCGGTCGTCCTCCTGCTCAGGCGTGGGAATCCGGGCAACCGCCCATACCCTTTGCTCGCCGGCGTGGTAGCGCATCAGCATCGACAGCAGCTTGTCGCTGTCAAGCCGGTCCGTCTTCGCTCGACGGGCACGCCGGTTCACCTCGATACTGGCCGAATCCACCACGAGATTGACGATACCCTGTTCCGTCAGCCAGCGGTGCAGCCAGAAACCGTCGCGACCCGCCTCATAGCAGCTGTAGACCGGTGCGTCGGCAGTGAGATGGCAGCGCACACTGGCGTTCGCGATGCTGGCGAGAACCGCCGTGGTGTCACCCGCGATAACCGTGCAGTGGCTGGGCGCACGCTGGCCATCACCCAGCGAAAGCTTCCAGTTCTTCTCACCCAGTTCAAAGGCCATGTACAGGCGGCCAGCTGCCGTCGTATCCTGTCCACGGAGGGCTGTGTCAGGCGTATTCATTTGCGTGCTCCTTCGGAGAAAACGAGTGTGCAACTCCCGTTTTACTCCAGTCGGGCTTCTGTCACTGCCCTCTCACATAGCATCTCGGTGTACGTGTCGGCGCCGCGCATGATTTCCAGTGGGCAAGTGGTGGTTCATCTATCAAAGGTTCACGAACTTTGCGCGATGACGTGTTTCAGCGGTACTTCAGCAACCTGCTAGAAAGGCTCTAGAAAGTAGGGATTGTTTTACAGCTTGACGCTTTTTGACCGATGAGGGTTATACACAGAAAAACGATAGTTATCGGGCCACCGAACTCTTCAAAATCCCTGACGCTGCAGCAGCGGACCGCACGCACCAGTGCATTGCCCCGTCCGGCTTCTCATGCAGAGTCCGGCAAGTGTATGGACAATAAACCGCTTCTTCCATTGCGTAATTGCCGGCGGTATCACTTCGCACTGCATTGCAATTTCTTGACTCGCATGACCGTCAGCGGTCATCAAGACAACCTTTGCACGGCGGACCAGAGAACAAGGCAGCGAACGCAAGCGGCTCATTGAAGGGAATTGTTCTCGCTCCAGTTCCGAGGAGACAACCTCGACTCCTTTGCACCCCATGATCGTCTCCTGCACTCCATGACTCGATCATAGAATAATCTGGACTTATGCAAAGTTATTTCTGGGGCAGAACACTGGGGAAGTGGTCTGCCATCGCACGTATGTAGAAATTGATGCCGAAAATCTCCTGCAGCAATACCAGCCCGTCACGCTCTTAAACGCCCTGTCATGATCGATCGCGCGACCGTCGTCTTTGTTTCGGGCGCGAATCGCGGGCCCGGCGCGCAGTTCGTCGCGCGCTTGCTCCCACGCGGGGCAGGTAAGGTCTACGCAGCATCGCGCGCCGGTCCAGTTGATATCAAGGACGCGCGCGTGGTTCCAGTTACTCTCGATCTGTGCGACGACGAGAGCGTGACGCATGCCGCGCGTGCCACCCTGGATACTACGTTGCTGATCAACAATGCGGAAGTAAACCGCCAGTCGTCCTTTATCGCTGCGCAGAATATCGACGATGCGCGCGTTCGTCATGCTGGTCGTTCGCGGACATTCATTTGCGACGCGAATCAGTGTTATCCAAACAATTGATTTTGTAGCTTGAGGCGAGATGCCGCATAGTCGCTTCCTGCGACGCGCGGCACAGTTTCCGACTATCCGTGCCGGAAAGTGGACTTTCCTGACCTGCCCCGATGCAAGCGACGCTATCGGAGCGAATATCCATCTGAACGTCGAAATCGATTTTCTGCGGGAGCGGATAAGAACAACCATCGGAGCCGTGGCAATGACTGTATCGATTGTGATAGTGGGTGCCGGCTTTGGCAATGAAGGCCACATGGCTACTATCGGATCAAACCGTAAAGCCCCTATCGATCGCACGGGTCGATGAAAGCTTTAGCGTTTCGCGCGGTATTGCTCGATTTTCGATATCAAATAAGAAAAAAATGGACAAGCGAAGAGTCGTCGTCACCGGTCTTGGTGCCATTTCCCCAGTCGGGATTGGCGTCGAGGAAAATTGGTCGAATGTCATTGCCGGCCGCAGTGGAATCGGCCGGGTTACCTTTTTCGATACGACCGATTTCCCGGCGCAAATCGCTGGCGAAGTCAAGGGGTTCGACGCGACTCGCTTCATTTCGGAAAAAGAGGTCCGCCATATGGATCGCTTCATCCAACTCGGTGTCGTGGCCGGCATGGAGGCATTCGTCGACAGCGGCCTCAAAGTGACCGAGGCAAATGCCTCCCGGATCGGCGTTCATGTCGGGTCCGGAACCGGCGGAGTTCAGACCCTCGTCGATACTGCCTTCACGATAAGGGACAAAGGGCCGCGTCGGGTGTCCCCATTTTACGTGCCCTCATCCATCATCAACATGATCGCGGGGCATCTCTCGATCCGGTACGGGCTCAAGGGACCGAATCTCGCCATGGCGACGGCGTGCTCGACCGCCACTCATGCGATCGGAGACGCCGCCCGGCTGATCGAGTATGGTGACGCCGATGTCATGATTGCAGGGGCTGCGGAGGCGGCGATCACTGAGAGCAGCCTCGCGGGCTTTGGCCGGGCCAAGGCGCTCTCGACGCGCAACGAAAGTCCCGAGACAGCGAGCCGCCCGTGGGACGCGGAGCGCGACGGCTTCGTGTTAGGTGAAGGAGCGGGCATCATCGTGCTCGAGGAGATGAAGCACGCGCGCCGGCGCGGCGCACGGATTTACGCGGAATTGGCCGGGTTCGGACTGAGCGGTGACGCATTCCATATTACTAGCCCGTCGGAAGACGGGGAAGGCGCGGCCCGCTGCATACGCAATGCCTTGCGCAATGCAGGCGTCGCGGCCGACAGCGTGCAATACATCAATGCGCACGGCACTTCAACGCCGCTCGGCGACCGCGCGGAATCGCTCGCGCTGAAGGCAGCCTTTGGCTCACACGCCAAGGACCTCGCGATCAGCTCGACAAAATCAGTGACCGGGCACCTGCTTGCCGCTGCGGGTGGTGTCGAGGCCGTCTACACCGCGCTCACCGTGCACCACCAGATTGCGCCGCCGACCGCCAACCTGACAAGGCCCGACCCGGAATGCGACCTCGACTATGTACCCCTCGTAGCTCGACGCATGCCGATTGATGTTGCCATTTCAAATTCGTTCGGGTTCGGCGGCACCAACGGCACGCTAGTATTCCGCCGGATCGAGTGAATGGCTAGGACAGAGGGATCTGTCAAGTTCGCGAAGCAGATCTTGAAGGCAAGTCAACGTAAAGAATCTCTATTGGTCGGAGATAGCTGCACGCGACGGCGAAACGATTTCTCCAGTACCGGCAACAGCTTCATGGCCCAGCGGTGCACGGTCGAATGATCGACTGCAATCCCGCGCTGGCCCATCATCTGTTCAAGATGGCGCAGGCTCAGCGGCTACGCCACGTACCACCGCGCGCACATCAGGATCACGTCGAGCGGGTAGTGCAGGCGCTTGAGCACCTTTGCCGCGACCGGATTCAGTTTCTGTTTCATCGATCAAAGCGTTCGCCTTCACGCTGCCAGCATAGCAGCTCGGCCTATCGCGAGAAAACCGTGGATAGTCCGGCCGGCGCGTGTGATGCACCCGGCTGCTCGCGGACCATGCACGCCCGCACGATGTCCTCGAAACGTTCAGCCATTTCGTCGATTTCAGACGCCGACGAGATGAAAGGTGGCGCGAACAGCACATGGTTGCCCTCCACGCCGTCAGCCGTAGCCGAACCGGGATAGATCAGCAGGCCGTGTTGGAGCGCTTCCCGCTTGAGGCGCGCAGCGAACGTCGCACCGCCAGAATACGGTTCCTTTGAGTCGCGGTCCTCGACGAACTCCACGCCGACAAACAGCCCCCGGCCCCGCACGTCCCCGACGATTCCGACATTTGCGAATCGCTCCTTCAGCCGTGCGCGCAACTGATGCCCGCGCACGACAACTGCGTCGAGCAAATGATCGTCCTCGATTGTGCGCTGTACTTCGAGCGCGACGGCGCACGCGAACGGGTGATTGACGTGCGTTTGCCCATTGCCGAGCACGCCCGTGCCCTGTGCGATCGCATCGTGCACGGCGGCCGACATCAGCACCGCGGCGATCGGCTGATAGCCGGCCGCAAGACCCTTGCCAATTGCCACAAGATCAGGAACGACGCCGTCCTCGAGATAGGCGTACACTGGACCGGTCCGCCCCATGCCGGCCATCACCTCGTCGAGCAGCAGGAGCACGTCATGACGTTCGCAGACTTCGCGGATCTTCTTCAGGTAGCCCGGGACAGGAGGCACCGCGCCGTTGGTTGACCCGACTACCGTCTCGGCGACGAACGCCGCTACGTTTTCCGCGCCGAGCGTGCGAATCTTGTCGTCGAGCTCCTGTGCGAGGCGTCCCGCGTACTGCTCATCGCTCTCACCCGCGCGCCGGTGCCGGTAGGCATAGCACGGCGACACAAACTCGGCGCGCGGCAGCAGCGGCTCGAACACCGAGCGGCGCTGCGGATTGCCGGAGATCGCGAGCGTCCCCAACGTGCTGCCGTGATAGCCTTGTCGGCGCGCGATGAAGATCGATTTCGACGGCTTGCCGCGCTCGCACTGATACTGATAGGCGATCTTCATCGCGAGCTCCATCACCTCTGAGCCGCCTGACAGGAACTGCGCTTTCGCGAGCCCATTCGATGCCGCGACCAGCCGCTCGGCCAACTCCTCCGCCGCAGGCGTAGTGAAGCTGCCCGCATGCGTCCACGCAATCTTGCGCGCCTCGCGCTCCATCGCCGCGACGATGCGCGGATGCGCATGGCCGAGGCTCGAGACGGCAACGCCTCCGCACGTATCTAGATAGCGCTTGCCCGAAGCGTCCTCGATCCAGACACCCGAGCCCCTCACTGCGACGATCGGGGATGAGTTCAGATTTTTGTATACGAGCGCCGACATGGCATTTTTCCCCAGTTTTCATTTGATGGGTCAAGACGGCAGTAGCGATCCCATGATGTGGGCGCGCGATGAAAGCTCGGGCTGAAACGCGAAAAATTGCCGATCCGACGCACCCAGCCTACAGGTACGAGCACCAGCATGTGCAGCGAATAGAACAGCACGCTGAGCAGCATCGCCTTCTCCTTTCGAGTTTCGGACATTGGCTCAATCAAGCGGAATCTCAACGCGCCAGTCGGTCGCTTCCTGAAACACTGGCTGCTCGCTTCGCACGAGTACATGCGAACCGAGCACGAGCACGTCCATCTGTGTGCGCATGAAGCAAGCGTATGCTTCTTCGGGCTTGCAGACTATCGGCTCGCCGCGTACGTTGAACGATGTGTTAACGAGCACGGAGCAGCCCGTTCTGCGCTTAAATGCGCGCAACAGCTTGGTGAACGGTGCGTTGTTTTGCGCGGTCACGGTCTGGACGCGCGCGGACAGATCGACGTGCGTGATCGCGGGCAATGTCGACCGCACGTCGTTGATACTGCCGAGGTCGCGGCAATGATCGCCGGGGCCCCGCGTGAGGTCGGTCTTGATCGCATCGGCGATCTGAGACACGATCAGCATATACGGGCTCTCTTCGCGCGAGTCGAAGTAGCGTCTCACATCCTCGAGAAGTACGGCGGGCGCGAAGGGCCGGAACGACTCGCGATATTTGATCTTAAGGTTCATTTTGCGTTGCATTTCGCGATCGCGCGGATCGCCGAGGATCGAACGCGCACCAAGTGCCCGCGGACCGAATTCCATCCGACCCTGAAACCAGCCAACCACGGCCCCGTCGGCGATATGCGTCGCCACCTCGTCATAGAGGGCGTCGCCCTCAAACGACTTGTAGCAGTACCGGTTTGCGTCGAGGAACGCGGCGATCTCATCATCGCTGAAGCTCGGTCCAAGCAGCGCGCCGCGCATCGCGTCCGAACCGCTCGCGTCGAGATGTGGGCGACCGTCGAGTCTGACCGCGAGGTCCATCGCAGCGCCCAGCGCGCAGCCCGCGTCGCCGGCTGCTGGCTGCACCCAGATGGAATCGAATTCGCCGGAACGGCTCAACACGCCGTTTGCGACGCAGTTGAGCGCGACACCGCCGGCGAGGCACAGATTCCGCTCGCCGGTCTGCTCGACGGCCGATCTCGCGAGACCTAGCACGAGTTCCTCGGTCACCTTTTGTACCGACGCGGCCAGATCACATTCGCGCTGCGAGATCGGACTTTCCGGCTTGCGGGCTGGGCCGCCGAAAAACCGCTCGAATCGCTCGCCGATCATCCGGTCGCCCTTCACGTACTCGAAATAACGCATATTTAGCGTAAATGAGCCGTCCGGCCGGATGTGGATCAGCTCGTCGCGAATCTTCTGCGCATAGACCGGCTTGCCGTACGGGGCGAGCCCCATCAGCTTGTACTCGCCAGAATCGACCTTGAACCCGCAGTAATACGTGAACGCCGAATAGAATAATCCGACGGAGTGCGGATACGAGATTGAGTTGCACAGTTCGAGCGATGTGCCCGACCCGCGCCACACGGTCGTCGAATGCCATTCGCCGATTCCGTCGATACAGAGCACGGCGGCCCGCTCATACGGCGATGGAAAGAACGCCGCCGCCGCGTGCGAACGATGGTGCCGGCAAGCGATGACCTTCGGCGCGCAACCGCAGCCAAGCTGGGCGATTTCCTTGTCGACGTGTTCGAGCACGCGGCGCTTCCAGCGCAACCATTCCGGCATGGTGCGTGAAAACGCAGCTGCGCCGCCGATGCCGGCGCTCGCAAATGAAGACATGACGCGTGAGAATTTTTCCTTCGGGTCTTCGTAGTAGACGATCGCGGCGAGATCGTCTAGCCGGATGCCTGCTTCGCCAAGGCAATAGCGAATGCCGTTCGCCGGAAATCCGCTATCGTGGCGGATCCTTGTGAAACGTTCTTCCTGCGCCGCCGCGATAGGCACGCCATCACAGACTAGCGCGGCCGCGCTGTCGTGATAAAACGCCGAGATGCCCAGAATATGGTTGGCCATGCTAGAAGGACCGTCCGTAGTTCGATTCCGAAAAACGAGGGGCGCTGCGCGTCACTAGGACTGCCTTGTGAGTTGCGCTAGCGGTGTCTCGGCGCGCCCGGCTGCAGGTTGCCGCGACAGATGTACGAACGCGTCGCTTCGCCCTTTCTTGACGAGTCCGGCGAGAGCCGGTACTAGCGACGCAACAAGCACCACGCTCATCGCGAGGTTGAATGCGCGCAACGCATGCGGTTTCGTCAAGAAGCGGCGTAGGAACGTCCCGAAGAGCACCCATACCATCGAGCACGGCGAGCCGAATGCAAAAAACAGTAGCGCGATCGCGAGTACATCCAACGCGTACGAGTCCGATGTCGACGCATACGTGAGCACCGCGCCGACCGCCATTACCCACGCTTTCGGATTGATCCACTGGAACAATGCTGCCGACAGAAAGCCTAGAGGCGATGCCGCCTTCGCATCGAAGCTCACCGTCGGCGACGTCGCAATCCGGTATGCGAGGTACAGCATGTAGGCGGCGCCGGCGAACTGCAATACGTCGTGCAGCGCCGGGAAACGGCGGAAGACAGCCCCAGCCCCGAGCCCGACCGCGGTCAGCATAAGCGGAAAGCCGACATTGATCCCCGCGACGTGGCGCATTGTGCGCGCGGCGCCGAAGTTGACACCGGATGACATCAGCATCACATTGTTTGGCCCCGGCGTCACACAGGTCGAAATTACGAATAGGATGATCGACAGATAGTCCATTGCCGCTCCTTGTGGGCGCTCAGCGATAGTCTTCGAGTTGGCCGCGGCGGCGGACGTCGACCGACACGCAATGGAACCCGCCGCTCAAGCTGCGCGCATGCCGCATTGGCAGCGGTGCAACGTCGATGCGGTGCTTTTCGAGCGCACGGATCAGCTCAATCTGCCGGTCGTTGACCACGGCAAGAGACGGGTTGACCATGATGAAGTTCATTCCCTGCCAGATCGATGCGCGTGGATAGGACCAGCAGTAGCCGGTATCAACCATCCCCGGGCACCAGATTACTTCCCAGTTGCGGAAAATCGCTGGCACTTGCGCGCGCGATATCCGTTCGGGACTTAAGACAACGAGTCCCGGGCGCACGAGCGTAATCGTAGTGTCGATGTGCGTGCCGTCGTAGACTCCCTCGATCGGATGCACGCGATAACCCTCACCTAGGGTACGTTGCAGCCATTCGTACCCGAGCCGGTTGCCGCTGCGCGAGACAAGGTAGAGAATATCGCGCCCCATCCGGATCACGTTTGCCGCGTCGAAAATCGGCTCGTGATTGGCGAGGATTTCGCCGTCGGCGGCCTTGACGCGGTACGCGCTGTCGGGCAAGCGAGGCTTAGGCGCCGAGATCCATTTGGCGCCGCTAGCGAAGTAGTCGAGCAGGTGCGAGTGATAGGCATGCGATTCGAAGTAGCGACTTCGCAGCGTCATCGGCGCTTCGATAATCAGGTCGCCTATAGGCAGCAGCACATCGCGCGGGCAATAGTTGTACTCGCCGTCAGTCTGCCAGCCCGGTGCGCCGAACGTCACCGTATGATCGACCGGCTCAGGACGCCTGACTGTCACGCCGTGGTTGCGCAGGAATTGTGCGAACCTGTCGAGGTCTTCGTTCGCCTCGGCGATTACATGCGCCGGATACGGGCCGGACGGAATCTGGTCAGCGCGCTCGTGATGGTCGGCGTAATCGAGTGCAAAGAGTCCCGGATCGGCACGCGGCACTTGCGCGCCGTCCGCGATCCCCACAATCATCTCTTCGAGCGGATCCCATTCGTTATGTACGTTGACGAGCGACATCGTTCCTCCATGCTGTTTGAAATCGAAATCCCGGACGGCGCTCAGGCGGGCGCCGCGACCGGCATGTGCTGATTGAGCAAGAGCGGCGCCCTGCCGGCATCGGGCGCGATGCGCATCCAAGGCCGCAGCCCCAGCGCGCCGAGCATCCGTTCGCCGCGGCTCGGCAACGGCGCAAGCGATTCGTAGCCGACGCGGATCCTTTCCCAGCTCGCACGCGCCGCCCCCGTCTCAACCGAAGCGGCCTGTCGCATGTACACGTCTATCGCGTCGACAGCCCACGCCGAATGTCCAGTCGACACGTTGTCGATCGAGTTGTGAATGTCGACGAAGTCAGTGCTGAAGCCGTAGTGTTGGAGAAAACGCCGCGCGGAGCGATAGCTGCCGCCGACGCCGGAAAGTTCCATCGCGAGGTTCATACCGACGATTTCCGGCATGAATCTGCGTGGCAGCTTGCCGAGACAGAGCCAGTAGACGGGCAACCGGAACGACTCGTCCAACAAGCGAGGATCGCATGCGAACGCACGCGTGCCCGTCGGCGGTAGCTCAATACCCATTTCGCGCAGGCCGTCGCGGAAGATCCTCGGATGGTTCAGTTGATAGCAGCCGTTGCCGAGCTCGTCCCAGTACGTTTGAAACAACGCGAAGCCGACCTGCGACGCGGCGAGGCGCCAATCGCTGAAGCCCTGCAGCCACGAGCCGTCGATCAGCGTAAGTGGCGCGAGCTGTAATGTGGCGTCGACCACCGCTTCGCGCGACGGCATGTCCTCAGGGTCGCTCCGCTCGAACGCGAGTCCCTGCCAGTCGTGCTGATCGAGCAGCCATTCGCGCAGCGCGCCGACGCGCCAAGCGCGCGGCAAGCCGCGTTGCGAACGATTGAGGGAGCGCCGCGCGCGGGCGATCCAGCGGTTGGCATAGTCGATCGCAAGCCGCTGCATGTGAGGCGCGAGCGCGCGGCCTTGCAGTGCGAAGTAGAGGTCGCGCAAATTCGAGGGCGCGGGGCTGCGCGCCATGTCATCGACGCGGTAAGCGATAGCCGGGGTGCCGGGGCCGGCGCCTGCGAGGGCCGGTTGTGCGTCGGGCACGGCTTCTGGAGACCCAAGCCGCGACTCGGGCAAACAGTTGATCCAGCGCCTGATGATCGCCAGGTCGTCGTCGCTGAACACACGGAACATTCGGCCGCTTGGACCAATCAGCGTTGTGACGAGAAGGCTGCGGTCGGCAAACCCCGGCACGACAAGTCGGCTTCTCGCGAGCGCATCGACGAGCGGTAGCGGATTACGCATCGCTTCCTCGAACCACTCGGCCAATGCGCGGCCCTCAAGCCGGTACTCGTGATGATAGACGGCGCCTTCGCGCGCCTTCGCCCGCATTAGCTGGGCCATCGCCGCGCGCGGCGACACTGCGCGTCGCGCAGCCTCGATCACGACTTCGTCCCACTCGCGCAGTGCAACGCCCGCCCACGCGATCGCGCGCTCAATGCGCTGGCGCCACTTCTCGCTTCGCGCGACGAACCGTTCGACGACCCATTGCGAGATCGACTGCGGCGCTGTCTCGTCCATGAGACCGACGAACGTGCGCAAATCTAGCCCGTGTGAATCGAATAGGACCTCCGGCGCATCGCGCAGCGCAGTCCAGCAAGGCGCTAGCCCCATCGCGCGAAATGCGAGATCGATGCCGGCGAGTTCTGGCCCGAACGCGTCGCTTCGACGGCTCATCGCAAGCAGGAGAGCTGGCAATCGAAACGCCTCGTCGGGAATCGCCGGCAGTGTTGACAACTCGAAGGGCTCAAGCGCGAAGCGCGAGTGACCGGCTTGCCGCAGCAACGCCTTAAAGTGGTCGTAGCGCGACGCCTCCGGAAGGCCGACACCGACGTCGCCCGCAAACAGCGCCATCATGCGTAGATGCACTTCGTCCTCAAACACGCCTGGCGCGCTCATTCCCTGGAGCCAGCAGCCGAGCGACGAGGCGAGCGGCGTCGACTGAACGAGCAGCGCGCCGACGAACACTTCAATACCGGCCGTGCGCAGAGCCTCGTCGTAAATCCGCAGATAGTCGGCGGGCCGCGTAGTGCTCCAAGCGCCGATATTCCCGGCGAGAGAACGCCAATCCGCCCCGCTCGGCGCGTCGGCCAATCCGTCTAACTTCGTTAGCGCACGGATGCCGTCGCTATCCAGGAACGACTCCGGATCCATCGCCCGTCGATAAATCTCTCGCCACATATTTGCCTCTTGAGGATGCAACGGTCCAGACGGCAACCCGAGAGCCGCGTTTCTCGGGGACCGCTCGAGCGGTTAAAACATCGGATAGATCGACGAATCGGCCTTCTTCTTTTTCTTGTAGAACCAATGAGCCAACAAACGTTTGATGAGACGCATAACTCCTCCTTTCAAATGACGTCAAGAATGAGCTTCGAAACGAACTCGTGCCCCCAATCCGTAAAGTGGATACGATCGACAAAGAGCCATTGATCGGGCTGAAGCATTTCCGAAATGATTGGCGTGATGTTGACGAAATTTACGTTGAGCTTCTTCGCACCTTCTTCGAGTTTCGCCGCGTAGGCGGCGCAGACATCGCGATGCAGGATATCGCCGTAGGCGTCGCTGAAGCGGCCAACACGATCAAGCTCTGCAAAGAGAGCCTCCTCCTGCGGGCAACCCTTCGCACGTACCCAGCCCGCCAGCGGCTGCAGGATGAAGGTGAGCTTCGCGCCGAGATCTACCGCGATCGCGCGCCACACGTCGAGGTGACGCAGCGTCAGGTCCGCAGCGAAATCAATCTGGTCGGCCATCGGGGGCGGCGGCCCGGCATCGCGGGCGCGACCGAAGAGCGGCCACCCCTTGCGCTTGCCAGCCACGGGCCCAGAACTGAACACGTTGAAGAACTGGCCGCAGTTGAAAAATGCTCCGTGCTCGAGACGGTTGCGGGCAGGCTGCCGTGCGAGCCCGAGGTTATTAAACCCAGAGAACAGCACGATCTCCTCGATTTTCGGCAACAAGTGCCGATAGAGCGCGAGAAGGATCACCTCCTGCGCTGAGTTGAAGCTGCGCCCGCCAAAGTTGAGCCACGGGGTGGCGCGCAGATCGTTCTCAGAGAGCCGCGACGACAACGTCCAACGATCGGCGCTCGCACCGATGCCGAACACCGTCGAGCTGCCAACAAGCAGGCGCCCCGAGTGCATGCCCGCGCGATCAGAAACCGAATAGCGGATGCCGCCGCGATCAGAGTAACGAAATCCGCTACAGTCCGTATTGACCACTGTGGAACGGTAATTGACCGGATGGAAGTACATCATGTACGGCAGCCACCGTACCTCGCCCGCGTCGGTGAATTTCCTCTCGTAATCCGCCATTTGCGGCGTCAGCTCCAATCTTGCACTCATTGACGCTCTCTCAGGTTCATGCGCAGGCCGGCGATCGATAGACCATCAATCAAACCACAAGTTGCACAGAAAATAAATTGGATAACGCAATTTCACCGACGTCAAATACCGTCAAGTCAGTCTTAATCGTCAAACACTTCAGGGCAGCGTGGAGAGCACGCGTACGCTTAGTTCCGTTGATCTAAATTTGGAGGACATCGATCAACTTGTCCAATTAATTATTTCGTGGTGTTCTATCAAAAAAATCGACGCCCCCCCCCCTAATCTACCCATGCCCGGCCGGGCGTAGTTCAAAACACGCGATTTTTGCGTTACAGGGACGAGCCCGGATTGTTTGGACACGGTTTTGGGACTCAGGCGGCCTGTTTAAACATCCGTGCCTGACGGGCTTCGAAGGGTGACATGAAGCCCAGCATTCGTTGATGCGCGGTAGCCTGCCGTGTGCGCACCGACCGTTGATGCAGGCCTGCGTTGGAACTTGCCGAGCTATTGCACGTGCCCGCTTGCGCGCTTCCGAAAGCGGTTTCGACCCGCGTTGATTCTCAACCGGGCCGGACTGCCGGGTCTGAAGCTCCAAGGACAATGTACTCGTCGAAAGACACCACGCTCGGCGACGATATGTGGTGACGCTGCGAGCCGCAATGCGGCGTCGAGACTAGGCAAGTTCCGCATGCGCAACAAATGTGAATCGTCGATAAACCTCGTGACGGATGATGGGCCGAAGCGGCTAATGGGCCCAAACCAAAAGGTATGCAGCCGGTTGCTCCACTTGTATTTGGGGGTACGCCGTCATAACGCTGCCAGGGAATAGACGGGCGCTAAACGGATAGGCCCGGGGGCATTCGGGTCGGCAGAATCGGGAACGTGGTAAGTCAGAATGATTTTCCGTGAGGCGGAGGCTGGCCTGCCGTAGGAAGTCAAACGCGGGTTAGCATGACTGCCAGAGCCGCACGGTGTGGACAGGGCCCACACCCGGCGATTTCCGAGACGGAGG
>NZ_JAYMRY010000037.1:0-71210 GCF_038900695.1 Paraburkholderia sp. JHI2823 | reverse complement strand
GCAGACGCCAATTTCAGCGCCTTTTTCGGCGGCCAGCTGCTTCAGGCGGATCGCCGCGGACAGCCCGGCGGGGCCGCCGCCGACGATCACCACGTCGTATTCCATCGACTCGCGTGGGCCGTACTGCGCAATCAGATCACTCGACGACATATCCTCTTCCTTACTTCCTTGCTTGCTTCCCGGCGCCCGGCGGCACCGGCTCAGAACTGCACTTCGCTCAGCGCGAGCACGCCAGCGTCACCCTTGCCGGCGAGGACCGCGGTTTCGAGGCCGGCCGCCTGCGGGAGAATGTGCTCCGCGTAGAACTGCGCGATTGCGATCTTGGCGCCGTGGAACTCGGGATCGTTCGCGAGTTCGCGTTGCGAGACCAGCAGCGCGCGGGCCATTTGCCAGCCGCACAGCACGATGCCCGCGAGCTTCAAATACGGCACGCTGCCCGCGAACACCGCGTTCGGATCGCTCTTGACGTTCGCAACCACGTAATCGACGACATTCGAAAGCGCGCTCGCGCCCTTCTCCAGTTGCGTGCGCATCGACTGGGCCGCCGCGCCGCCCGCTGCGCCGAGCGCTTCTGCAGTCTGTGCGATGTCGGCAAGCAGCGCCTTCGCGACCGCACCGCCGTCGCGCACCGTCTTGCGGCCGACCAGGTCGTTTGCCTGAATCGCCGTGGTGCCTTCGTAGATGGCGAGAATGCGCGCATCGCGGTAGTACTGCGCGGCGCCCGTTTCTTCGATGAAGCCCATGCCGCCATGCACCTGCACGCCGAGGCTCGTCACCTCGTTGACCATCTCGGTGCTCCAGCCCTTCACGATCGGCACGAGGTACTCGTAGATCGCCAGGTTGCGCGCCCGCACTTCGGCGTCGGCGTGGAAGTGCGCAACGTCGCTATAGGCGGCCGCGACATAGCCGAGCGCGCGCGCGCCTTCGGTCATGGCGCGCATCGAGCCGAGCATGCGGCGCACGTCGGGGTGATGGATGATGGTAGCCGACTGCTTGAGCGAGCCATCGACGGGGCGGCTCTGCACGCGCTCCTTGGCATAGACCACGGCCTTCTGGTAGGCGCGATCGGCCACGCCGATGCCCTGCATGCCCACGCCGAAGCGCGCCGCGTTCATCATGATGAACATGTATTCGAGGCCGCGGTTCTCCTCGCCCACGAGATAGCCGATCGCGCCACCGTTGTCGCCGTATTGCAGCACGGCCGTCGGGCTCGCCTTGATGCCGAGCTTGTGCTCGATCGACACGCAATGCACGTCGTTGCGCGCGCCCAGCGTCCCGTCTTCGTTCACGAGGAACTTCGGCACGACGAAGAGCGAAATGCCCTTCACGCCTTCGGGCGCGTTCGGCGTGCGCGCCAGCACGAGATGGACGATGTTCTCGGCCATGTCGTGCTCGCCCCACGTGATGAAGATCTTCGTGCCGAAGACCTTGTACGTGCCGTCGCCCTGCGGCTCGGCGCGCGAGCGCACCAGCGCGAGGTCGGAGCCCGCCTGCGGCTCGGTCAGGTTCATCGTGCCGGTCCAGTCGCCCGAGATGAGCTTCGGCACGTAGCGCGCCTTGAGCTCGTCGCTGCCCGCCGTGAGCAGCGCCTCGATGGCGCCGTCGGTGAGCAACGGGCACAGCGCGAACGAGAGGTTCGCCGCGTTGAGCATTTCGATGCAGGGCGTGGCGATCAGCTTGGGCAGCGCCTGGCCGCCGAATTCGGTCGGATGCTGAAGGCCCTGCCAGCCGCCCTCGACATACTGGCGGAACGCCGCCGCGAAACCCGGCGTGGCCGTGACCTCGCCGTCGCGCCAGCTGCTCGGCGCGCGGTCGCCTTCCACGTTCAGCGGCGCGATGACTTCACCGGACAGCTTCGCGCACTCGTCGAGCACCGCCTGGGCGGTGTCGATGCCGGCGTCTTCGAAACCCGGCAGGGTTGCGACGGCGTCGATGCCGGCCAGCTCTTTCAGCACGTACAGCATGTCCTTGACGGGGGCGTTATAGCTCATGATCGGTCTTCCAGTCACACAGGGATAAATTGGAGGCGCCGCCGGGCCGCTTGCAAAGATGGCCACGAGGCAGCAGTACAGGACGAATCCTAGCGCCAAATGGAGGCGTCACCACTGTCCAAACCGGACCATATGGTGACAATTCTGGCCACGTTTTCGGCTGCATCGACCATCCATTGGGGTTGGCCCTGGCCGCTTTGACAAGGCGTTCGCTAACGTCGCGCGCGGTCCGGCGTTCAGCCGTGGCGCCGGTAGGTGCCCGGCGTGCTGCCGGTCCAGTGGCGAAACGCGCGATGGAAGGCGCTCGGATCATCGAAGCCGAGATCGCCCCCGATGGCCGCGATCGTGTCCTGTGTGTCGGTGAGGCGCTGGATCGCCACGTCGCGGCGCAGCTCGTCCTTGAGCGCCTGGAACGTCGTCTTCTCGGCGGCGAGGCGCCGGCAGAGCGTGCGCACCGAGCAGTGCTGGCTCTCAGCCGTCTGCTCGATAGTCGGCAGAACGGGCAGTTGCGCGGCGAGATACTGGCGCACGTTGTGGCTCACGAGCTGCTCGCTGAATGTCTCGAAGATCCAGTCGCCGGGCGAGCGCGCGAGGAACGCGCGCAGGTTGCGCTTGCTCTGCCGGATCGGCATGTCGAGGTAGGCCGCGCTGAAGCGCATGAGCGTGGCCTCGCAGCCAAAGCGCACGGGCCCCGAAAAGAAATACCGGTGATCGAGTGCGTGTGGCGGCTGCGGGCAGGCGAAATCGACTTGCAGGAGCGGGATGCGCTGGCCGATCAGCCAGGACGAGACGCCGTGCGCGAGCTTGAGCATCAGCTCCTGGCCCAACGGCCCAATTGCACCGTATGCCGGGTTGGCGCGCAATGTCACCTGGGCGACAAACCCCTCGCGGCGCGATTCGAGCCGGAAATCGTCGAGCACGATATGGAAGAACTGGTCGAATCGATGCAGCGCCGTTTCGAGGTTGCGTGCGTCAAGCAGGCTCAGGCACAGAAACTTGAGGGTGCCGCTGCGCAGCGGCCGGCTGAAGATACCGGGCATCTCGTCGTCGAGTTCGATGGCGAGGGTTTGATAGAGATTTGAAAACTGTTCCTCGGTCACGCGTCCGCCGGGCTTGGCGAGCAGTTCCGGCGCGATGCCCGCTTCGTTGAGATAGCGGCGAATCACGGCGGGTTCTGCATCGGCGGCGGCCAGAAAGCCGTTGACGAGCGAAATGGGGACGGTGGCGCTAGGCGATGGCATGCGTTGGCGACAGGAAGCGGCTGGAATCAGGCAACAGGGGCACGCGCTCGCGCGAGCTTGCGCGCTATTTTAAAACGGCGCGGCGCATCGCGCCCCAAAAGTCTTCCGATTGCGCGCGCCGGGCCGCCGTCGCGTCAAGTCACACCGCTCCGCTCCGCGCGAACGCTGCGAACCATGCGGGACTGTCAGGGTTGGCGACGGTGGCAGGATTCGCGACCTGCTCGAGCGGCTGCCCATCCCGATGCGGAGGGCTCTTGCAGGTTCGTCTGCACTAACGGTGCCGAAGCCGGCATGCAGGGAACAGTTCAGGGACGCCAGCGGGCGCGCTCGCGCAGTGTCGAGGGTCAGTTCGCGTTCAATGGGCAACGGCATGGGAAGGCAGCCCCTCGCCCCGCTGCAACTGCACTCGCTCGTCGGCCATCCGCCGCGACGGTGTCCATTAACATCCCGCCTCAGTCGTTTCGTTCTCCAGATAAACGAGTGCGGCCTGCGTGACCGAACCCGCCGCTTCGCCGAGCGCCGCCCCCCGCTGACCGATGATCGCATTCGATGCGCGTCGCAATTATTCTCAATATTTCGAATAAAAGACGGATTGGAACGATTTTTACCGGAGTCGATTCATTTTGGAATTAATCCAAAGAGTGCAGCACGCCTGTCGCCCTGGCTCGAAAAATATCGAATCCGAAAAATGGCGCGACGCAACATCCCTAAATGCCCCTCCTTACGCCGTCCAACAAGGTGCCTCAATGGGTGCGAGTTGCCAAAAGGCGTTTTCCGGCGCGCAATGCGCTTTTCCCATCACGCTCGGCCCGTCGTTTTTCTGTACGCAGTTCGCATAATTCCCGGTCATAAAAATGCCATGCTCCGGCCGCTTTAATTCAATTGCACCGATTCATCTCCCCATATCGGACCAAGGTCTTATTGCCAGATTTCACTCCCCCTATCAGATTGAGCGCGTAGCGACACGGCTTGCATTTCCCCGTCGCGAAATCCGCGCTGCAGTCGCAGGCACAAGCAAGCTCACGGTTTGGGCGCGCAGCGCGAGATGTGCGACCCAGCCGGCTCGTTCTGGAGACCGCTCATGTCCGAATCGACGTCTACGCCTGGCCCCGCTGCCGCACCCGATCGCGCCGCCGCACCGGCCGCCGCCAACAAATTGCGTCTCGGCGCGCTCACCGCCCTCGTCGTCGGCTCGATGGTGGGCGGCGGCATCTTTTCCCTGCCGCAAAACATGGCGGCCAGCGCCGATGCTGGCGCCGTACTGATCGGCTGGGCGATCACCGCGGTCGGCATGCTCATGCTCGCATTCGTGTTCCAGTCGCTAGCCTTGCGCAAGCCCGAACTAGACGGCGGGGTCTACGCCTATGCGAAAGCCGGCTTCGGCGACTATATGGGTTTCGGCTCGGCATGGGGCTACTGGATCAGCGCCTGGCTCGGCAATGTCGGTTACTTCGTTCTCCTGTTCAGCACGCTAGGCTACTTCTACCCGATCTTCGGGGAGGGCAATACACCGATCTCCATCATCTGCGCCTCGGTGCTGCTCTGGGCGCTGCACTTTCTCGTGCTGCGGGGCATCAAGGAAGCGGCGATCGTCAACCAGATAACGACGGTCGCGAAACTGGTGCCGCTGTGCCTCTTCATCATCATTTGTGCGTTTGCGTTCAGCGGCGCCACCTTCACAGCCGACTTCTGGGGCCAGTTGAACCCCAAGCTCGGCAGCGTGACGAACCAGGTCCGCAACATGATGCTCGTGACCGTCTGGGTGTTCATCGGCATCGAAGGCGCGAGCATCTTCTCGGCCCGCGCCGAGAAGCGCAGCGATGTGGGCAAGGCCACCGTCATCGGCTTCGTCGGCGTGCTGCTCCTGCTCGTGCTCGTCAATGTGCTTTCGCTGGGCATACTCACGCAGCCCAAGCTAGCGGCGTTGCAGAACCCCTCGATGGCCGGCGTGCTCGAAAACGTGGTCGGACACTGGGGCGCAATTCTGATCAGCGTGGGTCTCGTCGTGTCGCTCGCGGGCGCACTGCTCTCCTGGGTGTTGCTGTGCGCCGAAATCATTTTTTCGGCCGCACGCGACCACACCATGCCGAACTTCCTGCGCAAGGAGAACGCGAAGCACGTGCCGGCCAACGCGCTGTGGCTCACGAACGGCATGGTGCAGATTTTCCTCGTCATCACGCTGTTCTCGAAGGGCACGTATCTCTCGCTCATCTATCTCGCGACCTCGATGATCCTGCTGCCGTACTTCTGGTCCGCTGCCTACGCTTTGCTGCTCGCGGTGCGCGGCGAGACCTACGAAGCCGACAGTGGCGAGCGCAACAAGGATCTCGTCATCGCGGGTGTCGCCGTGATCTATGCCGTCTGGCTCATCTACGCGGGCGGCCTCAAATACGTGCTGCTCTCCGCACTCCTCTACGCGCCGGGCATCGTGCTGTTCGCGCGCGCCAAGCGCGAGGTCGGCCAGCCCGTCTTCACGAACATCGAAAAATTCGTTTTCGCCGCCGTTCTGCTTGGCGCACTGGTGGCGGCGTTCGGCCTGTACAAGGGCTTTCTCACCCTCTGATTCGAGGAGTTCCATGATGAGTACGGACACTGTCGCCTTCGGCGTACACTCCGAGTCGGGCAAGCTGCGCAAGGTCATGGTTTGCTCACCCGGTCTCGCGCATCTGCGCCTCACGCCCAGCAACTGCGACGAGCTTCTCTACGACGACGTCATCTGGGTCAGCCAGGCGAAGCGCGACCACTTCGACTTCGTAACGAAGATGCGCGAACGCGGCGTGGATGTCCTCGAGATGCACAATCTGCTTACCGAAACGGTGCAGCACCCCGAGGCACTCAAGTACATTCTTGACCGCAAGGTTCGCCCCGAGACCGTGGGCGTTTCGCTCGCAGGCGAGGTGCGCAGCTGGCTCGAAGGGCTCGAGCCGCGCAAGATCGCGGAATTCCTGATTGGCGGCGTGGTGGCGGAAGATATTCCGGATACCGAACAAAGCAAGATCCTCAAGGAATTTCGCCGTTATCTCGGCTATTCGAGCTTCGTGCTCGCGCCGCTGCCCAATAGCACCTTCACGCGCGACACCACCTGCTGGATTTACAACGGCGTCTCGCTCAATCCGATGTACTGGCCGGCGCGCCGCCAGGAAACGCTGCTCACCACGGCCATCTACCGGTACCACCCCGACTTCGCCGGCAAGGACTTCGAGGTCTGGTACGGCGACCCCGACGAGGACCACGGCGCGGCCACGCTCGAAGGCGGCGACGTGATGCCAATTGGCAACGGCGTCGTGCTGATCGGCATGGGCGAGCGCACGAGCCGCCAGGCCATCGGGCGTCTCGCGCAGAACATCTTCGCCAAGGGCGGCGCCAGGCGCATCGTCGTTGCGGGCCTGCCCAAGTCGCGCGCGGCCATGCACCTCGATACGGTGTTCAGCTTCTGCGATCGCGACCTCGTGACGATCTTCCCCGAAGTGGTCAACGAAATCGTGCCGTTTTCGATTCGCCCCGACGACAAGAGTCCCTCGAAGCTCGACCTGCGCCGCGAGGAAAAGCCCTTCGTCGATGTCGTGGCCGAGGCGCTGGGTTTGAAGAGCCTGCGCATCGTCCAGACCGGCGGCAACGCGTTCGAGGCCGAGCGCGAGCAATGGGACGACGGCAACAACGTGGTGTGCATCGAGCCCGGCGTCGTGATCGGCTACGACCGCAACACCTATACGAACACGCTGCTGCGCAAGGCCGGCGTGGAGGTCATCACGATCACGGCGAGCGAGTTGGGCCGCGGGCGCGGCGGCGGCCACTGCATGACCTGTCCGATCGTGCGCGATGCCGTGGAGTACTGAAAGTTTTCGTGACTGACGTAGTGGCCAGATCGGTCGCCTACCCTCAGCACACCAACCGTATTCGCAATGGAGAAACGACATGGCTTTCAACCTGCGCAACCGCAGCCTGCTCAGCCTGATGCATCACACCCCCCGCGAGCTGAGATACCTGCTCGACCTCTCGCGCGACCTCAAGCGCGCCAAGTACACGGGTACCGAGCAGCAGCACCTCAAGGGTGTGAACATTGCGCTCATCTTCGAAAAGACCTCCACGCGCACGCGCTGCGCGTTCGAGGTCGCCGCGTACGACCAGGGCGCGAATGTCACCTACATCGATCCGACCTCCTCGCAGATCGGCCACAAGGAGAGCATGAAGGACACCGCGCGCGTGCTGGGCCGCATGTACGACGCGATCGAGTATCGCGGGTTCAAGCAGGAAATCGTCGAGGAGCTCGCGAAGTTCGCGGGCGTGCCGGTGTTCAACGGGCTGACCGACGAATACCATCCCACGCAGATGCTCGCCGACGTGCTCACCATGCGCGAGCATTCCGACAAGGCGCTCACGCAGATCAGCTACGCGTATGTGGGCGACGCCCGCAACAACATGGGCAATTCGCTGCTGCTCGTCGGCGCGAAGCTCGGCATGGACGTGCGTATCGCCGCGCCAAAGTCGCTCTGGCCGCATGACGAACTCGTGGCGGACTGCAAGAAGTTCGCCGAGGAAAGCGGCGCGCGCATGCTGCTCACCGAAGACCCCAGAGAGGCCGTGAAGGACGTGGACTTCGTCCACACCGACGTGTGGGTGTCGATGGGCGAGCCGATGGAAGCCTGGGGCGAGCGCATCAAGGTGCTGCTGCCCTACCAGGTAAACATGGCGCTCATGAAGGCGAGCGGCAGCGCGCAAACACGCTTCATGCACTGCCTGCCCGCCTTTCACAACAGCGAGACGAAGGTCGGCAAACAGATCGCCGACAAATATCCCGAGTTGAAGAACGGCGTCGAGGTGACGGAAGAAGTGTTCGAGTCGCCGCTGAATCTCGCCTTCGAGCAAGCGGAAAACCGCATGCATACGATCAAGGCGATCCTCGTTTCCACGCTCGCCGACATCTGAGCCGCACCGTCTTGCGAGGCGGGTGCGCCACGGTGCGCCCGCCCTGCTCCAACGACACGCACAACCATGGGAGTGCATCATGCGAATCGTGATTGCGCTTGGCGGCAACGCGCTGCTGCGTCGCGGCGAGCCGATGACGGCGGAAAACCAGCGCGAAAACGTGCGCCTCGCGGCCACCCAGATCGCGCAGATCGCACAGGGTAACGAACTGGTGATCGCGCACGGCAACGGGCCGCAGGTCGGGCTGCTCGCGCTGCAGGGCGAGGCCTACAAGGACGTGCCCGGTTATCCGCTCGACGTGCTCGGTGCCCAGACCGAAGGCATGATCGGCTACATGATCGAACAGGAGCTCGGCAACCTGTTGCCCTACGAGGTGCCCTTCGCAACCATCCTCACCCAGGTCGAGGTGGACGCGCACGACCCGGCGTTCCAGCATCCGAGCAAGCCGATCGGCCCGGTCTACACGAAGGAACAGGCGGAGAAACTCGCCGCCGAGCGCGGCTGGGCCATCGCGCCCGACGGCGACAAGTTCCGCCGCGTGGTGGCGAGCCCGAGGCCGAAACACATCTTCGAGATCCGCCCGGTGAAATGGCTGCTGGAGCGCGGCACGATCGTGATCTGCGCGGGCGGCGGCGGCATTCCGACGCTCTATGGCGAAGGCCACAAGCTCGGCGGCGTCGAGGCCGTGATCGACAAGGATTTGTGCTCGGCCCTGCTCGCGCAGGAGCTGGAGGCCGACATGCTCATCATCGCCACCGACGTGAACGCCGCCTACATCGACTGGAGCAAGTCGACGCAAAAGGCGATCGCGAGCGCGCATCCCGACGAGCTGGAGAAGCTCGGCTTCGCGGCCGGATCGATGGGGCCGAAGGTCATGGCGGCTGCGGAGTTCGCGCGCAACACGGGCAAGGATGCGGTGATCGGCGCGCTGGCCGACATCGTGGCGATTACGCAGGGCAAAGCAGGCACGCGCGTGAGCACGGCGAGGCCGGGGCTGATCTTCTATTGAGTTCGGGCCGCCAGAAAACGGCGCCTGAAAGCAGCAGCCACTGAAAGTCAGGGCGCGCACCGCGGCGGGCAAAGCGGCGGTGCGCGCCCTGTCGCGTCTGTGCTCTACTCCTCGCGCGCGGGCGGCATCACCTGCGCGCTGATGGTGTGCTCGCGCCAGAACAGGTTGTTGATGCGCCCCTGCAACCTGCGCAGTCCCTCCTCGCTCGCCTCGTTGAACGTGAGCAGCGCGCCGGGCCGGCCCGACCCCTCTAGACGCTGAATCGCATCGAACGGCGGAAAGCCGTAGCGCTCCAGAAACTCGCTGATTTCAGCGTCGGTGACGTGTTCGTCGATATTTCCCAGCAGCAGATCGGCCATGGTGTCTACCCCTCATGAGCGTTCAATCGTGATGATAGTGTCGTTTGCTTCGGCGTGACGAGAAGACGCGCCGGTCGAGGTGCCGGACGAGTCAGAACTTTTCGGCCACGTACCGGTAAGCGTAGTCCGGGTCACGGTAGCCTTGTGCCTTCTGGCGCTCCGGCAGCGTGATCTTTCGGCGCGGCAGCGGTTCGTACGGAATGGCGTCCAGAATATGCTGGATGACGTTCAGACGCCCGCGCTTCTTGTCGTCGGACCGGACCACGAACCACGGCGTTTCCGGCGTATCCGTCATGTCGAACATCTCGTCGCGCGCGCGTGAGTAATCGTACCAGCGGCTATACGATTCGAGGTCCATGGGGGAAAGTTTCCAGACCTTGCGCGGATCGTTGATGCGACCTTCGAGGCGACGTGTCTGCTCTTTCTGGCTGACCTCGAGCCAGAACTTGATGAGGATCGTGCCCGAGTCGATGATGGCACGCTCGATGAGCGGCACGCCGCGCAGGAACTCGTTCGCCTGTTGTGGCGTGCAAAAGCCCATCACGCGCTCGACGCCGGCACGGTTGTACCAGCTCCGGTCGAATACCACGATTTCGCCCGCGGCGGGCAGCAGCGGCAGGTAGCGCTGGAAGTACATCTGGGACTTCTCGCGCTCCGTGGGCGCGGGCAGCGCGAACACGCGGAACACGCGCGGGCTCACGCGTTCGGTGAGCGCCTTGATCGTGCCGCCCTTGCCTGCTCCGTCGCGCCCCTCGAATAAAATGCAAACCCGCTTGCGATTCGCGACGACCCATTCCTGCAGCCGGACGAGTTCGCCATGCAGCCGCGCCAGTTCCTTTTGATAGGCCTTTTCGCCGAGCTTCTCCACGGGCTCTTCCGCCTGCTGCGCCTTCGCTTCCGCATTCTTCGCCATCGAAATGCTCCCCGCCGTGAGGCCTCCCACGAGGCATCGTTCCACTATGGTGCGTGGGACAGGGGCGCGCAATAGGACTTTGGACCAAGGCGGACTGCGGACCAGGGAACGGTTCGCCTTGCGGAGCAACAGGCACGCTCGCGCAGGGATCGATCAATCGTGTGCGTAGTTGAATTCGGGCATGGCCTGCAGTTGCGCCTTGTCGGTCCGCAGCACGATCTGCCGGCTGTCGATGCGCAGATCATTGAACGGCACCGCGACGAGATGCTTGCCCATGCCGAGGAACCCGCCCACGGAGAGGATCGCGAAGGCGCCCTGGTTGGGCGACTCGAGCACGATGTCGTCGATCGTGCCGATCTTGCTGCCGTTGTTGTCGTAGACATCGGAGCCCACCAGCCGGGAGGCGCGAAAGCCCGTGCCGGACTGCACCGTCGCCATGCGCTGCACGGCGATCGATTGCGGCGCACCCTGTGCGTGGACGGCCGTCGCCGCGCCCGATGTGCAACACAGCGCAACGATGAGCGCGCCAGCGTGGCCCAACGGCATCCGGCGCAGCAGGCGATTCGATCGGGTCGTCATGGCCTCCCCCTCCCTCGTGCGCGATGCACGGTGACGACCGAGGGGATGCAAGCGCTGTGCCCGGGGCTTCACGCCGACGCGAGCCAATGCTCGACCAGCGGCCCATGCTCGCCGTCGACGGGATCGGTCGGCGGAAACGGCAGCGCCTGCATGATCCGCAACTCGGCCGGCGTGGGCGCGCCGCGCCGAATATCCCACTGCTGCCCGCGCGGATACCCGCCCGCCACGCGAAAGCCACCCGCGAGCGAGAGCAGGCAATGACCCGTGCCAGCCGGGAGCAACAACGCGTCGCCTGCACGCAAGCGCAGCACCCGCCCGCCCGGGCCGCCGAGAATCAATTCGGCCGTGCCCGCGAATACACCGAGCACCTCGTGCGCCGTGGCATGGTAATGGTGATAGTCGAACAAGCCGTCGAATCGTCGCACCGGCCAGCCGTTCGCCTCGAAACGCTCGCTGAACGCGCGCGCGAGGTCCTGGGCGCCGGGTGCGAGCGCGCGCCGATAGACGATCACCGGCAAGCGCGCGTTGTTCGGCACCCAGCCATGCGGGGCCAGATGGAAGGCCTCGACGCTGCCTTTCCCTTGGGCTGGGCGGGTTTCGCGAGCTTTGCCGGGAAAATGAAAAACGCGATTTTCGTGCATCGTCGTTGCCCCCTTCGCATCGCTGCCCCCTGCCGCGCCGGACTCGTTCGTCGCGCTGCTTGCCTGGACGCTCGATGCGTTTGTGTTCCATAGACTGTGCCCGACGTTCACATAGCAACTGGCGTACCGGCCGTCATGCATGGCGCATCGCCCGAGTATCAGTTAGCTTTCCGAAGCATTTTCTCCAGTCCTCCGGGATGGCGGGTGCCACGCGGCACGTATCTGCGGTGGAGGGCCACATGGAGCCGCACCACGAGGCAACGAAGGACCGATGCCGCAGCGGTTCAGCGTCAGGACGCGCCCTGCTATCGCACGGCGACGCACCGATCAGCGCGGCTGGAACATGATGAGCGCCATGCCGCAAAGCGTGAACGCGATACCGGCCCAATCCCACGGGCTCGGCCGGACGGCCTCGACGGCCCACAGCCACAGGATGGCGACGCAGACATACACGCCGCCGTAAGCCGCATACGTGCGCCCCGCAGCCGTGGGATGGAGCGTGAGCAGCCACGCGAAGAGCGCGAGCGAAACCGCGGCGGGCAGGAGAAGCCACGCGCTCGCGCCTTCGCGCAGCCAGCGGTAAGGCAGATAGCAGCCGATGATCTCGGCGAGCGCGGTCACGACGAAAAGCAGGAACGTCTTCATGGGCGGCGGCCACGTATTGGCAAAATGCTGGCCTCTATGGCAGGGGCGCCCATGGTAACGCAGGTCGCTGCAAAGTCCATTCGCGCGACATTGGCAGAATCAGGCACGCGCCCGCTGGGAGGCGCGGGCCGGGGCGCTCAGGGACGCTCGCCGCGCGCGAGCCGCGCATCGATCTCGTTCACCACGGGCAGCAGATCGGCGACGCTGTCGATCACATAGTGCGCGCCCGCCGCCCGCAGACGCTCCACCGCCGCCGCCCGGCGGCGCGCGAACTCGTCCGGCGCGAGGGCGCGGACTGCTTCCTCGGCAAGCCCGAACGCGTTGCCGCTCACGGCGACGCCGACCGCCCACGTCCCCGCGTTGATGCCCTCTTCGATGCCGACTTCGGTGTCGTCCACCTTGATCGCCTCGCGCGCGAGCCACACGCCCAGTTCTGGCAGCGTGCGATAGATCATGTAGGGCGATGGGCGGCCCTCGGGCGTGTCGCCGGTGCAGACGATGCTGTCCGCCTCGAAGCCCTGCGCCTTTGCGACCGGCACGATGCGGTCGATGATCTCGCGCGTGTACCCCGTAGTCGAGCCGATGCGCACGCCGTCGGCGCGCAGCGCGGCGGTCACGGCCGCGACACCTGGAATCACGTCGCTGTACTGCGCGGCCACGGCGACGTTCTTCGGCACGAAGACGTCATACACGGCGTCGATGTCTGCCTCGCCCGGCGCATGGCCGTAGCGCGTTTCCCATGCCGCCGCGACGCGCGGCAGCGCGAGCAGCGCTGCAATATGCGGGCGCTTGGCCATACCCATCGGACCGCGTGCTTCTTCGATCGTGATCGGCACGCCGAATTCCTCGAAGGTCTCGACGAAGGCGCCCATCGGCGCGCGCGAACCGTAGTCGACCACGGTGCCGGCCCAGTCGAAGATCACTGCCTTGACGTGTTTCATAGTCCTGCCAAAGAATCGAGGGTGAGAAGTGGTGACGGATGCGGGCATCAAACCGCGAGCGCCTCGCGCGCGCCGAGGTCGAGCGGCGCGGGGGCCGCGCTCGCCACGCCGAGCGTGCGCAAGGCTTCGCCGCAAGCGGCCACGACGCGGCGCATGACGGTTTCATCGAGCGCGCCGATGCAGCCGATGCGGAAGCTCTCCACGCTCGTCAGCTTGCCCGGATAGATGATGAAACCCTGCGCCTTCATGAACTCGTAGAAGCGCGCGAAATCGAAGGCCGGATCGGCCGGCGAGAAAAACGTGACGATGATGGGCGAGCGCCAGCGTTGCGTGAGCAACGGCTCGAAGCCGAGTCCTTGCATGCCCTCGACGAGCACGTCGCGGTTGCGCGCGTAGCGCGCGAGACGCCCGGGCTGGCCGCCTTCGAGCGCGTGCAGCCGCAGTGCCTCGATGAATGCGGCAACCGCGTGCGTGGGCGGCGTGAAGCGCCACTGGCCGGTGCGGTTCATGGCGTCCCACTGGTCGTGCAGATCGAGCGAGAGCGAGTGACTTACGCCCTTCGCGTCGCGCAGCACTTCTTTTTTCGCAATCACGAAGCCGAAGCCCGGCACCCCTTCGATGCATTTGTTCGCCGACGAGACGAACGCGTCGCACGGCAGGGTGCGCACGTCGAGCGGCAGCGCGCCGAAGGCGCTCATCGAATCGATCAGGAGACGCCGGCCCTGGCGCGCTGTCACGGCGGCGATCTCTTCGATCGGGTTGAGGATGCCCGAGCTGGTTTCACAGTGCACCGCCACGACGTGCGTGATGTCAGGGTTCGTGGCGAGCAACTGCTCCACATCGGCCGCGCGCGGCGGCAGGTAGTCGCCCGTGTCGTGGACCGTGTGGCGGCGGCCGAGATAGCGCAGCGTCGTGGCGATGCGTTTGCCGTACGCACCATTGGCCAGCACGAGCGCATGGCCGTCGCGCGGCACGAAGCTGCCGAGCATCGCCTCGACGCAATAGCTTCCGCTGCCCTGCAGCGGCACGCAGTCGAATTCGCCGCGCTCGTCGCCGGCGATTTCGAGCAACGCGGCACGGAGTTGCGCGGTCATCGCCCGAAAGTCGGCGTCCCACGAGCCCCAGTCGCGCTGCATCGCGGCCTTGGTCGACGCCGCGGTGGTCAAAGGTCCGGGGGTCAGGAGATACGGCTCGGCAGGAAGGGACATGGGGGCTGCGGTAGGCGCAAAAGAGTCGATGCCGACACGTTAGCGCAGCGCGGGCCATCGGTAAAATCGATATAATCGATGTGCATATAACCTGCACTTATCGGCGCATCAAGGGGCATCGCATGCAATATGCGCAATTGCGGGCTTTTCACGCAGTCGCAGAACACGGCGGATTCTCGCGCGCCGCGCGGGCGCTCTCGCTTACGCAGCCCGCCGTGTCGGACCACGTACGGCGGCTCGAGCAGGATTTCGGGGTCAAGCTGTTCGAGCGTGGACCGCGCGGCGTCGAACCCACCGAACTCGGACGGCGGCTCTTTGCGCTCACGCGGCAGATGGTGGGCTGCGAGCGCGATGCGCGGCGGCTGCTCGAAGCCGCGGGCGCGCTCGAATCGGGCGAACTCGCGCTCGCGGCCGACGCGCCCGACCTCGCGATCAAACTGATAGGCGCATTCAGGCGGCGTTATCCCGGGGTGGTCATCAAGCTCACCATCGCAAACGCGACGGAATGCATGCGCCGCGTACTCGCGAGCGAAGCCGATGCGGCCATTACCGCCGCGCGACAGGTGCATAGTCGCTTGCAGGCCCGCGTGCTGCGCGAAGAACCGTTGGTCGCCGTCGTGCCCGCCGAGAGCCCGACCGCGAAAAAGCGCCGCATGACCTACGAGGAACTCGTGCGCGAGCCGATGGTGTTTCGCGAAACGCATTCGGTAACGCAGCAACTGCTCGAAGCGGAGCTGGTGCGCAAAGGCCTGCAGGTGCAACCCGTGCTCTATGTGGACGGACGCGAGGCACTGCAGACCGCCATCGCGCATGGCGTGGGTGTCGGGGTGATCGCGCACGCGGAGTTTGGCGAGTCGCGGCGCATTCGCATGCTGCCGCTCGTGGACTGCCAGGTGCGCATGGTCGAATCGCTCACGCGCCTTGCCGACACGTCCTCGTCGAAGCTGCTCGACGCGCTCTTTGCCACGCCGCTCGTCTGAGCGGAAGCGAGCCTGGCCACACGCGAACGCTCACGACACGACGATCTCCGTGGCAACCGCATGGAGCAGATCGCGCAACGTCTCGGCCTGGTCCATGCGCGCGCCGTGGCGCAAATGAATCCGCAGCGCGCGGCCCGCAATGCCATCGACCGGGCGTGCCAGCCACAGTTCGACTGCGAGCCCGAGCCCGTCGGGCGCATCGGGCACGACCGGTTCGACGACGCGGGGCTTGAAGGAGACGGATTCTGACATGGCGGGCCCTTCGGTGGCGGTATCGGGTTCATCGTAACGAGGCTGTGCGCCCGCGCCAAACGAGAAATCCGCGTATGCAAATGAGCGCGGCCCGCCATTGAATCGCGCTGACGCTGGTATGCGCGCCCGCCCGGCATGAACGCTGCCGGCGAGCCCCATGGCCGCGCGCAAGATCGAGCCGCCCCGGAGCCGGACTTCTTGCCTCGATTGCTGCCGTCGTGCCTTATCGCACCCTATTGCACCCTATCGCACCCCTATCGCACCGGATTCGAAGCGTGCTCGCCCACCACCGTTTGCCACGGACGCACACGCCAGTTCTTCACGAGACCGGAGCACACGTAAGGGTCGGCGCGCGCAAACGCTTCCGCAGCGGCCGGGCTGTCGCCCTGAAAGAGCAGCAGCGCACTGTCGACGGGATCGGCGATCGCGCCCGCGAGCAGCAGTTCACCGCGTTCGGCCGCGGCCCAGGCGAGCGCCAGATGCGCGCCGCGGTGCTCGGGGCGGCGTTCGAGGTAATCGTCGGCGAGTTCGTACATCAAGAGGTAATGCATGGGCGTTCTCCGTGCTGTTGCGGCCGAAGTGGGCTGGCGGGACGGCCGCCGATGACCGTCGGGCAGCGGCGTCTTCGTCAACCGAATACGCCGCAGCGTCGTTTTAATGGCGGCTACGCCAATAATAGCTGCGCGCTGGAGGTGCGCCCGCCATTCACGGCCTGGCCGCACGTCTACCGACAACGTCCAATTCAAGGGAGTCAACGATGAAGATGCAATCCGTCATTGCTGCAATCGTACTGGGCGGCGTGCTGGCCGCTCCGGCGTTCGCGCAAACGGCCGCGCCCGCCTCCGCGCCCGCGGCGAATAGCCAGCAGAACAAGATGAAGGACTGCAACGCCAAGGCCGGCGACAAGAAAGGCGACGACCGCAAGGCGTTCATGAAGCAATGTCTTTCGGCCGCCGGCGCCCCGGCACCCACGATGACCCAGCAGGAACGCATGAAGGCGTGCAACACGCAGGCCGGCGACAAGAAAGGCGACGACCGCAAGGCATTCATGAAGCAGTGCCTCTCGACGAAGACCTGAGCGAAGCGTCCGGGCCCACTGCCCAACGTCAGGATCCGCGCGCCGCAGCGTTTGCTGCGGCGCTTTTTTATGCGCGGTGTTGTGCACTGCAGCGTTTCACTGTTAGCCGGCACGCGGGCCTTGCGTTGTGCGAATCATCGGCGGTCTGCGCGCAATCGCGTCTGCTCCCCCCATTCGGCCGCGCCGTTTTTCTCCTATGATGGCTGCAGCGGCGGCCCTTCCCCAACGACATCCCACATAGCCATCGGGCCGTCGCGTTGACGTTGATGCCAAAGGTATCGAACGGAGGCGCAGATGGCATGGAGACACAAGAACCGCTGGTTTCGCCGCTGGCTGATGGTGATCGTCTTCTGGCTCGTGCCCGTGATGATCGTCGCGGTGCGTGAGGCTCAGGACGAGATGGCGTATAACCGCGCGGACCTGCAACACGCGCTGGCCACCTGGACGTTCACGGATGCCCAACGCGCCGCGGGGGCCCCGCTGCGCTGCCACGGCACGCCCGAAACGGCGCGCGCGGCCGGCTGCCCCGCCGACGTGCTCGCGGCGAACGCCAGGCGACAACAGGACGCGCGTGACGAATACGCGGTGCGGCGCTCGACGCTCGCCGGCTACCTGTGGCGTGCGTTCGTCGGCTACTGGGTCGTGCCTGCTGCAGTGCTGCTCGCAATCGGCGTGCTGATCGGCGGCGTGAAGCGCGCGTTGCGGCGGCCCACGACCAAGCCGGTGCCCGAGCACTAGACGTCATTGCGAGGCCGACCCTTCGTGCGGCGTTCGCCCTGCGCCGCCTCGACGAACGGACTGCAACGTTCCTGTATAACCGATCAGCGGCGCCCGCAACCCAACGGAGAACAAGATGACCGTATCTCGCTTCCTCTTGAAGGCCTCAACCGCGATCTTTCTCGGCGCAGCGGCGCTTACGGGCTGCACCACCACCGGCAGCCAAACGCCTGACGCTGCCGCCAATGCGTCGCGCGCCCAGTCGATCGACGCCGATGTCGACGCCACGTTGTCGCGCCTCTATCAAACCGTGCCCGGATCGCGCGATCTGGTCGGCAAGGCTCGTGGCATCCTGGTGTTTCCGCGCGTGATTCAGGCAGGTATCGGCGTAGGAGGCGAGCACGGCGACGGTGCGCTACGCGTGGGCGGCAAGACCGTCGGCTTCTTCAGCACGTCTTCGGCATCGGTTGGCGCGACGCTGGGCGCGCAGTCGAAGTCCGTCATCTACCTCTTCATGACGGACGAAGCGCTCGCCAAATTCCAGAATTCGAGCGGCTGGGCGGTGGGCGGCGACGCCTCCGTCGCGCTCGTGAAGGTCGGCGCGAACGGCACGATCGATACCACCACGGCCACTCGTCCCGTTGAAGTCTTCGTGCTCACCAATAGCGGGCTGATGGGCGACCTCTCGCTCGGCGGCACGAAGATCACGAAACTCGAACTGTAACGCGCATCTTTCGCGTTAGCGCGCCCGGCGCGCGGACGCTCAGGTCGCGGACGTATCGATCACCTTGAAGCGCGAGCGCTTGTTCGCGCGGATCACGGCCTCGTACGCCTGCACGTACTCCTGAGCCATGCGGTGCGATGTGAAGCGCTCGTCGAACCGACGTCTCACGCCTGCGCGCGAAATGTGCGAGATGCGGTTCACTGCCGCCACGGCGCCGATCTCGTCCTCGACGATATAACCCGTCACGCCCTCTTCGACCACCTCGGGCACCGCGCCGCGATTGAACGCGACCACGGGCGTGCCGCACGCCATCGCCTCGATCATGACGAGGCCGAAGGGCTCCGGCCAGTCGATGGGGAACAGCAGCGCATGCGCGCCGGAGAGAAATTCGGCCTTCTGGCTGTCGCTGATCTCGCCCACGTACTCGACATGCGGCAACGCGAGCAACGGCTTGATGTCGCGTTCGAAATACTCGCGGTCGGCCTCGTCGACCTTGGCCGCGATGCGAATGGGCAGACCGCAGCGGCCGGCAATCCGTATTGCGGTATCGACGCGCTTTTCCGGCGAAATGCGGCCGAGAAACGCAAGGTAACGCGGCGCCACCGGCTGCGGCACGTAGAGCTTCTCCGGCAGGCCGTGGTAGACGGTGCGCAGCCAGCGCGCCTGGGGCATGGGCTGGCGCTGCGCATTCGAAATCGAGATGACGGGTGCCGTGTTGAACGTGTCGAACACCGGCTGCTGCTCGGGCAGATCGAGACGGCCGTGCAACGTCGTCACGAACGGCGTTTCCTGGCGCTTGAACACCGAAAACGAGTAGTAGTCCATATGGAAGTGCAGCACGTCGAACTGGTCGGCCTGGCGGCGCACCATTTCCATGAGGAGCATGTGCGGCGCGATGCGGTCGCGAATGCCGGGATCGAGCCGCAGCGCCCGCGGCCACACGGGCTCGAGCTTCGCGCTCGTGAGCGAATCGCCGCTCGCGAACAGCGTGACGTCGTGCCCGAGATCGACCAGTGCTTCGGTGATATACGACACGACGCGCTCGGTACCGCCGTACAGCTTGGGTGGAACCGACTCGGTCAGCGGGGCGATCTGCGCAATTCTCATCAGGTGTCTCCAGAAAACGGGGCCGCGTTGCGCTGTCTTGCGGTGCGGGTCATTCTAAGCCAGGCGGGGGCCGGCCTCCGCGCCGTTCGAGCCTCGTTCGGGTTCGCACGGAGTCGCGCAGGGCCCGCTTCGGGCACGCATCGGCTACGCAGCGATCGCCCCATTATTCGGCAAGCCGGGCGCGCGCGCCGCTGGTCTTTCAATTTTCTATATGGTGTTACATGCCGAAACAACCCCCGTGTTTCCCCTACCTCGCGGGCCATTTCCACGCGGGCACGTCCAGCGTTTCGGGATCGGCGAATCCGGTGGCGCCAAGCCGCCGTTCAAGCACGATAGACTGGCTCCCCGCCTCGCGCTCCAGCGCCGCGACGAGTCGCGCCGCGTGCGAAACGACGATGACCTGCGACAGCTTCGACGCTCGCGCGATGAGCCTCGCGAGCGACGGCAGCAGGTCCGGATGCAGGCTCGCTTCCGGTTCGTCGAGCACGAGCAGCCCCGGCGGACGCGGGCTCAGCAGCGCGGCCGCGAGCAGCACATAGCGCAAGGTGCCATCGGAAAGCTCGGCGCCGCGCAGCGGCCGCAAGAGCCCTTCCTGGCGCAGCGCGATCTCGAAGCGGCCCTCGTGATTGACGATTTCGATGCCCGCGCCCGGAAAGGCGTCGCCGATCGCCATATCGAGCGCTGCGCCGTCGCCGATCTCGCGGATCGTCTGCAGCGCGGCGGCGAGGTTCGCGCCGTCGTCCGTGAGCACCGGCGAGTGCGTGCCGATCTGCACCTGGCGCGCCGCCGCGTACTCGTCGGTGCGGAAGTGGTCGTAGAAGCGCCACGAGCGGATCTGCTCGCGTACCGCGATCATCTCGGGCGCGCTGCGCGGGTCGGCGAACTCGGTCATCATGCTGTCGAAGCTGGCGACGGGCTGCGCGAGCGTCGTCCACTCGCCCGAGTCGTCGCGGATGCGGATCATCGGCCCCTGGCGGTCCACGAGCAGCGCCGAGGGCCGCAGGACCGGACCGCTCCAGATGCATTCGCGCTTGATCACGGGATCGAGCGAAAACTGCGAGGTCGACGAAGGCAGCGGCAGCCCCAGATCGATGGCGTAGCCGAACGCGTCGCCGGCGAAACCGAGGCGCAGGCTCACCGCGTCCTTGCGCACCGTGCCCTGCACCGCATGCTCGCCCTCGGCGACGGCGCGCGAAAAGCGCTCGGGGCCGGCCCACAGCGTGGATTGCAGACCGCCCTCGCGCGCGAGCGACGGAATCACGCCGCCGCGCGCCGTGAGCGCGAGCAGACGCAGGGCGCGATAGAGATTCGACTTGCCGCTGCCGTTCGGACCGGTCACGACGTTGAGCGCGCCGAGCGGCACGATGAGCTCGCGCAGCGAGCGGTAGTTGGCAATGGCGAGCGTCGTCAGCATGAACGTGGCGGTGCGGGTCGGATCATCGGAGGATCATACGCAATGGCGCCAATGCGTCGTCGCTCGCCGCGCGCGGGCGCGCTCAGGATGGGCGTTATTAACGCGCTTGCGGCACCGCCGCGAGATCGCGCAGGAAGCTGTCGCGCCACACGCCGAGATCGTTGCGCCTGAGCGCCGCCATGTTGGTCTGGTAGCGCGCGCGGCGCTCGTCGAGCGGCATCGAGAGCGCGCGCTCCAGCGCCTCGGACATGCTCGCCGCATCATGCGGATTCACGAGCAGCGCGCCCGTGAGTTCGGCGGCGGCGCCCGCGAAGATCGACAGCACGAGCACGCCCGGATCGTCGGGATTCTGCGCGGCCACGTATTCCTTGGCGACGAGGTTCATGCCGTCGTGAAGCGGCGTCACATAACCCACCTGCGATTCGCGAAACAGCGACATCAGCTTCCAGCGGTCGTACTGCTGACTCAGATAGCGGATCGGCGTGTAGTCGAGGCCCGAGTAGCGGCCGTTGATGCGGCCCGCCTCGCGCTCCAGTTCCTCGCGTATCACCTTGTAGCTGGCAACGTCGGAACGCGTCGGCGGCGCGATCTGCACGAGCGTGACCTTGCCGCGCCATTCGGGCGTCGTCTCCAGCAACTGCTCGAACGCATGGAAGCGCTCGACGAGCCCCTTCGAATAGTCGAGACGGTCCACGCTCATGATGAGCTTGCGTCCTTCGAGGCTCTGCTTGAGGTCGAGCACGTGCTGCCGGCTCTCGTAGCGCGCGGCCTGTGCGGCGATCTCGTCCGGGAACACGCCGATGCGGTAGACGCCCGTACGCAGCTTGCGGCCATAGGCCTCGACGTCGCCATGCTCTTCGTTCGCGGCCCGCATGCTCACCTTGCCGTGCGCTTCGCGCGCAATGTAGTCGTGAAACGCCTGCTGGTCGTTGCTCGTCTGGAAGCCGAGCAGGTCGTAGCAGGACAGCGATCTGACAAGCTCGTCATGCGGTGGAATGGTCTGCAGCACCTGCGGCGCAGGAAACGGAATATGCAGAAAGAATCCGATGCGGTTACGCACGCCCTCGGCGCGCAGCGCTTCCGCAAACGGAATGAGGTGATAGTCGTGAACCCAGATGTTGTCGTCCGGGTGGATCAGCTTCATGAGCTTGTGCGCGAGCCAGGCGTTCACGCGACGGTAGCCCGCGTATTCATCTCGCTCGTAGCGCGCCAGATCGTTGCGGTAATGGAAGACCGGCCAGAGCGTGGCGTTCGAAAATCCTCGGTAGTACTGATCGTAGTCCTTGCGCGTGAGGCCGACTGTCGCGAAGGTGACGGGGCCGTCTTCGACGAGCATCGGGCCCGCGTTCGCCACCGTCTCGCTCACCACGTCGCCGCTCCAGCCGAACCATACGCCGCCGGCGTCCTTCAACGCGCCGAACACACCGACCGCGAGCCCGCCCGCCGAGCCCTTGGTTTCCGTCGGCGTCGCCACGCGGTTCGAGACGACTATGAGTCTGCCCATCTTGCGGTTCCTCGTTCTGTCTTCACGCTGCTGCGTCGGCGACGGAATCTCCCCTGGCCGGCGCCGTGCAGCAGTTGTGCTTCGCCGTCCTCACCCGCTTTCGCGGCGGCCGGCCGTGACAGGCTCGCGCGCGTTGGCCGCTCCCGCGTCCGCCGTTGCGTCGGGCGGCGGCCAGTGCGCCTCCCGCTCTTCGTTGTCGTCCGGCACACGGGTGCCCGTCACCGGATCGGCCTCGGTATGCGCCGCCGTGCTGCCCGCCGACTGCCGCGCCTGGCGCCGCACGAACGGCGGTGCCGCACTGCTTTCGAGATCCGCCGAGACCTCGGCGCGCGTCCGTGGCAGGTACTGCGGATAATGCTCGTTCACGAAATCGAGCAGCCCTTCGCGTACGCGGCACCGCAAGTCCCAGTTGAGCCCGGAATCGCGCGAGCTCACCAGCACGCGTATCTGCATGGCGCGCTCGTTCGCATCGGTGACCTGCAGAACCTGCACGCGGCGGTCCCATTCCGGCGCGCCGTCGACGATGCCCGCGAGCGCCTCGCGCAGCGGCGCGAGCGGCATGCGGTAATCGAACCACAGGAACACCGTGCCGATGATCTGCGAGCTGCTGCGCGTCCAGTTCGTGAAGGGATTCTCGATGAACCACTGTAGCGGGACGATGAGGCGCCGCTGGTCCCAGATGCGCACCGATACATAGGTGCCCGTGATTTCCTCGATGCGCCCCCACTCGCCCTGGATCACGACCACGTCGTCGAGCCGGATCGGCTGGGAAAGCGCGAGCTGCAGACCGGCAATCAGATTGCCGAGCACGGGGCGTGCCGCGATACCGGCGACGAGACCGGCGACACCGGCCGAAGCGAGCAGGCTCGCGCCGATCTGCCGCACGTTTGGAAAGGTCATGAGCGCCGAGCCCACGCCGACGATGATGATGAGGACCATCACCGTGCGCGCGAGCACGCGGGCCTGGGTGTGGATGCGCCGGGCCTGGAGGTTGTCCGCGATGTCGAGCGGATGCGCGGCGATGATCGCTTCGCCGATGGCCGCCGCGCAGCGCACCGAGAGCCAGGTGATCGCGGCGATCAGCGCGAACGCGCACAGCTCGCGCAGGCCGCCGATGTGCCTGAGCGTATCGGGCGCCTGCCACCAGACGAACTGGAGCGCCACGATGACGAGCACGGCGAGAGCCGGCTTGCGCACGTGGCGCAGGAACAGGTTCACGCGCGGATACGGGCGCGCGACGCGCAGCAACACGCGGCCGCCCAACCAGTGAGCGGCCAGCGCGAAGACGAACGCGAGCGCGCTCACGAACAACGTGCCGAGCCAGTTTTGCAGCGGCGCGTCGGCGAAACGGGAAAGATCGTCGAGTGTCGGCATCTGCGGCCAGTTCCTCCTGAGCATCCTGAGCAAAAAGGCGACGCCTGGAAACGGCACGGGCGCAGGCCCGTGGACGAAAACGGCGCGGCTCGACCCAGGTTTGGCACAGGCCAGGCCGAATCGGGGCGGCAAGCGTCCTGATGCGCCTGGCCGCGGTGTCCGCTTACAGATCGACTCGCGGCGGCCTCGATGACGAACGGCGCGGCAAGGGATTTCGCCGCGCCGCGCTTCCAGCTGCACAGCGACAACTCAAAACCGCCCGGCTTCAGCTCCCGTTGCCGGTCTTGCAGGGAAACGCCTTGCCGAGCCCGAGCGAGATGGCCGTGCTGGCGTTATAGCCGGCCACGTTCGGGTTGTCGGCGATGTACTTGCGCACCGCGTCGGTCAGCTGGGTGGAGCGCGCGTCCGCCGGCAAACAGAAGTATTGACCCACGCGCGGCCCGGTAGTGCCGCCGATGGCATCGATGGTGTTGAAGATGCCGTCAGCGGCACCTTCGATGTAGGCAGCGCACGCGCTGCGCGAAGCCAGGTCGGTCTTCGTGCACAGGCGGTTGAGGTCGCTTGCCGTGAACGCGAAAGCGGAGAGCGGCAACGCCATCGCGCCCGCACAGATCAGAACCCGCAGCATGGTTCTCCTTGAGATGTCGAGGGAAGCGGCGCCTTGCGAGCGCCGCGGGGCGGCCATGCCTGTTCAGATCGTGGCCGCCTTCAACCCTATTATTTTGCACTGTTTTGCGGCGCTGCCGTATTCGCCGTGGGAAGGCCAGCCTGGGTCATGCGCGCCGTGAGTTCCTTGATCGCGTCCGGCGCCTTGTACTGGCGCGCGAAGTCGAGTGCGGTCATGCCGATCTGGTTCTTCGCGCCGAGCGTCGCGCCCTTCTCGAGCAACAACTGGAGCGTCGTGAGATGGTCGCCGCGCGCGGCCATCATCAGCGGCGTCGTGCCGTTGGGCGACAACGCGTTGACGTCGGCCGAATAGCCGATGAGCAGCTTCGCGACGTCGTCGTTGCCATTCGCGGCGGCGTAGTGCAGCGGCGTCCAACCCTTCTTGTTGACCTCGGCGCCCTTCGTGATGAGGAGCTTGACCAGATCGATGTCGCCGTTGAGCGAGGCGAGCATCAGCGCATTCTCGCCCGCGCGGTCTTCGGCGGCGATGTTCGTCTTCGGGTTGTCGAGCAGCAGCGCTCCGACCTTGTCGGACTTCTCGCGCGCGGCCAGCACGAGGAGCGGCATGCCCTGGTCGTCCGTGGCGTTCGGGTCCATGCCGTTCGCGAGCGCCTTTTGCACGCCCTTCTCGTCGTCGAACTTCACGCTCTTCACGAGCGAGTCGATCGGAGCAGCGTGCGCCCCGGCGCCGATCAGCGCGGCGGCGGCGCCGAACACGAGCGCGGCGGCGGTGCGGCGAACCGGATGGGCGGCGGGCGAAAGCGGTTTCAAGTTCATGTCAAGCCTTAGCGTTATCTTCTAACTCGTTGATATTCAATGTCATTGGCAGGACGCGGTTCCCGATTCAGGCGGGTGGCTGAAGCTTGAAGAGCCGGAAAAAGTTCTGCGTGGTGGCAGCGCCAAGTTCGGCGTCCGGCAGCCCGCGTTGCTGCGCAATGAATCTTCCGACATGGCTGACGTACGCAGGTTCATTGGGTTTGCCTCGAAATGGCACTGGCGCAAGGTATGGCGAGTCGGTTTCGATCAAAAGGCGATCGATCGGCGTGCGGCGCGCCACTTCCTGAACCTCCGTCGCGCTCTTGAACGTCACGATGCCCGACAGCGAAATGTAGAAGTTTTGCGCCAGCGCACGCTCGGCGATGGCCCACGGCTCCGTGAAGCAGTGCATCACGCCGCCGGGCACGCCCGCCCGCTCTTCCTCCATGATGCGCAAGGTATCGTCCGAGGCCGCGCGCGCGTGGACGATGAGCGGCTTGCCCGTGGCGTGCGCCGCGCGAATATGCGTGCGGAAACGCTCGCGCTGCCATTCCATGTCGGCGATCGTGCGCTCGCCCAGTCGATAGTAATCGAGCCCCGTTTCCCCGATCGCCACGACCTTCGGGTGCTGCGCCAGCTCGACCAGTTCGGCCACGCTGGGCTCCCTCATGTGCTCGTGATCGGGATGGACCCCCACCGACGCATAGACGTTCTCGTAGCGGCTCGCGATGTCGAGCACCGAAGGCAGCGTTTCGAGGTCGACGGACACGCAGAGCGCATGCGTGACCGCGTTCGCGCGCATGTTCTCGAGCACTTGCGGCAGGCGGTCGCCGAGGCCCTCGAAGTTGATATGGCAGTGTGAATCGACAAACATGGATGGTCCTGCGAAGGGGGGTCGGTTCAGCCGGGCCGGTCAGGCGAACAATTCACGATAGCCGAGAAAGAGTTCCTCGAATACGAGGCGCGCATTCAGCGGATGGTTCTCCACGGCGCGCTGGCGCGTGACGGTTTTCATGTAGCGAGCGAGCGCCGCCGCGTCGAGTTTCGCGGCGCACCGCGCAAGCGCGCTGGCGGCCTGCGGGAAATAGCGCGGACGGCCCGCAGTGCGTTCGGCGAGCAGGTCGTAGGCCCAGCGCTGCAGCCAGCCCAGCACGAGCGGCACCGGCAGCTTCTGCAGTGTCTCGCCGCAGGCAAACGCATCGCAGGCGGGGCCCGCCGCGAGCTGGGCCAGCGTCCAGTCGCGCAGCGTGCGGTTTTCATCGTGCGCGAGCGCGAGCGCCGCGAGCGGCGCGCCGCCGGCTTCGGCGAGCAGCGCCGGCGCTTCATCCACGCCCTGCTGCGCGAGCCAGGCCGTGGCGGCCTCGGGCGCCGGCGTGCCCATGGGCCACTGGCGGCAACGGCTGATGATGGTAGGCAGCAGGCGGTCGATGCGCGCCGACACCACGAGGAACACCACGCCGGCGGGCGGTTCCTCCAGCGTCTTCAGCAGCGCGTTGGCGGCGGCGACGTTGAGCGCCTCGGCCGGATACAGCACGACCACGCGCAGGCCGCCGCGGTGCGAGCCCACGCCCGCGAAGTCGAGCAGCGCGCGCACCTGCTCGATGCGGATTTCCTTGCTCGGCGCGCGACTCTTCTTGCCCTCTTCGCCCTCCGCCTTTTCGGCCCTGGCCTCTTCCTCTGCGGCCTGGCCGACCTCGCCGGCCAGTGCCTCGGGGACGACGATGCGGTAATCGGGATGGTTGCCCTGGGCAAACCAGTGGCATGCCGCACACGAACCGCACGGCTCGCCGTTGGCCTGCGGCGATTCGCAGAGCAAGCCCTTCGCCAGATGCTGCGCGAAGTGGAGCTTGCCGATGCCCGCCTGGCCATGGAGCAGCAGTGCATGCGGCCAGTGGCTGCGCAGTTGCTGCAAGCGTTGCCAGTCGTCGGTTTGCCAGGGATAGATCATCGTCTTTGGAATCAATCGGTTAGGCGATCTTCATGAGAAGCGGGCTGAAGTGTGCGCTGCTCTTGAGGAAGTTGAACATCCTTTTGGATCAAAGCCCTGCGATCACTTGCTCGAGTTTCTTGCGAATCACGTCGATGTCCTGCGAAGAGTCGACGATGACGAACCGGTATGGCGCTTCTTCCGCGCGGCGCAGGTACTCGGCGCGCGTGCGCTTGAAGAACGCATCGGACTCGCTCTCGAAACGGTCGGGTTCGCGCGCCGCTCCGCGCCGCTCGCTCGCGGTGTCGGGCGGCAGGTCGAATAGCACCGTCAGATCAGGCTGGAAACCGCCCTGCACCCAGCGCTCCAACGTTTCGAGCTTGTCGCGCGGCAGGCCGCGTCCGCCGCCCTGATAGGCAAACGTGGCGTCGGTGAAACGGTCGGAGAGCACCCAGTCGCCACGCGCGAGCGCGGGCTCGATCACCTTGGCGAGATGCTCGCGGCGCGCGGCGAACATCAGCAGCGCCTCGGTTTCGAGGTCCATCGACTGATGCAGCACGATCTCGCGGATCGACTCGCCGAGCGGCGTGCCACCCGGCTCGCGCGTCGTGACGACCGCACGGCCCGAAGGTGCGAGCTTGTGCGCAAGCTGGTCGCGAAACCAGGCGAGATGCGTGGTCTTGCCCGCGCCGTCGATGCCCTCGAACGTAATGAATCGGCCCCGCGCCATTTAATTACCCCGGATGTATTTGTCGACGGCCTTGTTGTGGTCGACTAGATTGTCAGAAAACTCGCTGCTGCCATCGCCGCGCGCCACGAAGTACAGCGCGGCCGTCGACGCCGGATTGAGCGCCGCCTGGAGTGCCGCGGCGCCGGGCAGTGCGATCGGCGTCGGCGGCAAGCCGAGACGCAGGTAGGTATTGTAGAGAGTGTCCGACTGCAGATCGCGCTTGCGCAAATGCCCGATGTAGCCGTCGCCAAGGCCGTAGATCACGGCCGGATCGGTCTGCAGCGGCATGCCCACCTTCAGGCGGTTCGAGAACACCGCCGCCACGAGCGCGCGGTCGCTGGCGCGCCCGGTCTCCTTCTCCACGAGCGAAGCCAGCGTCAGCGCCTCGTAGGGCGACTTCAGCGGCAAGCCCGGTGCGCGCGCGGCCCACGCTTCGTCGAGGCGCGTCTGCATCAGGTGATAAGCGCGGCGGTAAATCTCCAGGTCGCTCGAACCTTTGTCGAAGAGATAGGTGTCGGGGAAGAACAACCCTTCGCCGCTGCCGTTCGGCGCGGGCGGCGCCCCAATCGCGGCGAGCAGTTCGGCGTCGCTCATGCCGGCCGTTTCGTGGCGCAGCGCAGGATTGGCGTCGAGTTCGGCGCGCATGCGCTTGAAAGTCCAGCCTTCGATGATGGTGGCCACCGACTCGTTCACGTCGCCAAGCGCCATCTTCTGCAGCACCTGGTACGGCGTGATGCCCGCCTTGAATTCGTAGTTGCCCGATTTGAGCTGGCTTTGCAGGCCGAGCACGCGCGTCATGAGCACGAAAAGCTGCGTCTGCACCGGCACGCCGCCGCGCTGCAACTGCACGGTGACACTGCGCACGGTGCTGTGTGGCTTGATGGTGACGTCGAGCTGTGGGGCGGCCAGTTCGATCGGCGTGGTGGCCCAGCGCCATACGCCGCCCGCCGCAACGGCGCCGATTACGACCAGCGCGGCGCCGGCAACAAGGCATTTCTTCAGGAGGGACATGGAAACACGACTCAGGGGGACCTCATATAATAACTGCTTGCCTTCGCTAAAGTCAGGATTGACTGTTCCCCGAATCCATGAACTCACCGCTCGATCCCGCTTCCACGCTTTCCGCTCCCGCGCTTGCTCCGGTGACTGCGGCCGACTTCGACGCCGTTCTCAAGGGCGGCGCCTACGCGATCCTGCCGCAGTTCGGCGTGATCGACGCCACTGGCGACGACGCCGCGAGCTTCCTGCATAGCCAGCTCACCAACGACGTCCAGCATCTGGAGGTGGCCGGCGCGCGCCTCGCCGGATACTGCTCTCCCAAGGGCCGTCTGCTCGCCTCGTTCCTCACCTGGAAGACCGGCGACACGATCCGCCTGCTGATCTCGAAGGACGTGCAGGCCGCCGTGCAAAAGCGCCTGTCGATGTTCGTGCTGCGCGCCAAGGCCAGGCTCACCGACGACAGCGACAAGCTGCTCGTGGTGGGCCTCGCGGGCGACGTGCGCGGCGCGCTTGCGAGCGTGTTCGACGCGCTGCCCGACGGCGTGCACGTGAAGGTCGACGATCCGTCCGGCACGCTGATCCGCATGCCCGATGCGGCCGGCGTGCTCCGTTATCTGTGGGTCGGCCCGAAGGAAGCCGTGCAGGCGCGCCTCGCGAAGCTCGACTACGCGGTGAAACGCGTACCGCCGGCCGTATGGGACTGGCTCGACATTCGCGCGGGCGAGCCGCGTATCACGCAAGCCGTGAGCGAGCAGTTCGTGCCGCAGATGGTCAACTACGACGTGCTGGGCGGCGTGAACTTCCGCAAGGGCTGCTACCCGGGCCAGGAAATCGTCGCGCGCAGCCAGTATCGCGGCACGATCAAGCGCCGCACCGCGCTCGCCAACGTCGCCGCGAGCCCCGACATCGTTCACGCAGGCACCGAGCTATTCCATTCGGACGATCCGGGCCAGCCGTGTGGCATGGTCGTGAACGCCGCGGCCGCGCCCGAAGGCGGCGTCGATCTGCTCGCGGAGATCAAGCTCGCCGCACTCGAAACGGGCAGCGTCCATCTGGGCGCTGCGGACGGCCCCGTGCTGCGCGTGCTGCCGCTGCCTTACGCATTGCCGGCCGAAGTTTGACGTTGCTTGCCGCATTCCTTGCGCGTGAGGCGCCCTGCGCCTCACGCCGCTTTGAAGCGGCTCCCCTCTCGACCTTGCAAGCGCCAGCCCCATGTGCCTGATCGTTTTCGACTGGCGTCCGCGCGCGAGCGCCGGCGCGCTGTTCACACTCGCGGCAAACCGTGACGAATTCCTGCGCCGCACCGCCGATCCGCTGCACTGGTGGAGCGTCCCGGACATCGTGACGTCGCCTGGCAGCACGCCCGCGGGGGTGCTGGCGGGCCGCGATCTCGTGGGCGGGGGCACCTGGCTCGGCATGACGCGCAGCGGCCGCTTCGCCGCGCTCACGAACTATCGCGCGCCCAACGACATGCGCCCCGACGCGCCCACGCGCGGCACGCTCGTCTCGCGCTGGCTTACGGGCGCGCAAGGCCTGCCCGATACGCCGCTCGGCTATCTCGACGAGGTTGCGCGCTCGGGCGCGCTCTACAACGGCTTCAATCTGATCGTCGGCGACTGGGTGCGCCGGGAACTCGCGTGGTACTGCAACCGCGCCGACCGTGCGCCCGCGCTGCTGCCCGAAGGCACGCACGGCATTTCGAACGCCGTGCTCGACACGCCATGGCCGAAGCTCGCACGCAAGCGCGCGGAACTCGCGCAACTCATTCAGCCTTCGGCAGGCGACGCGCAAGTGCCGCTCGCGCGGCTCGTGGACATGATGCGCGACCCGCAAGTCGCGCCCGACCGCGACCTGCCCGCCACGGGCATTTCGCTGGAACGCGAACGCGCGCTTTCTGCGGCATTTATCGAAACGCCCGATTACGGCACGCGCGGCACCACGGCGTTGCGCGTGAGTCTGCGCGGCGCATTGCTTGACGTAGAAGCGCTGGAACGCAGCGACGACGACGGCTCGCACCGCATCGTCCGGCCCGGCGCATTCGAGCGCCGCGCGACTTATACGGTCGAAGCGGGCTGATCCTGCCTCGGCGCGCTTCAGTCGCCCGTGCCTAGCGCCAGGCGCAGCGCATCGGCGGCCTCTCGCTGCGCGCGCCGCGCCTCGTCGACGAACGCCCCCATCTTGATGAACTCGTGGATCACACCGTCGTAGCGTACGAGCGTCACCTCGTTGCCGGCTTCGCGCAGCTTTTGCGCGTAGGCCTCGCCTTCATCGACGAGGGGATCGAATTCGGCCACGCCGATCCACGCCGGCGCGACGCCGCGAAAATCCGGTGCACCGCGCGTGCCGTCCAGCGGCGCGAAGCGCCAGTCGTCGCGGTCCGAAACATCGCGCACGTAGTGGCCGAAGAACCACTGGATCGTCGGCGCGGTGAGCAGATAGCCATCCGCGAGCCGCTCGTGCGATTGCGTGCGTTGATGCGCGCTCACCGCCGGATAGAACAGCAATTGCAGCACTGGCGGCATGCCCGCGTCGCGCGCCAGCAGCGCGCAGACCGTGGCGAGCGTGCCGCCCGCGCTGTCGCCGCCGACGGCGAAGCGGGCCGCGTCCAGCGCATAGCCGGCCGCGTGTGCGTGAAGCCACGCGTAGGCGTCGAAGGCGTCGTGGACCGCGGTCGGGAAGCGATGTTCGGGTGCCAGCCGGTAGTCCACGGAAAACACGGCGCAGCGCGCGTCGCGTGCGAACATGCGGCAGATCGCATCGTGCGTGTCCACGCTGCCGATCGTGAAGCCACCGCCGTGATAGTAGACGAGCACGGGCAGCGGCTCGGCCCAATGCGGCTCGACGGGCAGATAAAGGCGCGCGCCAATCGTTGCGCCGTCACGCATCGGCACCCGCAGGTCTTCCACGGCATGCATCGGCGCGGCCGGAATTTCCAGCACCGAGGCGCTCTTCTCGTATTCGGCGCGCGCTTCCTGCGCCGTTTGCTCGTGGTAAGGCGCGCGGCCCGTGCGGGCCACCATGTCGAGCACTAGGGCGATTTTCGCGGTGAGTGGCATGGCACGGACCCCGTACGCCTTTATTGCGGCGCTTGCTTGACTTCGGGTTTGAGCGAGAGCGGATCGGTCGGGTTGCGCAATGTTTCGATGTCCTCATGACGCAGCTTCACCGAAGCGAGAATCTGCGGATGCGTGAGGATATAGAAGCGCCCTTCCCGTACGGCGTCGAACGTCGCCTTCGCGACGTCGTCGGGCGTGAGTTTGCCTGCGCGCACCGCGCGCTGCAACTGCAGATCGGCGGCTTGCTGCGAGCGCGTGAGCGGCGCGTCGTTGCGCAAATCGTCGGGGCGGCTGCGCCCGGCGTTCGCAATGCCGGTCGGCACGAAGGCGGGGCACAGCAGCGAACAGCTCACCGCGTCGCTCACGTTCTTCAGGTCATGGTAGAGCGTCTCGGTGAGCGAGACCACGGCGTGCTTCGACGCGTTGTACACGCCCATTGCAGGCGGCGAAAGCAGACCCGCCACCGAAGCCGTATTGACGATATGCGCGCGCTCGCCCTGTGCGAGCATGACCGGCGTGAAGCTGCGCACGCCGTTGGCGACGCCCATCACGTTCACGCCGAATACCCACTCCCAGTCTCTCGCGCTGCTCTCCCACACGAAGCCGCCCGTGCCGACACCGGCGTTGTTGAAGAGCAGATGGACTTTGCCGAACGCTTCGAGCGCGGCGTTCGCCAGCGCATCGACTTGCGCGGCGTCACGCACGTCGGTGCGCACGCCCACGGCTTGCGCGCCGCTTTCGCGCAGCGCTTCGACGGTTTCATCGAGCAGCGCCTGATCGACGTCGGCGAGTACGAGCTTCATGCCGAGCGCTGCGGCGTGGTGCGCGAACGCGCGGCCAAAGCCGCTCGCCGCGCCCGTGATGACGGCCACACGGCCATCGAACTGGAACGGTTCGGACATTGCGAATCCTGCGTTGAAACTGCGGTGAAAACTTCCGATAGATAAGCGAAGCGCCCTTTCCGGGCGCTTGCGCAAGGCTGTGAGTCCTCAGATCAGCTTGACGAGCTGTTTGCCGAAATTCTGGCCCTTGAGCATGCCGAGGAATGCACTGGGCGCGTTTTCGAGCCCTTCGGCCACGGTCTCGCGATACGCGAGCTGCCGGTTCGCGACGAGCGTGCCGAGCTCCCTGAGCGCCTGTGGCCACACATCCATGTGCTCGCTCACGATGAAGCCCTGCACGAGCAGGCGCTGCGTGAGCAGCAGCTGCGGATGCTTGAGCGGCATCGGCTGGGCGTCGTAGCCCGCGATCATGCCGCACAGCGCGATGCGCCCGAACGCGTTCATGCGCGCGAGCGTGGCATCGAGCACTTCGCCGCCGACGTTCTCGAAGTAGCCGTCCACGCCGTCGGGCGTCGCGGCCTTCAGATCCTGATAGAGATTGCCCGCCTTGTAATCGACGCATGCGTCGAAACCTAGCGTTTCCGTGACATAGCGGCATTTTTCCGCACCGCCCGCGATACCCACCGTGCGGCAGCCCGCGCGCTTCGCGAGCTGGCCGACCACGCTGCCCACCGCGCCGCTCGCCGCGCTCACGACGACGGTCTGCCCTGCCTTCGGCTCGATGATGCGATTGAGCCCGTACCACGCGGTGACGCCCGGCATGCCCACCGGCCCGAGATACGCCGACAGCGGCACATGCGTCGTATCCACGAGTTGCAGATCGCCGCCGTTCGAGGTGCCGTACTCCTGCCAGCCCAACATGCCCACCACCTTGTCGCCGGGCTTGAACTTCGCGTTGCGCGACTCGACCACTTCGCCCGCGGTGCCGCCGATCATCACCGAATCGAGTGGCTGCGGCGCCGCATACGATTTGCTGTCGTTCATGCGCCCGCGCATGTACGGGTCGAGCGAGAGGTAGTGATTGCGCACGCGCACCTGTCCCTCGACGAGCGCCGCGAGGGGCGTTTCGACGAGGCGGAAGTTGTCGACGCTCGCGGCGCCTTCCGGGCGCGAGGCGAGCAGGATCTGGCGATTGGTCTGGGTCATGGCGTCCGTGTTGCTTTGTCAGGTGCGGCGAGGCGTGCCGGCCGCACGGGAAAAGAATGGACGGGCACGCGCGAGCAAAGCCCCAACGCGCGCCGGTCCGCGCGTTTAACCGTCGCTCGGTCCCGGCCGCGCGCCAGGGTCGCTGCGCAGACGCTGACGCGTCACGTCGCGGCCCACCGCAAGCCGGCGCATGTACTTGAAAGTGCCGAGCGCCTTGGCGACGAAATGGCCCTCGCTGTCGCGAATCTCGCCTTCGCAATAGGCCATCGTGGTGGAACGGTGCAGCACGCGGCCGGTGGCGCGCAATTCCCCGCGCCCCGGCTGCATGAAGTTCACCTTCATCTCGACGGTGACGACGCCCACGCCGTCGGCCGCGAGGCTGCGCGCGGCCATGGCGAGTGCCATGTCGGCGAGCGTCATCGTCACGCCGCCGTGCGCGACGTCCCAGGTGTTCAGATGCCGCTCGGCGAGCGGCAGCACGACTTCGCTCGCGCCGTCGCGCGCACTCACGAGTTGAGCGCCGAGATGTTCGACAAAGGGACTCTCGACGATCATGAGCGGCGTTGGCGGACTTTCAGGCTCCTTGCCGTGCGGCGCGCCGCTGCCTTGGGGTCGATCTGCGGTACCTGTCATGATCGGGTTCAGACCACGTAATCCACGCACTGGCGCGACTCGACCACGAGCTTCGCGAACTGCTTCACGACGAGATGATCGGGGTGGTCCTGATAGCCGTCGAGCGCGGCCTGATCGGCGAAGTCGGAAATGAGGACGAGGTCGAACGTGGAAGCGAGACCCGGCTCTGCGACGCCGACTTCGAGGTGCAGCGTGCCCGGCACGAGATCGCGACAGCCTTCGAGCAGGGCCTTGAACTTCACGACGTTCTCGGCGCGCGTCGCGCCTTCGGCCGACTCCTTGAGCTTCCACATCACGATATGACGAATCACGAACTCACCTCTTTCAGTCTGCATGGAACGGGCGCTGCGCTCGGCGCGCGCCGACAGCCGTCATGATACCCGCAGCGGCTCGAGCGCGAGAGCGCCCCGGCACGCGTAACAGCGGAGGAAAGCGATGAAATCGTGAGCGCGGCAGCGGGCGTGCCGACTGCCGCGCCCTCGCGTCAGACGACCTCGAAGAGGCCCGCAGCGCCCTGCCCGCCGCCGATGCACATCGTCACTACGACGAACTTCGCGCCGCGGCGCTTGCCCTCGATGAGCGCGTGGCCCGTCAGGCGTGCACCCGAGACGCCATACGGGTGGCCGACGGCGATCGCGCCGCCGTTCACGTTGAGGCGGTCGGCGGGAATGCCGAGCTTGTCGCGGCAGTACAGCACCTGCACCGCGAACGCTTCGTTCAGTTCCCACAGGCCGATATCCTCGACCTTCAGACCCGCCTGCCTGAGCAGTTTCGGCACCGCGAAAACCGGACCGATGCCCATCTCGTCCGGCTCGCAGCCCGCCACGGCAAAGCCGCGGAAGATGCCGAGCGGCTGCAGGCCTTCGCGTTCGGCGACCTTCGCGTTCATCACGACGCAGGCGCTCGCGCCATCCGAGAACTGGCTCGCGTTGCCCGCCGTGATGACGCCGCCCGGCATGGCGGTGCGGATCTTCGAAACGCCTTCGAGCGTGGTGTCGGCGCGGATGCCTTCGTCGGCGGCGACCGTCACTTCCTTCGTGACGAGCTGGCCCGTTGCCTTGTCCGCAACACCGGCGAGCACCGTGATCGGCACGATTTCGTCATTGAACAGGCCCGCCGCCTGCGCGGCGGCCGCGCGCAACTGCGATTGCACGCCGTACTCGTCCTGGCGCTCCTTCGAGATTTCGTAGCGCTTCGCGACGGTCTCCGCGGTTTGCAGCATGCTCCAGTAGATTTCGGGCTTGTGCTGGTTGAGCCAGCCATCGGCCATCATGTGGGTGTTCATCTCGTTCTGCACGCACGAGATGGACTCCACGCCGCCCGCCACGAACACGTCGCCTTCGCCCGCGATCACGCGCTGTGCGGCGAGCGCGATCGTCTGGAGCCCGGACGAACAGAAGCGGTTGACGGTCATGCCGGGCACGCTAACCGGCAGCCCCGCGCGCAGCGCGATCTGGCGCGCGATATTCCAGCCCGTCGCGCCTTCGGGGTTCGCGCAGCCCATGATCACGTCTTCGACACGTGCGGGGTCGATCTTCGCACGCTCCACGGCGGCCTGGGTCACGTGCCCGCCGAGCGTGGCGCCGTGCGTCATGTTGAACCCGCCCTTCCACGATTTGGCGAGGCCCGTACGGGCGGTCGATACGATTACGGCGTCAGTCATGCGTTTCTCCCACTACGAGATTTTGATGCAAAGAATGGATTCGTTTGAAAGTTTCAGGCGGACGATAGCGGGCGATGTCGTTCACGCGGCGCCGATCAGCACCTCGGCCGACTGCGCGCGCTTCACGCCCGCCGCGAGCAACTGCTTCCACGCGGCGGCGAGCGAACCGTTCAGATCGATCGCGCGTGAGGCGTCTTCGATCAGCACGGTTTCGAAGCCCGCGGCGCGCGCGTCGAGCGCGGACCAGGCCACGCAATAGTCGGTCGCGAGGCCACAGCAGTACACGCGCTTCACGCCCACGTCGCGCAGGTAGCCTGCGAGGCCCGTGGGGGTCTTGCGGTCGGCCTCGAGAAACGCGGAGTAGCTGTCGACGTCGGCGTGATGGCCTTTGCGGATCACCGCGCGTGCATGCGGCACGTCGAGGTCGCGATGCAGCGCCGCGCCATCGGTGCCCTGCACACAGTGCACGGGCCACAACACCTGCTCGCCGTAAGGCAGCGCCATCGTCTCGAACGGCGCGCAACCCGGGTGATTGGCGGCGAACGAAACGTGCTGCTCCGGGTGCCAGTCCTGCGTGAGCACCACGTTGCCGAAGCCCTGCGCGAGCCGGTTCGCCACCGGCACGACTTCGTCGCCGTGCGCGACGGCTAGCGCCCCGCCCGGCATGAAGTCGTATTGCAGGTCGATCAGCAGGAGCACGTCGTTTGCGCTTCTCATGATGTTCGTCCGCCTGTTTGCCCGCTTTTGCGCCTGCAAGCGATGCTTAGTTGAACTTGCTACCGAACGTGCCACCGTTGGCGGCCAGCTCGACGATGGAAGGCGCGATCTCCCACGCTTCGCCGTTGGGCTGCTGCGCATAGCGGCGAATGGCGCGTTCGACGTTGTAGAGGCCCACGGTGTCGGCGTACAGCATCGGGCCGCCGCGCCACAGCGGGAAGCCGTAGCCCGTGAGGTAGACCATGTCCACGTCAGATGCCTTCGACGCAATGCCTTCTTCGAGAATCTTCGCGCCTTCGTTGGCGAGCGCGAACACGAGGCGCTCGACGATCTCCTCGTCGCCGATCTTGCGGCGCTCGACACCGGCTTCCTTCGAGTACGCGACGATCATCTCGTCGACGAGCTTCGAAGGCAGCGCGTTGCGCTCGCCCGCCTTGTAGTCGTACCAGCCCGCACCGGTCTTCTGCCCGAAGCGGCCGGTCTCGCAAAGACGGTCGGCGATCTTCGAGTACTTCATGTCCGGATGTTCCTGATAGCGGCGCTTGCGGATGGCCCAGCCGATATCGTTGCCGGCCAGATCGCTCATGCGGAACGGGCCCATGGCGAAACCGAACTTTTCGATCGCGCGGTCCACTTGCGCGGGCAGCGCGCCTTCTTCGAGCAGGTACAGCGCCTGGCGCACGTACTGCTCGATCATGCGGTTGCCGATGAAGCCGTCGCACACGCCCGAGACCACGGCCGTCTTGCGGATCTTCTTCGCGATCTGCATGACGGTGGCGAGCACGTCCTTCGCCGTTTCCTTGCCGCGCACGACTTCGAGCAGCTTCATGACGTTGGCAGGACTAAAGAAGTGCAGACCCACCACGTCCTGGGGACGCTTCGTGAACGCCGCGATCTTGTCGACGTCGAGCGTGGAGGTGTTCGAAGCGAGGATCGCGCCCGGCTTCGCGACCTCGTCGAGGCGCTTGAAGACCTGCTCCTTCACGCCGAGCTCTTCGAACACGGCCTCGATGATGAGGTCCGCTTCCTTGAGGTCGTCGTAGGAGAGCGTCGGGCGAATCAGCGCCATGCGCGCTTCGAGCTTCTCAGCCGTGAGCTTGCCCTTCTTGACCTGGGCTTCGTAGTTTTTGCGGATCGTGGCGATGCCGCGGTCGAGCGCTTCCTGCTTCGTTTCGAGCAGCGTGACGGGCACGCCTGCGTTGAGGAAGTTCATCGTGATGCCGCCGCCCATCGTGCCCGCGCCGATCACGGCCACCTGCTGGATGTCGCGTAGAGGCGTGGAGGACGGCACATCGGGAATCTTGCTCGCGGCGCGCTCGCCGAAGAACGCATGGCGCAGCGCGTGGCTTTCCGGCGTCTGCACGAGTTCGACGAAACATTCGCGCTCGAACGCGAGGCCCTTGTCGAAGCCTTGCGTCACGCCCGTCGCAATCGCGTCGATGCACTTCACTGGCGCCGGATAGTTTTTCGACAGGGCGCCGACCGTGTTGCGCGAGAACCGCAGGAAACCTTCGGCGTTCGGATGCTCGATCTTGCGGTTGCGCACGAGCGGATGCGGGCCAGGCTTGTCGGCCGCCTTGCGCGCGAATGCGATCGCCTCTTCGACCAGATCGCCTTGCGCCATGGCGTCGAAAAGCCCCGAATTCGCGAGCTTTTCGCTCATCACCGGTGCGCCCGTGACGATCATGTTGAGCGCGGCTTCGAGGCCGATCGCGCGCGGCAGGCGCTGCGTGCCGCCCGCGCCCGGCAGGATGCCGAGTTTCACTTCGGGCAGCGCGATCTGCGCGCCGGGCGCGGCGATGCGATAGTGCGCGCCGAGTGCGAGCTCGAGGCCGCCGCCCATCGCCACGCTATGGATCGCGGCCACGACGGGCTTCGCGCTCTTTTCGACTTCCTTGATGACGGTGTGAAGCGTCGGCTCCTGCATCGCCCTGGGCGTGTTGAATTCGGTGATGTCCGCGCCGCCCGAGAACGCCTTGCCGGCGCCGGTGATCACGATGGCCGAAACGGCCGGATCGCTTGCGGCGCGCGCCAGGCCCTCGACAATGCCCGCGCGGGTCGAATGTCCGAGGCCGTTGACGGGCGGATTGTTGAGCGTGATGACGGCGACGCCGTCGCGAGTCGTGTAGTCCACTGCCATTTGGCTGCCTCCATGCGTGCGGGCCGCGATGTGCGTCGTCGGTTTCATTGTCCGACATTCCCGGTCAGGCACGCAGGATACCGAAAAAAGAACGTTCGTTCAATTTTTTGCCTAACTGCGGAGCTCGGGGTTTACACCAAGGAAGCGGCCACCGCGGGTTGATGGGTAAAAGTCAGAAGAAACAACGCAGCCAGATCGCTGCGCCCGAGAACCTTGCCCGGCTGCGCGGAGTGATCTACTTGCGCATGGGGGGCGGATTGCTGCCAGCGGTCTCATTGGCACCCGCGCCGCCCGCTTCCTGCGCCGGATCGAACGGACAGCCCTCGACCGCAAGCGCGGTCGGCAGCACATACGAACGGAACTGCTCGCGCAACTTGAGCTTCAGCAGCTTGCCGGTGGCCGTGTGCGGCAATTCGTCGACGAAAACGGCGTCGTCTGGCAGCCACCATTTAGCGACCTTGCCATCGAAGAACGCCAGCAACTCCTCGCGCGTCACCGTCGCGCCGGGCTTCTTCACCGCTACGATGAGCGGCCGCTCGGTCCAGCGCGGATGCGCGCACGCGATACACGCCGCTTCCGCGATGCCCGGATGCGCCACGGCGATGTTTTCGAGGTCGATCGAGCTGATCCACTCGCCGCCCGACTTGATCACGTCCTTGCTGCGGTCGGTGATATGCATGAAGCCATCGGGGTCGATCGTGGCGACATCGCCCGTAGGGAACCAGCCGTCGACGAGCGGCGAGCCGCTTTCCTGGCGGAAATAGCGGTCGATGACCCAGGGCCCGCGTACGTGCAGATCGCCAAACGTCACGCCGTCCCACGGCAATTCACGCCCGTCCTCGCCGACGATCTTCATATCCACGCCGCAAATCACGCGCCCCTGTTTTTCGAGCAGCGCCAATTGCGCTTCGCGCGGCCGCTGCGACTGCGCCCAGTTGAGCTTCGCGAGCGTGCCGAGGGGCGACATCTCCGTCATGCCCCAGCCGTGGATCACCTGCACGCCGTATTCGTCCTCGAACGCACGCAGCATCGCGGGCGGGCAGGCCGAGCCGCCGATCACCGTCCACTTGAGCGTGGAGAAGCGCACGCCCGCGCCCCGCATATAGGCGAGCAAACCGAGCCAGACGGTCGGCACGCCAGCCGAGCCGGTCACGCCCTCGGCCTCCATGAGTTCGAAGAGCGACTTGCCGTCCAGATCCTTGCCCGGCAGCACGAGCTTCGCGCCCGTGAGCGGCGCGGCGTGGGGCGCACCCCACGCGTTCACATGGAACATCGGCACGACGGGCAGGAGCGCGTCGCGCGCGGAGAGGCCCATCGCATCGGGCAGCGAGGCGCCGTAGGCATGGAGTACGGAAGACCGATGCGTATAGAGCACGCCCTTCGGGTTGCCCGTGGTGCCGGACGTATAGCAGAGATTGGACGCGCTGCGCTCGTCGAGGACGGGCCAGTCGTAGTTGCCGTCCTGCGCGGCAAGCAGCGTTTCATAGCAGAGCACTTCCGTGCGCATCTGCGGCCGATGCGCCTCGTCGCACATCGCGATCCAGCCGCGCACGTTCGGGCACTGCGGCGCGATCGTATCGACAAGCGCTGCAAACGTGATGTCGAACAGCACATAGCGGTCGTCGGCGTGATTGACGATCCAGGCGATCTGCTCGGGAAAAAGGCGCGGATTGATGGTGTGGCACACGGCGCCGAAGCCCGTCACGCCGAAATAAGCCTCGAGATGCCGGTAGCCATTCCAGGCAAGCGTGCCGATACGCTCGCCCGGCGCCACGCCGAGCGCCATGAGCGCCTGCGCCAGCTGTTTCGAGCGCACCTCGCACTCACGGTACGTGTAGCGATGGATATCGCCTTCGATGCGGCGCGAGACGATCTGCGTGTTGGCATGATGGCGCGCCGCATGCGCAATCAACGACGACAGCAGGAGCGGCACGTCCATCATCTGGCCCAGCAGCGGTGCGCTCATCGTTGGCGGTCTCCTGTCGACCAGAGTTGGCGCTTCAGCTGTCGGCCGGAGTTAGTGCTTTAGCACTTACTCCGGCCCCACGCAGAGCGCTTGCTCCGGTCCCATGCAACCTTTGCTCGCGTTGATCGGCGTTGTCCTTGTCCGGCGGGCGCGGCGGCGGGCTTCGGAGGTGCGCCAGCACGCCGGCGGGTGCGGACTTACAATATCGACTATTCAACAGGCCCTCAATATGTCGTTTTCACCAGGCAATACCGAAACTCAAGGCGGAAACTCCGCCTCGCACACGCCCGCCGCCGGTCCGCTCGCCGACTTCGAACGCGCATTGACCCTGCCGCGCGACGAAGCATTCGCCGCGCTCGGTGCTCGCTTCTACACGCGCTTGCCCGGCGCACCGCTGCCCGCCCCTTATGTCGTCGGCTTTTCGAAGGCCATGGCTGCACAGCTCGGCCTCGATGCGTCCGCTGCGGCCGATCCCGCGTTCGCCGGGTTCTTCAGCGGCAACTTCACGCGCGAGCGCTCGCCTTCGGCCATGTCGTACGCGACGGTCTACTCCGGGCACCAGTTCGGCGTATGGGCGGGCCAGCTCGGCGACGGCCGCGCGCTCACGCTCGGCGAGGTCGAGCATGACGGCCGGCGCAACGAGGTGCAGCTCAAGGGCGCGGGCCGCACGCCTTACTCGCGCATGGGCGATGGCCGCGCCGTGCTGCGCTCGTCGATCCGCGAGTTCCTGTGTTCGGAAGCGATGCATCATCTCGGCATTCCGACCACGCGCGCGCTCACGGTGACCGGCTCCGACCAGCCCGTGCGCCGCGAAGAGCTGGAAACGGCGGCCGTCGTCACGCGCGTGTCGCCGAGCTTCGTGCGCTTCGGCCATTTCGAACACTTCTATTCGCACGACGACGTCGACGCCCTGCGCAAGCTGGCCGATCACGTGATCGCGCGTTTCTGGCCGCAGCTGCGCGAAGCCGACGACCCATACCTGGCACTGCTTGACGAAGCGGTGCGCAGCACCGCGGCGCTGATGGTCGAATGGCAGGCCGTGGGCTTCTGCCATGGCGTGATGAACACCGACAACATGTCGATCCTCGGTCTCACGATCGACTACGGTCCGTTCGGTTTCATGGATGGTTTCGACGCCAACCATATCTGCAATCATTCCGATTCGCAGGGCCGTTACGCGTACCGCATGCAGCCGCAGATCGCGTACTGGAATCTCTTCTGCCTCGCTCAGGCGCTGGTGCCGCTCTTTGGCGCGCACTACGACATCGCCGACGAAAAAAAGCGCGGCGAGCGCGTGGTCGCCGACGCGCAGGCCGTGCTCGAACGCTTCAAGGGACACTTTGCGCCAGCGCTCGAAGCGCGCATGCGAGCAAAGCTCGGCCTCGAACACGCGCGCGAAGGCGACGACGTACTCGCGAACAAGCTGTTCGAAGTCATGCATGCAAACCGCGCCGATTTCACGCTCACGTTTCGCAATCTCGCGCGCGTTTCGAAACATGACGCGAGCGGCGACACGTCGGTGCGCGACCTGTTTCTCGATCGCGCGGCCTTCGACGCCTGGGCCGCCGACTATCGCGCGCGCCTCGCGCACGAGCCGCGCGACGACGCCGCGCGCGCCGCAGCGATGAACCGCGTGAATCCGAAATATGTTCTGCGCAACCATCTCGCGCAGACGGCAATCGAGCGCGCCGCGCAAAAGGACTTCAGCGAGGTCGAGCGTCTTGCGAAGGTGCTTGAGCGGCCGTTCGACGAGCAGCCGGAAAACACGGCATATGCGGCGCTGCCGCCCGACTGGGCGAGTACGCTCGAAGTCAGTTGCTCTTCGTGAGCGCGCCCCCATCTACGTGATCTTGTTTCCCATCCGACAGGAACCGAACATGAGCCAGGACGACCACAACTCCACCGCCTACCCGGGCTACAAGGCCGACGAGCAATGGCGCGAACAGCTCGACGACACGCAGTACCAGGTCACGCGTCACGCGGCCACCGAGCGCGCGTTCACGGGCAAGTACTGGGACCACTTCGAGCGCGGCGTGTACGACTGCGTGTGCTGCGGCACGCCGCTCTTCGAATCCGCCACGAAGTTCGACGCGGGCTGCGGCTGGCCGAGCTATTTCCGCCCGATCAACGGCGAGGTGATCGAGGAGAAGACCGACCGCTCGCACGGCATGTTGCGCATCGAGGTGCGCTGCAAGAATTGCGGCGCGCACCTGGGTCATGTTTTCGAGGATGGTCCGGCCCCGACCGGCCTTCGGTATTGCATCAATTCGGCTGCGCTACAATTCGAGCCCAAGTGAGCGTTGGCAAGGCAGCCTCGCGCCCCGCGCTGGGCGCCATGCGGCCTTGAAAGCGCCGTGCCCTCCGCCGCCCCCTGTTCCGGCGGGCTCATTGTGTAAATTCTCAGGCCGATAATGAAATTCCTGTTTGACCTGTTCCCGATCATCCTCTTTTTCGTCGCCTTCAAGCTGTGGGGCATCTTCCCGGCGACGGCCGTGGCGATCGGCGCGACGCTCGTGCAGATCGCATGGGTGGCGTTCCGTCACCGCAAGGTCGACCCGATGCTGTGGCTTTCGCTGGGCATCGTCGTCGTGTTCGGCGGCGCCACGCTGATGCTGCACGACGAAACTTTCATCAAGTGGAAGCCGACTGTGCTCTACTGGGCGTTCTCGATCGTGCTGCTCGTCTCGCAGGTCGCATTCGGCAAGAACCTCATCGAAGCGATGATGGGCAAGCAGATCACGCTGCCGGCGCGCATCTGGACGCAACTCAATTTCGTGTGGTCGGTCTTCTTCGCGCTGCTCGGCATCCTCAATCTGTTCGTGGCCTACCACTTCTCGACCGATGCGTGGGTCGACTTCAAGCTGTTCGGCGCGACCGGCATTCTCGTGGTGTTCATCGTCGGCCAGAGCCTGTGGCTCTCGCGTTACATGAAGGAAGAAGAATGAGCGACGTCTTTCTGCACGCGAGCCCTGCCGAGCGCATGGCGCTGATCGAAACGCGCCTGACCGCGGCGCTCGCTCCCGTTTCAATCGACGTGCGCGACGACAGCGCGCAGCACGCGGGACACGCCGGCGCCGCTGCCGGCGGTCATTACCATGTGACGATCGTTGCGTCCGCATTCGCGGGGAAAGCCCGCGTGGCAAGGCATCGCATGGTGTATGATGCGCTGGCCGAGGCCATGCAGCGCGGCATTCACGCTCTCGCGATCACGGCGCTCACGCCTGAAGAAGCCGCGGCGCTGCCCCGGTAGGCCCGCGCCAGATTTCGGCCTGCCTTCCCTTTTGTTCGCCTTTTTGTTCGCCATTTTGGTTCGCCCCGTTAGGACTTTCCGATGACCTTGAAGAAAACCCATCTCTGGGTGTTGCTGGCTGCATGCGCGGCGGCTCCCGCCTTTGCGCAGAACATCGCCGTCGTGAACGGCACGCCGATTCCCAAAGCGCGCGCCGATGCGCTGATCGAGCAGCTCGTGCATCAAGGCCAGCAGGATTCGCCGCAACTGCAGATGGCCGTGCGTGAAGAACTCGTGAACCGCGAGATCCTCATGCAGGAAGCGATTCGCGAAGGCATTCCGAACAAGCCGGACGTGAAGGCGCAAATCGCCGTGGCGCAGCAGACCGTCGTGCTGCGCGCGCTGATCGAAAACTTCGTGAAGACCAACCAGCCGACCGACGCCGAAGTCAAGGCGCGTTACGACCAGCTCACCAAGGACGCGGGCGGCAGCGAATACCACCTGCACCACATCCTCGTGGACAACGAGCAGCAGGCCAAAGACCTGATCGCGAAGATCAAGGGCGGCGCGAGCTTCGAAGACCTCGCGAAGCAGTACTCGAAGGACCCGGGTTCGGCGAAGAACGGCGGCGACCTCGACTGGTCGGATCCGAAGGCTTACGTGCCGGAATTCGCCGCTGCGGCCACGCATCTGCAGAAAGGCCAGATCACCGACGCGCCGGTTCACACGCAGTTCGGCTGGCACATCATCCGCGTTGACGATATCCGCCCGGTCACGCCGCCGCCGCTCGAGCAGGTGCGCCCGCAGATCGTCCAGCAGATCCAGCAGGAAAAGCTGCAGGCGTTCGAAGAGAATCTGCGCAAGCAAGCGAAGATTCAGTAAGACTTCGCTGCGGCTCCCGCTGCGATTAAAGCCCCGCGACCTGCGAAGTCGCGGGGTTTTTTGTTTGCGGCACAAGCGTCGTTACTGCCGCAACGTTTCCAGTTCGTAGCCCGTGCTGCGCCCGCCGCCCCCCGCCTTGCGCAAGACGCCGCGCGCCACCAGGTCGTTGATGTCGCGCAACGCCGTATCGGACGAACATTTGGCGATGGCGGCCCACTTGCCGCTCGTGAGCTTGCCGTCGAAACCATCGAGCAGCCGGTTGAGCAGTTTGATCTGCCGCTCGTTGAACGGCGTCGTGGCCCAGTCGCGCCAGAAGCGCGCCTTGGTGAGCACGCCGTCGAGCGTGATCTGCGCCTGATCCACCGCGCGATGCAGCGCTTCGAAAAACCACGCCAACCACGGCGTGACATCCATCGATCCGCGCTGCGTGCGCTCCAGAATGTCGTAATACGCCTTGCGTTCCCGCTGAATCTGGGCCGAGACGCTGTAAAAACGTTGCGGACTGCCGTCTGCGCGCGCGAGCAGCAAATCGCCGATGGCTCTTGCCACGCGGCCATTGCCGTCGTCGAACGGGTGCAGCGTGACGAACCACAAATGGCCAAGGGCGGCCTTGATCAGCGGCGGCTCCTGCGCGGGCCCGTTCAGCCAGTCGAGGAAGCGGCGTGTCTCGGGCTCCAGCCGGTCCGCGGGTGGGGCCTCGAAGTGCACGCGCTGACGGCCGATGGGCCCGGAAACCACCTGCATGGGCCCGCTGGCATCGTCACGCCATGCAGCGACGTTGATCCGCGACAGGCCCGCATAGCCGGTCGGGAATAGCGCCGCGTGCCAGCCGAACAAGCGCTCGCGCGTGACCGGCGACCGGCTGTTGGTGGTCGCATCCAGGACCATTTCGACCACGCCTTCCACATGGCGGTCCACCGGAGCGAGCGCCCCGATGTCCACGCCCATTCGACGCGCGATGGACGAACGCACGGAAGCGACATTCAGTTGCTCGCCCTCGATCTCGCTCGTCTTGAGCACGTCCTCGGTGAGCGCCGCGAGGCTCGCCTGATCGCGAAGCGCCAGGCCCACATCTGCCAGCCTGCCCACCAGCAAGCCCTGGGCGCGGCTGACCTCGGCCATGGGCGCGGCTAGCTCGGTCAGGTCGAAGCGCCAGCGAGGCCAGTCGCCGGCTTGCCAGATGTAGGTGTAATCGCCGCTAGTCATGCGGTGATTATGAGCCGGATTCGCCGCATACACAAGTTAATCACCGCAGATCATGCGGTGATTAACACCGATAATCGCCGCAATGGCTCCTTCGGCCAGCTTGCCAAACACCGCAAATGCAAAAAGCCCCGACCAACGCCTGCAGTGCAGGCATGGCCGGGGCTTTCAGCGGAGGCAGGATGACCCTGCGTCGAACGTCCGCGAGGCGTGTTAGCCCACCCACTTGCGCGCGTTCTGGAACGCGCGCATCCACGGGCTCGCCTCGCCCCAAGCCTCAGGGTGCCAGCTCATCGTCACCGTGCGCTGCACGCGCTCGGTGTGCGGCATCAGCACCGTGAAGCGGCCGTCGGGCGTCGTGACCGAGGTGATGCCCTGCGGCGAGCCGTTCGGGTTGAACGGATAGCCTTCGGTCGCCTGGCCGCGGTGGTCGACGTAGCGCATGGCCACGGCCACCTTCGAGATGTCGCCCTGCTGCGAAAAGTCGGCGAACCCTTCGCCGTGCGCGACGGCCACGGGAATGCGCGAGCCTTCCATGCCGCTGAAGAAGATCGACGGCGAGCTTTGCACCTCGACGAGCGAGAAGCGCGCTTCGAACTGCTCCGACTTGTTGCGCGTGAACTTCGGCCACGCTTCGGCGCCCGGGATCATCGAGGCGAGGCTCGACATCATCTGGCAGCCGTTGCAGATACCGAGCGCAAACGTGTCCTGGCGCGCGAAGAATGCCGCGAACATGTCGGCAAGCTTCGCGTTGAAGCGGATCGTCTTGGCCCAGCCTTCGCCCGCGCCCAGCACGTCGCCGTACGAGAAGCCGCCACAGGCCACGGCGCCGGCGAAGTCCGCGAGCGTCGCGCGGCCTTCGAGCAGGTCGCTCATGTGGACGTCGTGCGCGTCGAAACCGGCGCGGTCGAACGCGTATGCAGTCTCGAGGTGCGAGTTCACGCCCTGCTCGCGCAGGATCGCCACGCGCGGACGCGCGCCCTTGCCGATGAACGGCGCGGCGATGTCTTCGGCCGGGTCGAAGCTCAGGTGCGGATGCATGCCCGGGTCAGCAGCGTCGAGGAGCGCGTCGTATTCGGCGTCGGCGCACGCGGGATTGTCGCGCAGACGCGCGATACGCCAGCTCACTTCGCTCCACACGCGTTGCAGCTCGGCGCGCGGCGCTTCGTAGATGCGCTTGGCGTCGCGGTAGATTTCGATCGAGTCGCGGTTGTTGAGCGTGCCGATCACGTGCGAGCAGACCGACAGACCGTGCGTGCGCAGCACCGCCATCACGGTGTCGCGCTGCTGAGCCGGCACCTGGATCACGGCGCCGAGCTCTTCGGAGAAGAGCGCGCGCAGCGTGCGGTCGTCGCGGCGGCCGCTCGTTTGCTTCGCCCAGTCCTTGGCGTCGCCGTAGTCGGATTCGTGCTCGCTGTCGAGCGTGAGCATGTCCACGTTCAGCGACACGCCCGTGTGACCCGCGAACGCCATTTCGCAAACCGTCGCCCACAGGCCGCCGTCCGAGCGGTCGTGGTACGCGAGCAGCTGCTCGTTCGCGTTCAGTTGCTGGATGGCCGTGAAGAACTGCTTGAGGTCTTCGGCGCTGTCCACGTCGGGCACGGCGTCGCCGACCTGCTGCGTGACCTGCGCGAAGATGCTGCCGCCCATGCGGTTCTTGCCGCGTCCCAGATCGATCGCGATCAGGACCGACTCGCCCACCTCGTCGACGCGACGCAGTTGCGGCGTGAGATGGCGGCGCACGTCCTCGACCGGCGCGAACGCCGAGATGATGAGCGAAACCGGCGCGACCACTTCCTTGGCCACGCCTTCTTCGTTCCACTTCGTGCGCATGGAGAGCGAATCCTTGCCCACCGGAATGCCGATGCCGAGCGCCGGGCACAGCTCCATGCCGATCGCCTTCACGGTGTCGTAGAGCGCGGCGTCTTCGCCCGGCGCGCCGCACGCGGCCATCCAGTTCGCGGAGAGCTTGAGCTTGTCGAGCGACCGGATGGGCGCGCTGGCGATATTGGTGATCGCCTCGCCCACGGCCATGCGGCCCGAGGCGGGCGCATCGATCACGGCGAGCGGCGTGCGCTCGCCCATCGTCATCGCTTCGCCCTTGTAGCCGGCGTAGTCGAGCGCCGTGATCGCGCAGTCGGCCACCGGCACCTGCCACGGACCGACCATCTGGTCGCGCACGGTCGTGCCGCCAACCGTCCGGTCGCCGATGGTGATGAGGAACGACTTGCTGCCCACGGTCGGATGGCGCAGCACGTTCTTCGCGACCTCGTCGAGCGAGATGCCCGTGACTTCCACGGGCGCGAGCGGCACGCTGGCGTGCTCGACATCGCGATGCATGCGCGGCGGCTTGCCGAGCAGGATGTCCATCGGCATGTCGACGGGCTGGTGGCCGCCGTTGGCCGCGAGCGCCTGCTCGTCGGTGTCGATGAGCTTGAGGTCGCGCGCGTCGGTCGCGACGCCCACGACGGCGAACGGGCAGCGCTCACGCTCGCAGATCGCCTTGAACGCGGCCAGATCGGCGGGCGCAATCGCGAGAACGTAACGCTCCTGCGACTCGTTCGACCAGATCTCGCGCGGCGAGAGGCCCGACTCTTCGAGCTGCACCTTGCGCAGCTCGAAGCGCGCGCCCTTGTCCGCGCCGTCGACGAGTTCGGGGAAGGCGTTCGACAGGCCGCCCGCGCCGACGTCGTGGATGCTCAGGATCGGGTTGCCCTCGCCCAGTTGCCAGCACGAGTTGATGACTTCCTGCGCGCGGCGCTCGATCTCGGGGTTGCCGCGTTGCACCGAGTCGAAGTCGAGCTCGGCGGTATTGGTGCCGGTCGCCATCGAGCTGGCGGCGCCGCCGCCCATGCCGATGCGCATGCCCGGACCGCCGATCTGGATCAGCAGGGTGCCCGCGGGCAGGTCGTGCTTGTGCGTATGCTGCGCGCTGATGTTGCCGAGGCCGCCCGCGATCATGATCGGCTTGTGATAGCCGCGCACGGTGCCCGCCACGTTCTGCTCGTAGGTGCGGAAGTAGCCGCCGAGGTTCGGACGGCCGAATTCGTTGTTGAACGCAGCGCCGCCGAGCGGGCCGTCGATCATGATCTGCAGCGGCGAGGCGATGCGGTCCGGGCGGCCGTAGACACCCTGGGTATCCGCGGGATTGCGCAGCGCGAGCGGCGCGGCGGCGTCGCGGGCGTTTTCCCATGCTTCGCGCGCGTCGGGCAGATCGAGGTTCGAGACCGTGAAGCCCGTGAGGCCCGCCTTCGGACGCGCGCCGCGGCCCGTCGCGCCTTCGTCGCGGATCTCGCCGCCCGAACCCGTCGCCGCGCCCGCGAACGGCGAGATCGCCGTGGGGTGATTGTGCGTCTCCACCTTCATCAGCGTGTGCGTGAGTTCGGTGTGGCGGCCATACCGCTCGCCCGGCTCTCCGTCCGCACCCTGCTTGCGCGGGAACCAGCGTTCCGCCACCGCGCCTTCCATGATCGACGAGTTGTCCGAGTACGCGACGATGGTGCCTTGCGGGCTCATCTTCTCGGTGTTGCGGATCATCGCGAACAGCGACATATCCTGGTCCTGGCCGTCGATCGTCCAGCTCGCGTTGAAGATCTTGTGGCGGCAGTGCTCGCTGTTGGCCTGCGCGAACATCATCAGTTCGACATCGGTCGGGTTGCGCCCGAGCTTGCTGAAGTTTTCGACGAGATAGTCGATTTCGTCGTCGGCGAGCGCGAGGCCCAGTTCGCCGTTGGCCGTTTCCAGGGCGGCACGGCCTTTGCCCAGCACGTCTACGGTCTGCATCGGCCGCGCCGGCAGGACGTCGAACAGATGCAGCGCCGCGTCGCGCGATGGCGCCACGCTCTCCGTCATGCGGTCGTGCAGCGCCGCGGCCACGGCGGCGCTTGCCTCTTCCGAAAGCGTCTTCTTGCCGCCGAGCAGGCCCGACTTGAGCACGACAGTGTATTCGACGCCGCGCTCGATGCGGCGCACCTGCTCGAGACCGCAATGGTGCGCGATGTCCGTGGCCTTGCTCGCCCACGGCGACACCGTGCCGAAGCGCGGCACGACGAGGAACGTGAGCGCGCTGCCGCGCTCCTGCGCCGCCGCGAACGGCGCGCCGTAGTGCATCAGCGCTTCGATTTTCGCGCTGTCTTCAGCGGACAGCGGCGTGGCCGAATTGACGAAATGCAGATACTGGCCGTGCACGCCGACGATGTTGGCGTCGATACGCTGAAGCGTTTCGAGCAGGCGAGCCTGACGGAAGTCGGAAAGGGCCGAAGCACCGGGGAAACACGAGAAGTGGGCCATGGACTGGGGCGTTGCGTCGAAGTTGCGTCAGAGTTGCGTCGCGGCTTCGCCTCGCGCGAAACGCGTCGCGAGCTCGCGATGCGTCGCGCGAAGACGGCGACGGTCAAACGAAGGGAGACCGCGATTATAACCCGGAAGGCCTGTCCTGACCGCCCCGCAGGCCGGTCTGCTGATGGCTACGCGTGCGCGTGCGGCCTGCTCGACGGGATGGCCGTGGCACGCAAGCTTCCCGAAGATAGCCAGCACATTCGCGGCACGTCGGCGATTTCGCGATGTCCCGCGCGTCGCGCGAGCGCTCCGCGAGTGCTCCGGTCCTTGCGGGGGGCTTATGCGCCCCACTTCAAGCCCGCTTCAAGCCCGCTTCAAGGCCGCTTCAAGGCCGCATCGACCCTTCCGCACGCATGGCGATGCGGCCGCTTTCGCTGCTATGATTGCGCGTTTCGTCTGAACGGCGCGCCTTCGCATGGCTTGGGCGCGCTGCACGCCCCACCCACGGCTCGGCGCCCTCGACCGACGGCGCGCCGCCTGCCTGCAGATCGTATCGTCATGGATGTCATCGTCATCGGCGGCGGAATCGCCGGCATCGCTACCGCCTGGCAGCTGCGCGCGGCCGGACACCGCGTCTGCGTGATCGAACGCCACGCCACGGTTGCGCAAGGCGCGACCTACGGCCATAGCGGCATTGCGCTGCCCACGCCGCTCGACGTGTGGTTCGGCCCCACCTTCCTGCGCAACGGGCGTCAATCCTCCGGCGGCGTCATCAGCAGGGCGGGATGGCGCGGCGAGGCCCACAACTTCGTCAAGCGGCTCGCCACGCTCCACGGTTCGGAGGCGTTTGCCGATCGCTATGCGCTCCTGCGTCCGCTCATCGAGTCGGCGCAGGCGGCGCTCGCCGACATCGACGCGCGCTTCCAGCTCGAGTACGAGCAGCGCGATGGCCTGCTCTACCTGGTGCGCGGCAACGACGAATGGTCGCTCACGCAACCGGCGCTCGAGCAGCTGCGCCGCTTCGAAACCCCGCACCACGCACTCTCGCCCGCCGAATGCGTGGCCTTCGACCACTCGATCCCCGCCGATCCGCCGTTCGCGGGCGGCGTGCACTTCGAGACCGGCCGCGTGGCGAACTGCCCGCTCTTCGTGAAGCAGCTCAAGCAGGTGCTCGACACCCATGGCGGCGTGCAGTTCGAAACGAGCCGGGAAGTCAGCGCGATCCGTCTGGAAGACCGGCGCGCGGCCGTGGAGCTCGCGCCGCCCGCGCACGAGACGGGCCGCTCGCGCGACGTCGAAGTGATCTCGGGCGACGCCATCGTCGTCGCCGCGGGTGCGCAGACGCCGCGCCTTCTCGAGCCGCTCGGCCTCAAGCTGCCGTTCTACCCGCTGCGCATGCACACGCTCAATTCGCCGGTGGCGCACGAGGAATGCGTGCCGCACACGACCCTCGTCGATGCCGGCAAACGCATCGCCATCACGCGCATGAATCACCGGCTGCGCATCTCGGGCGCCGCCGTACTGCTACGCGCGCAGGAAGTCGAGGAGGCGCTGCCCGAAACGCTCACCGAAGACGCCCTGGCGCTCCTCGGCGAAGCGTCGCGCGACTGGGCGCCGGGCGCCGCGCGCATTTCCGCCGCGCTCGCGTGGGAAGGCATGAAGCTGCTTTCCGCCGACGGCCTGCCGGCGGTCGGCAACGCGGGCCATCCGCGCCTCTTCGTCAACGCGGGCCACGGGCCGGCTGGCTGGGCGCTTTCGCTTGGGTCGGCGCGCCTCATCGCCCAGCAGATTTCCAACGTCGCGCCGGACTTGCCGGCGGATACCATCAAAGCCCTCTCGCCAGGCCGTAGTTGATCGAGCCGCGCATGGGGCGCGCCATGACCGTCGCCTGAAGCCGTCCAGAACGCGCCTGCGACGGCGTGGCCGCGCGCCGCGCTCGCGAGCGTGCCGTCCGGGGGTCTGCTCGGGTATCGTTGCGATGTCCGCCTCCCACGACCGCATCGCCATGACGCACGCTTCGCTTTCCTCCCTCGCCGGGCAACCGGTGCTCGTCCATCCGCACGATCGTGCGGTCCCGCTCCTGAGCGTCGAGCAGCTGCGCGACGCCGAAGTCGCCGCCCAGCCGGCGCTGCCCGCCCATACGCTGATGGCGCGCGCAGGCGCCGCCGCCGCGCACTTTCTGCTCGAACAGCTCGCGCATGCCCCTTCGTCCGCGAGCGACAAGCCGGTCTGGTTCGCTGCCGGGCCCGGCAACAACGGCGGCGACGCCCTCGTCGTGGCAACGGAACTGCATCGCGCAGGCGTCGCGGTGGAGGTCTGCATGCCGGTCGAGGTCAAAGCCGACGACGCGCGCTGGGCCCTCGCCGAGGCGCGCGCGGCCGGCGTGCCGATCGCATCCGCGGCCCCCGCGTCGTTCGACGGTTACGGCTGGCTCGTCGACGGCATGTTCGGGATCGGCCTGGCGCGAGGTCTGGACGGCATGTTCGGCGAATTCGCCGAGCGGATTTCAGCGCGCGCACGCAGCCACGGCCATGTGCTCGCGCTCGACGTACCGAGCGGCCTCGACAGCGACACCGGCAACGTCGTTGGCGACGGCCCGGCGGTACGCGCGACCCATACCATCACCTTCATCGCCGCCAAGCCGGGCCTCTACACGGGCGTGGGACGCGACTACGCAGGCGCCGTAGCCGTCGCGCCGATCGGCATCGACACGGAAGGCACGCCAGCCGCCGTGCGCCTGAACGCGCCATCGATGTTCGCGGCCGGGTTGCCGGCGCGTGACTTCGCGACCCACAAGGGCACGTTCGGCACGCTCGCCGTCGTGGGCGGCGACACGGGCATGTGCGGCGCGCCGATTCTCGCGGCGCGCGCGGCGCTCCTCACCGGTGCGGGCAAGGTCCATGTCGGCTTTCTCGGCAGCGACGCCCCGCCCTACGACGCCCCTCACCCCGAACTCATGCTGCATGCGGCGGCGCGGCTCGGGCTCGGCGCGATGGACGCCGTGGCGGCAGGCTGCGGCATGGGCGGCAGCGCCTCGGCGCGCCAGCTCGTGGACGCGATCCTGCGCCTACGGGCCCCCGTGCTGCTGGACGCCGACGCGCTCAACCTCGTCGCACGCGACGAGGCGCTCGCGGCGCACGTCGCGCAATCGGCCGCCGCCCGCGGCGCGCCATGTGTGCTCACACCGCATCCGCTCGAAGCGGCGCGGCTGCTCGCCTGCGACACCGCGGCCGTGCAGCGCGACCGCCTCGCCGCGGCGCGCGCGCTTGCCACGCGCTACGCGGCCGTCGTCGTGCTCAAGGGCAGCGGCACCGTGATCGCGTCGCCCGACCGCCGCGTCGCCATCAATCCCACCGGGAACGCGGGACTCGCGACGGGCGGCACCGGCGACGTGCTGGGCGGCATGATCGGCGCACTCCTCGCCCAGCGCGTGCCGCCCTACGAGGCGGCGCTGGCGGGCGTCTACCTCCATGGCCTCGCCGCCGACACCCTCTGCGCGCAGGGCGACGGTCCCGCCGGTCTCACCGCGGGTGAACTCGCGCCGATGGTACGCAAGCTCATGAACCGGCTCTTCTACGCGCCGAACTACAACGCCTGATGCGCGGCGCGGCGTGCCGCACGCCCGTTCGTGCGGCACGCCGTTTGCTTGCCAGCCACGATCGAGCGGCCTCGCGCATGCGCCGCCTCTTGCCAGGCGCCACGACGCTGCGCAGTGTCGCGCGAGGCCGCTATACTGATCCTCCGCACGCCATCTCTCATCCGAGGTTGCCCGTGCTTCCCCGCGGCGCGCGAAGCGCGCGTTCGGCCAAACCGGCGAACCGCATCTGCCGCCCTCCATTCGTGATCCCTCTGCTGGACGAACATGACGAATCCGCTCCCCGCCTGGTCCGCGCTACAGACGCATTACGAACAGATCCGCGACGAAAAGCTCCGCGACTGGTTCGCTCCCGCCAACGACCCCGCGCCCACTCGTGCCGAACGCTTCACGTTCGCCGGCGCCGGTCTCGCCGCCGACTTCTCAAAAAATCGCATCACCGACGCCACGCTCAAGCTGCTCGTGCAGCTCGCTCGCGAAGCCGGCGTCGAAGCGCGCCGCGACGCCATGTTCAAGGGCGAAGTCGTCAACCCGACCGAGGGCCGCGCGGCGCTGCACACCGCCCTGCGCGCCACCGAAGCCGACGCGCCGTTCCACGCGCAGATCCTGGCCGAGCGCGCGAAGATGGCGAAGTTCGCCGACGCCGTGCGCAGCGGCGCGTGGACCGGCTACACGGGCAAACGCATTCGCCACGTCGTGAATATCGGCATCGGCGGCTCGGACCTCGGGCCGAAAATGGTCGTGCACGCGCTCAAGCATCTCGAACTGCCCGAGATCACCTCGCACTTCGTCTCGAACGTCGATGGCGCGGACTTGTGGCGCACGATTGAAGACATCGACCCTGAAGAGACGCTGGCGATCATCGTTTCGAAGACGTTCACGACGCTCGAAACCATGACCAACGCACTGTCGATGCGCGACTGGTTCGTGAAGCACGGCTGCCGGCAAAGCGAGCTCGCGAAACACTTCGTGGGCGTCTCGGCCAATCCCGCCGAGGTCGTGAAGTTCGGCATCGCGAAGGAGAACGTGTTCGAGATGTGGGACTGGGTGGGCGGCCGCTATTCGCTGTGGTCGGCCGTGGGCCTGTCGATCATGATCGCCATCGGGCCGCAGCAGTTCGACGAACTGCTCGCCGGCGCGCACGACATGGACAAGCACTTCCGGGACGCGCCGCTCGAGAAGAACCTGCCCGTGCTGCTCGGCATGATCGGCATCTGGTATCGCAACTTCTTCGGCTCGCAGAGCTATCTCGTGGCCCCGTACTCCGAAGCGCTGCACTACCTGCCCTCGTACCTCCAGCAGCTCGAGATGGAGAGCAACGGCAAGTCGGCGCGGCTCGACGGCAGGTTCGTCGACTACGCAACGTCAGCGGTCACCTGGGGCGAGCCCGGCACGAACGGCCAGCACGCGTTCTTCCAGATGCTCCACCAGGGGCCGACGATCGTGCCGATCGATTTCGTCGCCGTGCTCACACCGGAGCATCCGCTGGCCGATCATCACCCGAAGCTGCTAGCGAACTGCTTCGCGCAGAGCGAGGCGCTGATGCTCGGCCGCACCGAGGAAGAGGCGCGCAAGATCGCGGGCCCGGACAAGCCCGAACTCGTGCCGCACATCATGTTCCCCGGCAACCGCCCGACCACCACGCTGCTCGTCGACGCCCTCACGGCCCGCTCGCTCGGCGCGATCATCGCGCTCTACGAGCACAAGGTGCTCGTGCAGGCTTCCGTGTGGGACATCAATCCGTTCGACCAGTGGGGCGTGGAACTCGGCAAGATCCTCGGCAAGGTGGTCGAGGCCGACCTCACCGCGCCGGGCGCCGACCTGAAGGCGCACGATTCGTCGACGGCCGCGCTGATCGCGCGCGCCCGCGCGGCGCTCAAGCGTTAAAGCGCGCTGATGCGGCGTGCGCACGCGCTGCGTACGCCGCTCGCTGGCTGGCTGCCGGTTGTTCGGGCGCTAGCGCCCCGCTTCGACGTTGCTCGGGTCGCTCGTGTTGTGTGGAGCGCTAACGCCATGCGACGCGTTGGCGACCCGGTGGCCAGCCTCGATCGTGACGATGGTGTCGCAACGCTGCGCCAGATCGATATCGTGTGTGACGAGCACGAGCGTCGCCCCGTTGGCGCGATTGAGCTCGAACATCAGGTCGATGACGGCGCGGCCCGTGGCGGCGTCGAGGCTGCCGGTGGGCTCGTCGGCGAACAGCACGGCCGGGCGCGTCACGAACGCCCGGGCGAGCGCCACGCGCTGCTGCTCACCGCCCGAAAGCAGCTTCGGGTAATGTTTCGTGCGCTCGGCAAGGCCCACGCGCTCGAGCAATGCGCGCGCGCGGGCGAAGGCGTCGCGTGTCGACATCCCGCCCTGCAGTTCGAGCGGCAGCGCGACGTTCTCCAAAGCGGTGAGATGCGGCATCAGCTGGAACGACTGGAACACGAAGCCCACTGAACCGTTGCGCAGCGCCGCGCGCTGGTCCTCGGCCATGCCGGTGAGTTCGTGGCCCAGCAGGCGCACGGAGCCCGCGCTTGCGCTGTCGAGGCCGGCCAGCAGGCCGAGCAGCGTCGACTTGCCGGACCCGGAGGCACCGACGATCGCCACGCTGCCGCCCGCGTGCACCGTGAGGTCGATGCCGTCCAGGATCGTCAGTTCGCCCGTGGCGTCGGTGACGCGCTTGCACAAACCCCGTACTTCGATGACTGGATCGCTATTCATTCGCACATGATGACGCACAGGTTAGCCGTGAACCAGAAGCGCGCCGCGCGGCGCACCGTCCTTTCCCGCGCCTCGTCCCGTTTCAGCGCGTTCGTCTCCATCGCCATCTTGACTGCTGCCCTGTTCGGCGCGGCGTCGAGCACGATCGGCACGGCACTCGCCGCGACGCCCATCCCCGCGGCCAACGCGGCGACGAACCCCGCCGCCATGGCGAAGCCGACCATCGTCGTGCTCGGCGACAGCCTTTCCGCCGAATACGGCCTGCCGCGCGACACGGGCTGGGTTGCCCTGCTGCGCCAGCGGCTCGCGAGCGAGCGGATCGATTATAGCGTCGCGAATGCGAGCATCAGCGGAGACACGACCAGTGGCGGCCTCACGCGCCTGCCCCTCGTCATGCAGCGCCTGAAGCCGGCCATCGTCATCGTCGAGCTCGGCGCGAACGACGCGCTGCGTGGCGTGCCGCTCGCCACGACCGCGAGCAATCTGCGCGCCATCATCGCGCAGATCCGCGAGGGCCACGCGAAGCCGGTGCTGGTGGGCATGTACGTACCGCCCAACTATGGCCCCGACTACACCCGCGACTTCCACGCCGTCTATGAGAAACTTGCGAAGGAACTGAACGTGCCCCTCGTCCCGTTCCTGCTCGCCGGCTTCGCCGACAAACCCGAACTCTTCCAGTCCGATCAGATCCACCCTACCCGGCAGGCACAGCCCTTGCTGCTCGACAACGTGTGGCCGACGCTCGCGCCGCTGCTCGCCAGCGGCGCGCGGCACTGAGCGGCAAGCGGGCAACAGAATTTGCTGGCGTCTGCCCCGGACGCCTTCCTCCGGCGCGACCGCTGGAGTGTCCAGCCGCTCGAGCCCCGAGCAGCGTTGGCGCGTTCAACGGCGCCATGCGCCTGGCCACGTCTCATCGGACGAGCGAGCCGCCCGGCCGCACCGTCTGAATCCGATCGACCCGACTGGAGGGATAAAGCGTGAAATATTTACCTCTTATTGTCGCAACGGCGGCCCTTGCCGCCTGTGCCAATCAGCCAATGCCGAGTGGAGCGCAGTCCGTCGGCACCAGCCAGCAACCCCCTGCGGCCGTCGCACAATGCATCGCGCAGAAGTGGGCCGATAAATCACAGCAGCAGGTCGTCTCGCAGTCCGTGCTCGCCAACGGCCAGGCTGTCGACGTCTACGTGCCTGGTCAACAGCCGCCTAACGGTGCAGCGGCAACGGTGCGCCCGGCGTGGAGCGCCAGCGCGAAGACGTGGGTCGGCTTCCGCTCCGGGGGCGGCGCGGGCGGCGACGCCACCGGCGACATCAGTGCCTGCCTCTGATTGCGCGCCTTGGAACGCAAAAGCCCCGCGATTTTCGCGGGGCTTTTTGTACTGGCGCGAGGCGCCGCCGGATTGCAGCCTCGTGCTTACTGGCCGCCGTCGCTTGAGGGCTCAGACGACGAATTGAGCGAGCCGTAGAACTTGACCTTGGAGCGCTCGCGCAACGCATCGAGGTAGGCTTGAACCTCCGACTGGCCGCTCACCTGCGCAAGCTGCTGTTGCGCAGCGGCGAGACGCGGGCCGTCTGCAGCCTGGCCGTTGATCACGCTGTTCACGCGGTAGATCGCATAGCCATCGTTGCCGAGATCCACGCCGACATAGGCGGGCAGCTTCTGCGCATCAGCCTTGAACACCGCCGAAAGTGCGCCGGGCGGCAGCCCCTGGGCTTCGTTGCGCGAGACCTTGAGCGCCGACGAAAAGCCAGCGGTCGACTTCGACTTCTGGAGATCCGCGAGCTTCGCCTCGCCGTCTTTGCGCGCCATCTCTGCCGCCTGCTGCGCGACCACCTTCTGGCGCACGGCATCCTTGACCGCGGCGAACGCGGGCACGGTGGCCGCCTGGTAGTTCGTCACGCGCGCGGAGATCAGCGTGTTGTTGCCGACGTCGATCGCCTGGGTGTTGTTGTGCTGATTCACCGAGTCGCTCGCGAACACCGCGTCGAGGAACTTCTGGTTGTTCAGCGGGCTGTCCGGCGGCAGCGCGGGATTCGGTTTCGGCGTGACCGTCGCCGTCTGGATCGTCAGCTTGTACTTGTCGGCGGCCGGCTGGAGGGTCTTGGCCTGTTCGTAGACCGTCGACGTGAAGCCGTCGCTCGCGTCGGCAAGCAGCTTCGCAGCCTGCTGCGCCTTCACTTCGTTGGCGATCTGCGCCTTCACTTCGTCGAACGGCTTCGTGGTCGCCGGCTTCAGATCCGTGACCTTGACGATGTGATAGCCGAAGTCCGACTGAACCACACCGCTGATCTCGTCCTTCTTGAGCTTGAAGACCGCGTCGTCGAAGGCCTGGCCGCCGGCGATCATGCCCGGGCCGAAGTAGCCGAGGTCGCCGCCCTTCGAGGCCGAGCCCGGATCCTGCGATTCCTTCTGCGCGATCTGCGCGAACTGATCCGGATGCGCCTTCACTTCGGCGAGAATCGTCTCGGCCTTCTGCTTCGCCGCATTGCGCACGTCGGCGCTCGCGTCCTTCGGCGCCGTGATCAGGATGTGGCTCGCGCGCACTTCTTCCTGCGTGCGATAGTGCGCGATGTTGTCTTCGTAGTACTTCTTGAGATCGGCTTCGCCCGGCTGCACGTTGGCGGCCACCGTCGCCGCCGAGAGCACGAGATACTGAATCTGCGCCGTAGCCGGCGTAGCGAAGGCGTTCTTGTTCGCGTCGTAGTATGCCTGCAGTTGCGCGTCGGTCGGCTGGACCCTGGCCGCGTAGTCGCTTGCGTGGAACGCGAGGCCTTGCACCTCGCGCTGCTGCTCCGAAAGCCCCGTCAACTGCCGCGCGAGCGCCTTGGGCGTGAACGCGCTGCGGATGATCGACGCGGGCAGTTGCTGCATGGCGAGGCTATAGCGCACGCGCTCGTCGTACTGCTCCGGCGTCATGCCCTGCATGGCGAGCAGCTGCTTGTACTGGTCGAGATTGATCGAGCCGTCGGGTTTCTTGAGCGACGAGATCACCGGGTCGGAGAGCAGCGCGCGGCGCACGGCGTCGTCCGAGGCGGTGAGATGCAGGCGCTGCGTTTCGTCGACGAGCACGCGCTGCTGGATCAATCCGTCGAGGATGTCCTTGCGGTGTTCGGGGGTGTCGAACATGCTGGCATCGAACCGCGCGCCCATGATCTGGCGGGCCTGGTCGAGTTGCTGGCGCGCGGCGTTGTCGTATTCTGCACGCGTGATCTTGTGTCCGTTGACGCTCGCGACGTTCGCGCTTTCGTCGAAGAAGCCGCGGAAACCTTGAATACCGACGAAGCCCAGACCTGGCAGGACGACCAGGAGCAGCATGAACATCATCAGGCGTTTGTGATTGCGGAAAAAGTCGAGCATGCGTGACCAGACGTTGAGGGCGCCAAAAAATGGAACGCCCGATATTACAACAGCGGCCAACAAAAAAGGCGAACCGGAGTTCGCCTTCTTGTCGAGATATCCTTGGCGGAGCGGACGGGACTCGAACCCGCGACCCCCGGCGTGACAGGCCGGTATTCTAACCAACTGAACTACCGCTCCGTGCGGTGCTGCGCGAAGTGCCGGGACTGAAGCTGTGGTGGGTGCTGAGAGGCTCGAACTCCCGACCTACGCCTTGTAAGGGCGCCGCTCTACCAACTGAGCTAAGCACCCAGCTTCATGCTTGCCTGCGCGCTTTTCTGCGCGCTGTTCTGTGCTTTCCCTGCACTGCGACTTCTGCTGCGCTACCTCATCAGGTAGCGAGCCCGCTAGTTTAGCGCATCCTTGAGCGCTTTGCCAGGCCTAAATTTGGGCACCTTGGCTGCCTTGATCTTGATCGCGTCGCCGGTGCGCGGATTGCGGCCCGTGCGCGCCGTACGCTTGCCGACGGCAAACGTGCCGAAGCCGACCAGCGTCACCGACCCGCCCTTCTTGAGCGTCCCTTTGACGCCGCCGATGACGGCGTCGAGTGCGCGTCCCGCAGCCGCTTTCGAGATGTCGGCTTGTTGCGCGATGTGGTCGATCAGTTCCGTTTTATTCATTCCAGCCCCCGAGAATGTGTTTGGGCAAACTTGAGAAGAACATCAACTTGTTGGATGGACAGCCCCCGCAGAGCGGGGCGAGGACATTTAACGGGGCCGAAAGTGCGGTGTCAAGCGGGATTGAGCCTGATGTGACGCGCGCTTCGAGGGATCATTCCAACAAGTGGGAAGCGCCGGATAAAGCACGGCTCGACATGACAATGTCACGAACGTCGTCGCCCAAACAAAGAAAGCCCGCGGACCATGCCGCGGGCTTTCCTGGGGGCAACGGGCCGCACTTGCGCGCGGCTTATAGACGGCTCAGTGCTTGACCACTTCAGTCGCGCCGGCGTCCTTCGCTTCGCTCACGGGCGCCTTCGCGTCCTCGGCCTTCGCCTCTTCTTCCGGCAGCGGCTGCGGCACACGTTCGAGCGCGAGTTCCAGCACCTTGTCGATCCATCGGACCGGCACGATTTCGATCGCGTTTTTCACGTTGTCCGGGATCTCGGTGAGATCCTTGACGTTCTCTTCCGGAATCAGCACGAGCTTGATGCCGCCGCGATGCGCCGCGAGCAGCTTTTCCTTCAGCCCGCCGATCGGCAACACTTCGCCACGCAGCGTAATCTCGCCCGTCATCGCGACATCGGCACGCACCGGGATGCCCGTGAGCACGGACACCAGCGCCGTCGTCATCGCCCCGCCGGCGGACGGACCGTCCTTCGGCGTCGCGCCTTCCGGCACGTGGATGTGGATGTCCTGCTTCTCGAACGCCTCGTCCTTGATGCCAAGGCGACGCGAACGCGAACGCACCACCGAGCGTGCTGCTTCGACCGACTCCTTCATGACGTCGCCGAGCGAGCCCGTGCGAATCACGTTGCCCTTGCCGGGCATCACCGCCGCTTCGATCGTCAGCAGATCGCCGCCGACTTCCGTCCACGCGAGGCCCGTGACCTGACCGATCTGGTTTTCCTTCGCAGCCAGACCAAAGTCGTACTTGCGCACGCCGAGGAAGGTGTCGAGGTTGGCGCTGTCGACCGTGACGGCCTTGTCGGCCTTCTTGAGCAGCAGCATCTTCACGACCTTGCGGCAGATCTTCGACACTTCGCGCTCGAGCGAACGCACACCGGCTTCGCGCGTGTAGTAGCGAATGATGTCGCGGATCGCGCCTTCGGTCACCTCGATCTCGCCCGGCTTCAGGCCGTTGTTCTTCTTCTGCTTGGGAAGAAGATAACGCTGGGCGATGCTGACCTTCTCGTCTTCCGTGTAGCCCGAGAGGCGGATGACTTCCATCCGGTCGAGCAGCGGCGGCGGAATGTTCAGCGAGTTCGACGTGGCGACGAACATCACATCGGAGAGGTCGAAATCGACTTCGATGTAGTGGTCGGCGAACGTGTGGTTCTGTTCCGGGTCGAGCACTTCGAGCAGCGCCGACGACGGATCGCCGCGGAAATCCATGCCCATCTTGTCGACTTCGTCGAGCAGGAAGAGCGGATTGCGCACGCCGACCTTCGCGAGGCTCTGCAGGATCTTGCCCGGCATCGATCCGATGTAGGTACGACGGTGGCCGCGGATCTCGGCTTCGTCACGCACGCCGCCCAGCGCCATGCGCACGAACTTGCGGTTCGTCGCGCGCGCAATCGACTGGCCGAGCGAGGTCTTGCCGACGCCCGGAGGCCCGACGAGGCACAGGATCGGCGCCTTGACCTTGTCCACGCGCTGTTGCACCGCGAGATACTCGAGAATGCGTTCCTTCACCTTCTCGAGACCATAGTGGTCTTCGTCGAGCACGGTTTCGGCGTTCGAGAGGTCGTTGTTGACCTTGCTCTTCTTGCGCCACGGCAGGCCGATCAGCGTGTCGATGTAGTTGCGCACGACGGTCGCTTCCGCCGACATCGGCGACATCAGCTTGAGCTTCTTGAGCTCGGCGTCTGCCTTCTTCTTGGCTTCCTTCGGCATGCGCGCGGCCGTGATGCGTTTCTCGAGCTCTTCGAGATCGGCACCCTCTTCGCCTTCGCCCAGTTCCTTCTGGATGGCCTTGACCTGTTCGTTCAGGTAGTACTCGCGCTGGCTCTTCTCCATCTGGCGCTTCACGCGGCCGCGAATGCGCTTCTCCACCTGGAGAATGTCGATTTCGGCTTCGAGCTGCGCGAGCAGATGCTCCAGACGCTCGACGACAGGGAACATCTCGAGGATGTGCTGTTTCTGATCGAGCTTGAGCGGCAGGTGCGCGGCGATCGTGTCAGCAAGACGACCGGCCTCGTCGATGCCCGACAGCGACGTCAGGATCTCCGGCGGGATCTTCTTGTTGAGCTTCACGTACTGGTCGAACTGCGAGACGATCGCGCGGCGCAGCGCTTCGGTTTCGGCGCTGTCGGCGTGGTCGGGCTCGAGCGGCATGACTTCGCACGAGAACTGCGTTTCCTGCTCTTCAATGGAGAGCGTCTTCGCGCGCTGCAGGCCTTCCACGAGCACCTTCACGGTGCCGTCGGGCAGTTTCAGCATTTGCAGGATGTTGGCGACACACCCTACTTCATACATGTCTTTTTCGGTCGGTTCGTCCTTCGCGGCGGTCTTCTGCGCGACGAGCATGATGTGCTTGCCGCCTTCCATTGCCGCTTCGAGAGCCTTGATCGATTTCGGTCGGCCCACGAAAAGGGGAATCACCATATGCGGGAAGACGACTACGTCTCGCAGCGGCAGCAGCGGGAGCGTGGTGCGTTCCGGCGGGAGGAGTTGGGTTCCTGACATTTCATTTCCCCATGAGTGGAATCAATTGTTCGGTAATTGAGGCCTGAGATACCGATTGCAAGCCTCGCGCGTGTGGGAAAAGTTCAGTGACTCCAAAATAGTGCGCCATCGACCTCGGGATCAAACGAAAAAGCCGTTCATCCCTCTGTATGAACGGCCCTTTTCCGGAACTCTTTAGCCGATCATCACCATCAGTTCGACCCAGCAACCTTCGGAGCGTCTTCGTAAATCAACAGTGGCTTGCCGTCGCCGTCGATCACGTTGTCGTCGATGATGACCTTGCTCACGCCTTTCATGGCCGGCAGCTCGTACATCACGTCGAGCAACGCCTGCTCCAGGATCGAGCGCAGGCCCCGCGCACCGGTCTTGCGGCGGATCGCCTTGCGGGCGACGGCCTGCAACGCGCCCGGGCGGATCTCCAGCTCCACGCGTTCCATGTTGAAGAGCTTGTGGTACTGCTTGACGAGCGCATTCTTCGGCTCGACCAGAATCTTCATGAGCGCGGCTTCGTCGAGCTTGCCGAGCGTGGCGACCACCGGCAGACGGCCGATCAGTTCGGGAATCAGGCCGAACTTGATGAGGTCTTCGGGCTCCGTCTCGCGCAGCACCTCGCCCGCGTCGCGCTCCTGCTTGCTCTTCACGCTCGCGCCGAAGCCGATGCCGGTCTTCTCGGTGCGGTCGGTGATGACCTTCTCGAGGCCGTCGAACGCGCCGCCGCAGATGAACAGGATATTGGTCGTGTCGACCTGGATGAAATCCTGGTTCGGATGCTTGCGGCCGCCCTGGGGCGGGACCGAGGCCATCGTGCCTTCGATCAGCTTGAGCAGCGCCTGCTGCACGCCTTCGCCCGAGACGTCGCGCGTGATCGACGGGTTATCCGACTTGCGGCTGATCTTGTCGATCTCGTCGATATAGACGATCCCGCGCTGGGCCTTGTCGACCTCGTAATTGCAGTTCTGCAGCAGCTTCTGGATGATGTTCTCGACATCTTCGCCCACGTAGCCGGCTTCGGTCAGCGTGGTGGCGTCGGCGATCACGAACGGCACGTTCAGAAGGCGCGCGAGCGTCTGCGCGAGCAGCGTCTTGCCCGAGCCCGTGGGCCCGATCAGCAGGATGTTGCTCTTCGAGAGTTCGACTTCGTCCTTCTTGTCGAGATGCTTCAGACGCTTGTAGTGGTTGTACACCGCCACTGCGAGGATCTTCTTCGCGCGCTCCTGCCCGATCACGTACTGGTCGAGGATGTCGCGGATCTCCTGCGGGCTCGGCAGGTCCGAGCGCGACAGCGCCGCGTCGACGCCCGCACCGGCAGCTTCGTCGCGAATGATCTCGTTGCACAGGTCGATGCATTCATCGCAGATGAATACCGACGGACCAGCGATGAGCTTTTTCACCTCATGCTGGCTCTTGCCGCAAAACGAGCAATACAACAGCTTCTCGCTGTTAGAACCTTTCTTGTCCGCCATGGATAGATGAGCCTCCGGACACTCTGTTACATGATACGCCGTTTCCCCCGGCGGGGCCGGGGGGCGCGTGAACCGCTTGCTGAGACGGCGTTGGGGGCCGCGGGCCGCGAAGCGCGTTTGCCGATTATTCCACAAGGTCTGCGCGGCGTCGGCTATCCCCTTTTGTGCGGGGGCCGAACTAGTCCTCTACGCTGCTTGAGTCGCTTGAGTCCCTTTATCTTCCCGCGTCAGCCTGATGGGGTCGGACGCGGGATGCGCCGGGCGCCGGATCACGGACGCTTGTGCAGAACCTGGTCGACGAGACCATATGCCTGGGCGTCGTCGCCCGACATGAAATTGTCGCGATCTGTGTCGCGCGCGATGCGTTCGACGGGTTGACCCGTATGGTGCGCCAGCAACTGGTTCAGGCGCTCCTTCAGGTACAGGATCTCGCGCGCCTGGATTTCGATGTCCGACGCCTGGCCGCGCGCGCCGCCGAGCGGCTGGTGAATCATCACGCGCGAGTTAGGCAGCGCAAAACGCTTGCCCTTTGCGCCCGACGCCAGCAGGAACGCGCCCATGCTGGCCGCAAGGCCCATGCAAAGGGTCGAAACATCGGGCTTGATGAATTGCATCGTGTCGTAGATCGCCATGCCGGCCGAGACCGAGCCGCCCGGGCTGTTGATGTACAGGCTGATGTCCTTGTCCGGGTTTTCGCTTTCGAGGAACAGCAACTGGGCGACCACGAGGTTCGCCGTCTGGTCGTTCACTTCACCCACGAGGAACACCACGCGCTCCTTCAGGAGCCGCGAATAGATGTCGTACGAACGTTCGCCACGGCCGCTCGTTTCGACAACGATCGGCACGAGGCCGAGCGCCTGCGGGTCGAAGTCCCGCGATGCATGTGAAGTCAACGTATCCAGCGATTGAGCGCGAATGGTCATGCGGTGCATCCTTGTCTGGAAAAGTTCTTCTGATAACCCGTATGGAGACGGACCCCGGTCAAATCAACCACACGTGCAGCATGGCTAAAACCTGCGGATGCAAAAACGGCGTGCTGGCCGTCGGTCGCTCCGACAGCCGGCACGCCGTAGCGGGCAGATTTAAGCCTGCGCCGTCGCGCTTGCCAGTTCTTCGAAGCTAACTTGCTTGTCCGTCACCTTGGCCTTGCCGAGCACGAAGTCCACGACGTTCGATTCGACGACGTAAGCTTCCATTTCGGCCAGACGCTGCTGGTTGGAATAATACCAGCGCACGACCTCCTTCGGGTCTTCGTAGCTTTTCGCGAATTCGTCGACTTCAGCACGGATCTGCTCCGGCTTCGCTTCGAGGCCGTTGGCCTTCACGAGTTCGGCGAGCACGAGGCCCAGCTTCACGCGGCGCTCGGCCTGCTCCTTGAACATCTCGGCCGGGATCGGCGCGTCCTTGGCGTTCGGCACGCCGCGCTGCGCGAGGTCGGCACGCGCCATCTCGACGAGGCGCTGCTGGTCCTGCTCGACCAGCGCGTTCGGCACGTCGAGTTCGGCGATCTTCAGGAGCGCGTCCATGACCTGGTTCTTGACGATGGACTGCGTGCGGCGCTTCGCTTCACGCTCGAGGTTGTCCTTGATTTCGGCGCGCATCTTCACGAGGTCGCCGTCGGCGATGCCGAGCGACTTCGCGAATTCCGCGTCGATTTCCGGCAGGTGCGGCCACTCGATCTGCTGCATCGTGATCGTGAACTTCGCGGTTTTGCCGGCGACGTCCTTGCCGTGATAGTCCTCGGGGAACGCGAGGTCGAATTCGCGGGACTCGCCCTTCTTCAGACCAATGGCGGCCTTTTCGAATTCCGGCAGCATGCGGCCTTCGCCCAGCACGAACGCGAAACCTTCGGCCGTGCCGCCCTGGAACGCGACATCGTCGATCTTGCCGACGAAGTCGACCGTCACGCGATCGCCTTCCTTGGCCGCGGTGTCGGCACCGCCGTCACCGTGCTCGCCCGCTTCGCCGCGAGCGTGGAAGTGCACGCGCTGCTTGCGCAGGATGTCGAGCGTGCGGTCGATTTCGGCTTCGGTGATGGTGGTCGTCGTGCGCTCGATTTCGGCCGTCGTGATGTCGCCGAGCTTCACTTCCGGATAGACCTCGAAGGTCGCGTCGAACGCGTAGTCGCCTTCGGCGGCTTCGGCCTTCGGCGCGAAGTTCGGCTGGCCGGCCACGCGCAGGTTCTCGGCGCGGCTGATGTCGAAGAATTCCTTGCCGACCTTGTCGCTCAGGACTTCGGCTTCCACCTGGCCCGAATACTGCTGCGTGACCATCTTGAGCGGCACCTTGCCCGGGCGGAAACCCGGCATGCGCACGTTCTTGGCGAGTTTGCGGATGCGCGTGTCGACTTCTTTCTGCACGGCGTCCTTCGGCAGGGAAATCGTCACGCGGCGTTCGAGCTTGCCGAGGTTTTCAACAACGTTAGCCATGGCTTCAATCGTCCTAAAATTGTTCGAGCGAATCAGTAATCTGTGATCTTTGCGTGCCGCAGTCCGATGGGGTTTCCCCGGGCGGCAACGCGCTTTGGAGCTGCATGCTGGCGCGCGAGGCGCCGCTCTACAGCGCCGAAACGGGCGGCTCGCGGTGCGGTTCCGTCAAAAGAGCCAAGTATTTTAGCAAACTATTTCGCGCACCCAGTGTAATTGCCGTTCGGGCGTGCCCTGGTGCTCGTTTTGGCTTCGCGCCGCGCTGAAGTGCGCGCCGATCCGCGCCCCCAATCCGCGCCCCAATCCGCGCTATGGCAACGCCGTTATCCCGTGCACGCGGCGGGCTGCTAAGCTTACGCTCGCGCCGGACGCCCCGCCGGCCGCAGCCACTCCCAACACCATTCTTCCAGCAGAGACACCATGCCGAATTCGTCGACTGACGTTCCCGTTATCGTCATTGCTCCTGATTCTTTCAAAGGCTCGCTCAGCGCGGACGGGGTCGCCGCCGCGATCGCCGAGGGCATCCGGCGCGTGCGCGCCGACGCAGACATCCGCATCCGCCCGATGGCCGACGGCGGCGAAGGCACCCTCGACGCGATGCTGTCGATGGGCGGCGAGCGCCGCGTGATCCACGTGGAAGGCGCCGCGGGTCCGAAGCGCGACGCTGCGGTAGGGTTGCTGCACGACGGCAGCGCGATCGTCGAGACGGCCGAGATCGTCGGCATTACGGACGCGGTGGGCATGGGCGTGCCGGTAGCCGCGCGCAGCACGCGCGGCATGGGCGAAGCGATTCGCGCACTGCTCGATGAAGGCGTGCGGCGCTTTTACGTGGCGCTCGGCGGCAGCAGCACAAACGATGGCGGCGCGGGCCTGCTAGCGGGCCTCGGACTGCAGCTCTTCGACGCGGACGGCAAGCCGCTCGAGCCGACCCCGGAGGCGCTCGCCCGGGTTGCACGCGTGGACGCATCGGGTCTCGACGCGCGGCTTGGAGAAGCCGAGTTCGTCGGCATGTCCGACGTCGACAACCCGCTCACGGGAGAACACGGCGCGACAGCCGTGTTCGGCCCGCAAAAAGGCGTGACGCCCGAGCAGGTGGCGCCGATCGACGCGGCGCTCGGCCGGTTCGCCGATCTGGTCGAAGCGGCGCTCGGTCGCCGTGTGCGCGACGAAGCGGGCTCCGGCGCCGCCGGCGGCCTGGGTTTCGCGCTGCGCATCCTCGGCGCGAGCTTCGAGCCGGGCGCCGAGGTCGTTGCGCGCACCATCGGTTTGGACGAGGCCCTCGACAACGCCGACTGGCTCATCACCGGCGAGGGACGCTCGGACGTCCAGACGCTGCATGGCAAGGCCCCGTTCATCGCCTGCCGCCACGCCGCGGCCGCCGGAGTGCCGGCGACGCTGCTCTCGGGCGCCGTGGACGCGGCTGCCCTGCCGCGCCTCGCCGAGCACTTCAGCGGGTGCTTCTCGCCCGCGCCCGGCCCCGTGACGCTGGAAACCGCGATCCGCGACGCGGCGCGCCTCCTTGCCAACGAGGCGGAGCAGCTCGCGCGCCTCAAATACGCTGCGCGTACATCCATCTGAACGGCGTTGCCGGGGCCACCCGCCCCGGCTTTCCCGACGCAAGCCTCGCGGCCCGATACACGAACCTGCTCGCACCGCGCATTCCGCAGTAAGCGATTAATAGATTCGTGCGCTATTCCGGGTGCTTAACAAGGGATTCGGATGCGTTGACCCGGGCGCCGGATGGGGCAACAATCACAGAATCGCGACACGATCGCGCCCTTCCCAAGCGACCAGACCAGGACTCCCATGAAGGCAAGCAAAGCCGGACTCGAACAATTCCTCACCTATCGGCTGCATGTCCTGAACAAGCTCTCCGAACGGGGCGCCAGCGAACGCTACCAGGCGAAGCTCGGCATCACACTTCCGGAAGCTCGGCTCATTGCAGCTGTGGGTGCGTTCGGCCCGTTTTCCGTGATGGAACTTGCGCGCCACGCCAATCTGGACAAGAGCCAGGCGAGCCGCGCAGCCGAGGCGCTGATGCGCCGCGGCCTCATGCAGCGCGATACAAGCGAGGAAGACGGCCGCCTCGTACTCGTTTCGCTCACACCCGATGGACGCGCGCTGTATCGCAAGGTCATGCCCATTGCGCGCAAGTGGAATATCGACTTGTTTGCGAGCCTTGACGACAAGGAGCGCGACACGCTTGCGCGTGCACTCAACAAGGTGATCGAGGCCATGCAGGCGGAGCTGTAACGCAGCAGGCTCAAGCAGAGGCGATAAATCAAATAGATGGCCCACGCAACAGGTCGTCGCCGCCAAGCCGCCATCGTCATCTGCGGCGCGCAAACAAAAAAGGCCATGTACCGATGGGTACATGGCCTTTCTATTTGTGGTGCGTGAGGCCGGACTCGAACCGGCACACCCTTGCGGGCGTCAGGACCTAAACCTGGTGCGTCTACCAATTTCGCCACTCACGCGAATTCATGCGCCAGTTCGGCGATACAACCGCGCGTACAACCCTTCGCAACTTGCCGACTGATCGAGTCCTCGTGAGACGTCAGGCAAAAAGCGCAAGCGCGAGATTCTAACCGATTGGCTGGCGCTTGTCTGCATCCCCAAAACAATGCGCGACGATGCGCCGGGCAAGCCGCCGTTCACTGTGGCGGGCCGGCGGAGCCGATCTCAGCACACCCCGATGCTAGAATCGCGGCTCTATCTCGCGCGCGCTGTGACCGTCACGCGTGCCGCATCGCCCCACATCTGCGAACGCCGTGAACTTCGACGACTACTGCCTGCAAAAGGCGGCTCCCCCTGGTTCGAGCACCTACTATGCGCTGCGTCAGGCCCATGCCGCGCGTCAGCCGCTTCTCACCGCGCTCTTCGCGCTGCGCCGTGAGCTCGAGGAAACCGCGAAGGAAACGAGCGACCCCACGGTGGGCCGCACCAAGCTTGCCTGGTGGCAAAAGGAACTGGCCGCGCTCGCCGCGGGCAAGCCTGCGCATCCGGTCACCCAGGCACTCGCCGCGCATCTCGACGACACGAGCACGATCTACCCCGACCTGCAGGCACTGCTCGCCGGCTTCGAGATGGATCTGGAACAGGCGCGCTATCTCGACCTGCCCAACCTGCGCCGCTACATGGACGGCGTAGGCGGCACATTCGCCTCGCTCGTCGCGCAGCTGAGCGCGCGCACCGAAGCGGACCGGCGCGACGCCGCACGCTGGGCCGCACCGCTCGGCAACGCGCTCACGCTCGCGCAGTTCGTGCCGGAAATCGGCAACGACGCGCGCCATGGGCGCATCTACGTGCCGATCGACGAACTGCAACGCTACAACGTGACGGCCTCCGATCTGATCAACCGGCGATATAGCGCGGAGTTCACGGAGCTGATGCAATTCCAGACCGCGCGCGCGAGAGACTCGGTGCATGCCGCGCTCGACGCGATTCCCGCTTCCGCGCGCCGCGACCAGCGCACGTTGCGAGCGCTCGCGGCACTCGAACTCGCGTTGCTGGACGAAGTCGAGCGCGAGGGGTACCAGGTGCTGCATCAGCAGATCGTGCTCACGCCTGTCCGCAAGCTCTGGATCTCATGGCGCGCCGCACGCCGCAGTTGACGCACGTCGTGAGCCTGGCCCCGCCGGGCTGGATGTGTCCGGCAAGGCACGCACGAACCGTCACTACGCCCGCAGCAACGGCAGCGCCTCGAAGCGCTGCTGCAATACGGCCTGTGCGTCGAGCCCCCACCATGGTCCGAGTACGGTCGCATAGATCTGCCTGAAGTCCACACCCACTGGCAGATTGCCATTGCCATCGAGACGCGCGAGTTCCGGCGGCTGCCCGTAA
>NZ_JAYMRY010000036.1:0-76664 GCF_038900695.1 Paraburkholderia sp. JHI2823 | reverse complement strand
CCTGATGACCATAGCGAGTCGGTCCCACCCCTTCCCATCCCGAACAGGACCGTGAAACGACTCCACGCCGATGATAGTGCGGATTGCCCGTGTGAAAGTAGGTAATCGTCAGGCTCCTCATGCCGTACCGTCCAACCCCGGTGTCTCTCAATGAGCGCCGGGGTTTTGGCGTTTATGCGATGTGGAAAATGAAGGCGCGCAAGACTTAATGTCCCGGATGCGGCAACAAAGCGCCGCGCAACCAGGCTCAACTGGCAGCGGGAGAGAGTCAGGCCAGCACCGCGCCTGCGCCGCAGCGTTCAGTGCCTGCGGCGAACCCGGTCGAGCACATGGTGCTCGGCCAGCCAGTGATGCATCATGCCTTCGCCGTCGTGCTCCTTCCTGTAGGCGCGCGATTCAAAAATCGATAGCCCAAGCAGCACGAGCAGCCCTACGGCAAGACCGATCAGACCCGCAATAGTTTCGGCGTCCATGGCAGCCTCCTGTCGATTGCAGCCATGTCCGTATCTTAGAACAGTGTCGCAGCGGAAAAAATAGCGGTTTGCGCGCTGCGCCACGCTGTATCGAGTTATGGAGTGGAGAATGGACCACCACTCAGAAAGGATTTGATCTGATGTCCCGTATTTATCTGGCCCTCATGATGGGCGCTTTGCTTTCGGCGTGTGCTGACAACTCGACGACGCACCACCACGGCACCCCGCCGCAGGATCCGCCCGACTACCACGGGGTACCGACCGACGACCGTCCGCCGATGATGATCGAAAACACGCCGCCCGCTCAGTGAGCGCCCAGCGGGCGCAAGCTACTCAGCCCAACCGTGCAGGGGGCGAGGTTCAATCGCACCGCTGATGCGCGGCACCAACGGTGAGAGCGTCAGCCCGCGCGCCGCCATGAACACGAGGAGGGCGATCCACAGCCCGTGGTTGCCGAGCGGCCCGACCAGCGCCCACGATGCGCCAAGAAACACTGCCAGCGATACCACCATTGCGTGCATGAGTTCTCGAGTGCGTGTCGCCCCGATGAACACGCCGTCCAGCAGAAATCCCCAGACGGAAATCAGCGGCGACAGCGCGGCCCACGGCAAGAATGTGAGAGCGGCGGTACGTACCGCCGGTTGGTCGGTTAGCTGACCGATAATCCATGGGCCACAGACCCAATAGACGACGGAAAAGCCGAACGCCCCGAGCGCCGACCAGAACAGATTGACCTTGACCGCCTCGCGAAACGCGGTTCGGTTGCCCGCACCAATTGCCGCGCCGACCAGCGCTTCGGCTGCATGAGCGAACCCGTCGAGGCCGTACGCCATGAAGGTTTGGAAGTTGAGAAGCAGAGCGTTGGCGGCAAGAATGGCGTCGCCTTGCGCCGCGCCCAGGTGGGCGAACCACCCGAACGACCCCAGCAGGCAGAGCGTACGCAGAAAAATATCCCGATTGAGTACGACGAGCCGCTTCACCGCCGCGGGCTCGAGTACGGTGCGCAGCGCTAGCGGGGCAAGCCCGCGAGGACGTAGCCTCCAGAGCACACAGGCGCCGAACACAAAGCCAAGCGCATCCGCAGTCGCCGTCGCCGCCCCGATGCCTGCGATGCCCCAACCCAGGCCATATACATAGCCAAGCACTGCAGCGACATTCACGAGATTGATAAAAATCTGCGAAGCCAGCGCTATGCGCACGCGTTGCGTGCCCAGTAGATAACCGAGTACGACGTAATTCGCCAGCGCGAAGGGCGCAGATCCAATACGCGCCAGACAGTAGATCGTGGCGTTATGCTGCACCTCGACACTGCCCCCAATAGCCGCGAGCGTGTATCGAATCACGGGCGACTGGATCAGCAGGATCACAATGCCGATCGCGAACGCCAGCAGCAGTGCGCGCACGACGTTCGCGCGCAGCGCAGCGAACTCGCGCGCGCCATGGGCCTGTGCGACGAGTCCAGTCGTTCCCATGCGCAGGAAGCCGAAGCCCCAGAACACGAAATTGAAGAACAGTCCGCCTAGCGCGACGCCGCCCAGGTCGGCTGCGCTGCCAAGGTGACCGGCCACGGCGGTATCGACGGCGCCGAGTATGGGCTGCGTGAGATTGGCGAGAACAATGGGAAACGCGAGCGTCAGCACGCGCCGATGCCAGCCGCGCTGGTCGGGCAGGGCCTGCGCGTCGCTCAAACGCGCTCCTGCACGCACACCCACGGCGAAACGACCACGGCCCATAGTTCAGGCTTGCGCGCAGCGTAATCGGCCGCCGTTTCTGCTTGCATGCGTACGACGAGGCCCGACGACAGCCATTGCGTGACGACGGTGCTGTCGTCGTTAGCGATGGCCTCGGCCACACTGACGAGGTCGAGGTCGCTCGCCACGCTGAGCAGCTTGCCTTGGGCGAAAAAACGTTCGAGATCCTGCCAGTCTATCTTGGCGGTTTCGCCGAACAGTTTGGCGTACAGCGAGCTGGGGTTGGCGTCTTCTATAGTCATGGTGAAGAGGTGATGCGGTGCGCCCGTTACTATAAACGATAGCCCGCCTGCCGACAGGGCGGTTGACGAGCGCGTTTTCGGCGGCATTAATCACATTAATGATCGATAGCCAGGTTCGAGCCGCCGAAATTCAGACAATAAGGTAGATTAAACCGGTCAAACATCTGATCTTAAGCGTGCTGCGAAATGGTTTCAATTTTTGTACATCCGAGTCGATAAAATGCGCTGCTTCGTGCGCTTCCCCACTAAAGCGCGCGGCTCAACAAAATGAGAAAATTGCAGCGGGTTAAAGCGATGATCCGGCATTGCGAAACATCTCGGTAGCCAATCGTCGTCGGCCTGAGAACACCTACCGGCAAGGCTTTCCGTCGTTTTTTGCCTAGTCGCGGCGTGCCCTTGCTGCGAACGCTTTTATGCGCAACGACCCTAGATCGAACGTACGTATTCATCGCCGAAAAGTGGTGCGACACATAATCCGTGCGCCGCAACACATTCTCGGTCTAATTAAGTGATTGCGCCGCAGGAAACCGATTGATAGATTGCGATTCGGCGCATGGTAAACCGGTCCTTTACCGATATGCGCCAAACCCCCGTTAGCCCGGCGCCATGCCGGGCTTTTTTTTGCCTATCGATCGGGTGGCAACAGTCTCGGTCAGCGTGCCGGCAGTTCGCGTGTCGGATCGATCGAGCGCCCTTGATAGCGCAACTCGAAATGCAGCATCACGCGATCGTTGTCAGTGCTTCCCATTTCGGCGATCTTCTGACCTTGCGTCACGCTCTGACCTTCCTTCACGAACAATGCCTGATTGTGCGCATAGGCCGTCAGGTAGTCTCCGTTGTGCTTGATGATCAGCAAGTTCCCGTAACCACGTAGACCGCTGCCGGCGTAGACCACCGTGCCCGGCGCTGCCGCGACGACCGGCGTGCCGGCCGCGTTGACGATGTCGATACCCTTCGAGTCGCGGCCGTCGAAGTTGCGTACGACCTGCCCGCTGGTCGGCCAGACAAGCGAGATCGACGGGCTGGCTGCGGCCGATGGCGCGGACGACGAGTCGGCTGCGTCCGCCGTTTCCCGCGGAGCGCTCGCGCCTGCACGCGGCGCGGCGCTGGTGCGTGCGGTCGTCGTGCCGGCGGGCGGCTCCACGCGCAGCACCTGGCCGACTTCGATGGCATCGGGGTTCGACAGATTGTTCCAGCGCACGATGTTCTGCACAGACTGGCGATTGCTACGGGCGATCTTGTAAACGGTGTCGCCGCGTTCCACGCGGTAATAGCCAGGCCCGACCGGGGCCGATCCACACGCGCTCAGCAACGCAATGAGCGCCGCACATGCAATCCGTCTGATTCCTGGTGCCAACATTGAACCTCGCATGACGTTGCCTCGCGACTGACTGAGCTTCGTCGCCCTGGCAAAACGACCGATTTTAGCGGGTTTGCCGGCAAAGCTGGCTTTTCGCCTGACGAATGACTGACGAAAGCGGCCTCACAGCTACGCCCGTCGGCACCGCATGTGACAAAAGTGAGATTAGCCGTCGAGCGCTTCGACACCGATGCGCAGCACTGCCGTCTCCGTATGGCCCGGGTCCAGCCAGCGCAGCCCGAGTCCATTATGAATCGCATCGGGTAGCCCGAGCCAGGGTTCGATGCAGTAGAAGTCGGAGTTTTCGGCTTCCGTCCATGTCGTCACCGCGTACCAGGCAAGCGAGCCGGGTCGGTTCAGATCGATGGTCACCCGTCTGCCTAGCCCCGGCGCAACAAGGCGTACGGACGAAGCGGGCGGCGTGGGCTCCAGAACATGGAAACGGTCGATGATGCGAGGATCGTCGAGCCGGTACTGCTTCTCACCTGGCTCGGGCGCGCTGATCGAGCCGTCCGCGAGCTGATGGCGGCGCTGTGCGGAGGGCAGATCGAGCGTCGTTTGCGCGCGCTGGGCGTGCGGCAACGCGAAATAGAAATGATGCCCCGCGTACCAGGGAAAAGGCTGTGAGCCGGTGTTGGTCACGCTCAGGCTTACGTCGAGCGTCTGAGCGTCCGCCAGACGATAGAGCGCTTCAAAGCGAAAGGCGAACGGGTAACCCGTGCGTGTGGCGTCGGAGTCGACGAGTGTCATTCGCAGACCATGCCCATCGTCGTCGACTTGCGCCGTGAAGGGCAGGTCGCGCGCGAAGCCGTGCATCGGCAGATCGCGGATGACACCCTGTGCGTCGCGCCAACGGCCGATTTGACCGTCTACGCGATGGCGGCCAAGAAACGGGAACAGCAGCGGGTTCCCGCCGCGCACGCGTGCCGGCTCTGCCCAATTTGCGTTGTCCGGCCAAACGATGACAGGCTGGCCTTCCATATCCCACGAGAGCAATCGTCCGCCGGCCGACGGCGCGAAGCGCAGCGTCGAGGTGCCGCGCGAAAGGGAGATGATGTCCTGCTGCGGGTTGACGTTCATGGGCGAGCCTGGGGTGGTGGGAGAAGGTATCGGCGCACTTGCGCCGGGCAGGCGGATTTTGCGCCGCTTTCGCATGCGTGAAAACCCGCGTCGGGAAAGCGTGACTTTTGTCGAACGATGTGAGTCGGGATAATCCGCATGACCGTGCGTTGGCGCACAGACCATTTTCGCAGGAGACCTGCATGGACCTCGCAATAGCAATGAGCATGGCTCTGTTCAGCCTCTTTGTGGGCAGCAGCGCGTATTTTTTCTACAAGATGGCGCGTTGAGCGCGGCCTATCGGTCCCCTGAGTCTTCTTCGCAATTTCCACCTCACACGTGGTGTCAAGAACCCGTGCATTCGCGGCCAATTTTGTTGCGGCGCGGTAACTTCTCCGACAAATACGTCACCAGGCTTGGCGCTGTAATTCGGCCCAGGCATAATCGGTGCGCTCCGCCGCACCGGCTCCGCATGGTCCGGCACCTTACGTCAATATTACGAGGATCCGCGCGTGAGTCTCTGGTTTCTACTCTTCCTTAGCGTGTTGCAAGGCGTCACGGAACTCTTTCCCGTGAGCAGTCTCGGTCATACGCTGCTTGTGCCGGCCGTTTTCGGCATGCACATCGACAAGCATGCGCCGCAACTCCTTCCGTTCCTCGTTGCTTTGCACCTGGGGACTGCCGTCGCGCTGCTCTGGTATTTCCGCGAGCGTTGGGTCGCGCTGATCGGCGGCTTCTTCGGCTCGCTGGCCGGGCGCAAGAACGATGAAGGACACATGATGTGGGCCCTCATCGTTGGCACCATTCCGACGGGCATTGTTGGCCTCGTGTTGGAAAAGCGCATCGAAGCGATCTTTCACGATCTGCGCATCGTCGCGGCGGCACTGATGGTCAACGGCGTGCTGCTGTGGTTCGGCGATCGTCTTCAGCGCGCGCGCGCCCATCGTCCGCCGGAGAAGCTCACGTTTCGCCAGGCATTTTTCGTCGGCCTTGCGCAGATCGGCGCGCTCATTCCCGGCTTTTCGCGCAGCGGCCTCACGATGATTGCGGGCAATGCGGCGGGCCTTACTGCCGAAAAGGCCGCGGAGTTCTCATTCCTGCTCGGCACGCCGATTATCTTCGCGGCTGGCGTGCTCGAACTGCCCAAGCTCTTTCATGCGCGAGACCAACTGGTGACGGCGCTCGTCGGGGGCGTGCTCACCGGGATCGCGGCCTGGCTGAGCGTGAAGTTCCTGATGCGCTATTTCGAGGGGCGTGGGCGCCTGGCATCGTTCGGCGTCTATTGCCTGATCGCGGGCGCGATCTTCCTTGGCTGGTTCGCGTTACATCAGCAGCCGGTTTGATTGCGGCACCCGTGACCCTCGGAAACGCGACCACCCGCGCGACCGCGTGAGACTATCGCGGTATAATCCAGCCCCGTCTTCGTGGGGCCGTTCGGGGCCTCGCACGCGACCACGCGACAGTAGCTCAGCTGGATAGAGCATCGGCCTTCTAAGCCGAGGGTCGGGGGTTCGAGCCCCTCCTGTCGCGCCAGATCAAATGAACATAAAGCCCGGCCTTTCTCGCCGGGCTTTTCACTTTCCACCGTTCGATCGCAGTAGGGCGATGAACCGGTGTTCAGCAATGCCGAAATCAAGGACGTAATTGCCTCACTGCGTTCACCGACTGCCGGCAGCCGGAGGTGCATTGCTTGATGGCCGAGCCGTCACCATCGGGCACATCTGAAAAGGACCGATCGAGGGCGGCCAGCGGCTTGCACACGGCCTCGCATGGCAGGTGAAAAAAGGGTGCGTGTTATGCTTTTCGCCGATACCGAATACCGATTGCCCATCGAGGAGAACATCCAATGGCCACGTTGCCCCGAGCCCTGCACACCCTGAGTACCCTGAGCGCGGCGCTCCTTGTCACGATCGGCACGAGCAGCGCGCATGCCGCCAATCTCGGCTTTCTAAACAACACGCCGATGTCGTTCATGAACCAGGCGGACTACAGCTCGCTCCAGAATGCCGTGCGCGACGCCGTCGAGCACAAGGCAGATGGCGAGAGCACGACCTGGACCAATGAAGGCTCGCGCAACAGCGTGCGCGTCGACTCGACCATCACGCCGTCGAACACGCGAAAGGAAGGCGACAAGACTTGCCGCGACACGGAAGTTGTCATCAATGCGAAGGGGCAGTCGATGACGCTGCGTCCACATTTCTGCCGCGTGGGGGAAGGCGCGTGGAAGTTCCAGAAGCAGCACTGAGCGCGCGGTGAACGCCAAGGTCGTTTCGTGCGGCATCGTGCTGCTAGATCCTCACGGCCGCGTGCTGCTTGCGCACGCAACGGGCACGAATCACTGGGACATTCCCAAAGGGCAGGGCGAACCCGGCGAGACAGAATCACAAAGCGCGCGCCGGGAAATGGCCGAGGAAACCGGCATCGTGCTCGCAGCGTCGCGGCTCGTCGATCTCGGGCGCTTTGCTTACCGGCGCGACAAGGATCTGCATCTCTTTGCGGCGCGCGCGGCGCCCGACGAACTCGACCTGTCGCGCTGCGTTTGCGTGTCGCTCTTTCCGCGCCGGGAGGACGGCGTGATGATTCCCGAAATGGACGCCTGGCGCTGGACCGTTCCGTCCGACGTCGCCAGCTACGCGAGCCGCAGTCTCACGCGGCTGTTCGAGACAGCGCTTTCGCTCCCGGAACTGCACCGCAAACTCTGATCCGCCGGAACAGGCGGCGCCGCAACGAGCGCCTCGCCTTTTCCGATGTGCGGCGGATGCGGCTTTAACGCCCCACAGCTTCGCCGAGGAAGTGGCGCGCGTAACGCTCGTTGATCTCCGAGAGGCGGAAGAGCGTGAGGAAGTCGGCGCAGTTGAAGTCGGGGTCCCAGGCGGGCGCGCCGCAGATCTTCGCGCCAAGGCGCAGGTAGCCCTTGATGAGAGGCGGCGGCACGGCAGGCGTGCCGGTGCGCAGTTCCTCGACGGGCAGCGGCGTGTGCGGGAACGCGCGGTATTCGGGCGCCGTCAACGCGTTGGCGCCGAGCGCGCAGTACAGGTTCGCCGCGTAGTGGCCGCCGTCGGCCATCGCGACGCTCGCGCAGCCGAGCATCGTCTCGTAGCCGTTGTGCGTCATGTAGCCGCCAAGGCCGCCCCACAGGGACATGATGACCGAGCCGCTGCGGTAGTCGGGGTGCACGCACGAGCGGCCCACTTCGACCATCTTCGGGCGCAGATGCGCGAGGCGCGAGACGTCGAACTCGCTTTCGGCGTAGAGACGGCCGATGCGCGCCGCTTGATGCGGCGGCAGCACGCGATACGTGCCGACGACCTTGAGCGTGTCGAGGTCGCGTACGAGCAGGTGGTCGCAGTAGGCGTCGAACGCGTCGACATCGAGGCCGGCCGGACCGGTCAGGTGTGCGCCCATTTCCTCGGCGAACACGCGGTAGCGCAGACGCTGGGCCTCGCGCAGTTCCTCGTCGCTGCGAGCCCAGGCCACCTGCAGCCGATGCTGCGCGGTGACCGTTTCTTCGGCGCGCGGCAGGCGCCGATTCGACTCGAATAGCGTCGAGGCGAACGGCAGGGTGGGCGTCGGCAGATCTCGCATGGGGCGTCCTTCGGAAGTAAGAGAACTTTCCCGGCAATGTAGTAATACGCGGTTACGTTTCCATGAAAAAGCAGTGACGATTCGATGACGTCGCGCACGGCAGACGGACGACGCGGCTTGCGGCGGCGGGGGTGGGAATGCGGCGGGTTCAGGTGGAGCGCTGTCTGGGCCGCGCACGGGGCGGCCCAATGGGCAGGCTGGAGGACTTATACGAGATCAGGGGTGATGGCGGCGTGCAGGACGGCCTGGTCGTCGCCGTTGCGTTCGCGGCTGGCCAGCCAGAGTACGCCGGCTTTCTTGACGGCCCAGCTGCGCGAGTCGGCGCCGCCAGAGAGCAGCCGCGCCGCGACTTCGCCGAGGGTAGGCTGATGGCCGACCACGACGACCGTCGAGGCCAGCCCATCGGGCCACCCGACGGCGCTCAGTACCGCCTCGACGCTCGCATCGGGCGCGAGTTCACGGGCCACGCGATACTGGTCGGTGAGCGCCTCGGCGGTTTGGATGGTGCGCGCGGCGGGGCTCGCGAGAATCAGCGTGTCCTCGGGCAGGCGCGCGCGCAGCCAGCGCGCCACGTTCTGCGCCTGCTTGCGCCCGCGTGTGGTGAGCTGGCGGGCGAGGTCGGTGGCGGCACTGTCTTCGGCTTCGGCGTGGCGCCAGAGGATGAGATGCATGGCGTCTCCTTTTGGCTGCAAGGTTGCGCGTAAGGGGTTGGTTGTCATGGTGCGCGCCTCGCTGCGAGGCGGCAAGCGCGGATGAGGTTCTTTTTTTGCGTGCGGCGATTTGACGGCGCTGGCCCACTACCGATACAATCTCTGATTCGTCGGAGCGTAGCGCAGCCTGGTAGCGCATCTGATTTGGGATCAGAGGGTCGTAGGTTCGAATCCTATCGCTCCGACCACAGAATCAAGGACTTACGGTGTCATGCCGTAAGTCCTTTTTCTTTTTCCGCTGTTTGCGGCGCCGGCAAGCTGTCAACCCGCTGCCTTCCCCGCTTTCCCGTCTCCTCCAATCTCTCAAAATACTGTATAAATATACAGGTGGAGGCAAGCCGACCTCCTTCCCACCCATGCCCCATTTCCAGCCGGGCAGGGTGAGGTATTCCCATCGATCAGGCCCAGAATCATGGCAGCAGTCCAGATCCCTGCGCAGCCCATCACCGCGCAACTCGCCGCGCAGCTCGCCGCACACTTGCCTCCCCGGCTGCAAAGCCGCGTGTGGCAAGGCGATCAGCTTGCCCACGCGAGCGAGCGTTCGGTGCCGAGCGGCCACGCCACGCTCGACGCTCAGCTCCCGGGCGCCGGCTGGCCCGCGGGCAGCTTGACCGAACTGCTCGTCGAGCAGGGCGGCGTGGGGGAGATGCGGCTCGTCGCGCCGGCGTTGCGCGCGCTCACCGCGCAAGCTGGCAGGCACGTGCTGCTGGTCGCGCCGCCGTGGCGTCCGTACGCCTGCGCGCTCAAGACCTGGGGGCTCGCCCTCGAACGCGTGATCTGGGTGCGCGCGGCCGAAGAGGAGGCCGCCTGGGTGGCCGAGCAGGCGCTCAAGCAGGAAGGCATGGGCGCCGTGCTGCTCTGGCAGACGAAGGCGCGCGCCGATGCCGTGCGCCGCCTGCAGGTCGCCGCCCAGGATTCGCAGGCGCTCGCGTTTCTCGTGCGGCCGCTCGCCGCGCGCAACCAGTCGTCGCCGGCGCCGTTGCGCATGACCTGCTCGCCGGTGCCGGCGCCCGCCGACGCGAACCTGAACCGGCGGCAATGGATGCAGCTCGCCGCGCTATCCGTCGATATTTTCAAGCGCCGCGGGCCGCCGCCCGCCCAACCACTCGTCATTACATTGCCGCTGCAGGACGCAGTGCTGCCCCAGCCGGACGCAGCTTCCGTCGTCATGCCGTGGCCCGGGGTCAATCATGCTGTGGATCGCCGTCACCTTGCCGCTGTTGCCGCTCGAGGCCGTCAGGCCGCTGACGCCGCCGGTGCCGTCAACGTCATACCCGTCACCCCCGTCTGAGGACGTCGAGGCCTGCGCTGCGCTGCGCTGTTACGCGCTTGCCGATCCCACGCGCATCCTGATCCCCGATCAGGGCGCGCTGCGCCTCGGCGTGCAGCCCGGCAACACGCGCTCGCATGCGCTGGCGCTCGCGCCGGGGCTCGTGCTGCTCGAGCCCGATCCGGCGCGCGAGGCCCGCGCCTTCGAGGCGCTCGCGCTCGCGTTGCTCGCCTATACGCCCAAGGTGGCGCTCGCGCAGTCGCACACGCTGTTGCTCGAAGTCGGCTCGGGGCTGCGTCTGTTCGGCGGCGTGCGCGCGCTGCTCGCCAGGGTCGCGGCGACGGTGGCCGGCTGCGGACACATCGCACGCATTGCCTGCGCGCCCACGGCGTGGGGCGGGTGGACGCTCGCACAGGCGCGCGCCACCCGTTCGTCGCGCCGCTGGCATGTGCTCAAGGAAACGACGCTCGAACGCGTGCTCGATGCATTGCCGGTCGCGCTCGCGCCGTTCGCCGCGCAGCACGACCACGCGCTCACGCAGATCGGCTGCGCGACGCTCGGCGATCTGCGGCGGCTGCCGCGCGACGGCATCGTGCGGCGCTTCGGCGACGGCGTGCTCGGCTGGCTTGCGCAGGCGCGCGGCGAGGCGCCCGATCCGCGCGTCTGGTTCGCCGCGCCGCCGTCGTTTCACGCGTCGCTCGAATTGCACGCGCGCGTGGAGAGCGCCGAGGCGCTGCTCTTTGCCGCGCGCCGCCTCGTGATGCAGCTGGCCGGCTGGCTCGCCGCGCAGCACGCCGCGCTGAGCGCTTTCGAACTGCGTCTCGCGCACGAGCTGGCCTCGCGGCATGCGCCGCGCACTTCCAGTCTCACGATCGCCTGGGCGGCGCCTTCGCGCGACGCCGAGCACCTGCTGTGGCTGCTGCGCGAGCGCCTGAATCAGACCGAACTCGCGGCGCCCGTGATCGGCCTCGCGCTCGTCGCCTCGCAGGTGAGCGAATACGCGGCGCCCACCGACACGCTCTTTCCGATGGCCGAGGCCGCCGAGGCGTCGCTTGGCCAGCTTTTCGAGCGCATCGGCGCGCGGCTCGGCGAGCAGAACGTGCTGCAGCTTTTCGTCGAGGACGATCACCGGCCGGAGCTGGCGATGTCGGCGCGGCCTTACCGCGAGAGCGGCGCGAAGCGCTCGCGCAAGCCGCGCAAGGGGCGCAACGGACCCGATATGGAAAAGGAAAGCGCGCCCGTGCAGAGCGCCTTCGACCTTCCCGAAGTGCCGCTGCCGGCGCAGCCGCGCCCGGCATGGCTGCTCGAAAAGCCGCTCAAGCTCGCGACGCGCGGCGACAGGCCGGTTTATCGACGGCCGTTGAAGACGCTCACGCGCACCGAGCGCATCGAGTCCGGCTGGTGGGACGGCGAGGGCGTCGGGCGCGACTACTACGTCGCCGCCGACGACCAGGGCCGCATGTTCTGGCTGTATCGCGAGCGCATTGGCGGCCAGTGGTATCTGCAAGGGCTTTTCGGCTAGCACTTATTCGTCGTTTTTTGGGTTTCAGGAATCATGTCGACCAGCGGGACGGGCGCGCCGTCGCCTTCTCAGTTACCTGCACAGTTGCCTCCGCAGTTGCCTGCGCAGTTGCCTGACTACGCGGAACTGCACTGCCTCACCAACTTCACTTTCCTGCGCGGCGCGTCGCGCCCGGGTGAGCTGGTGGAGCAGGCGATCCGCCATGGCTACCGCTCGCTCGCGATCACCGACGAATGCTCGTTCGCGGGCGTCGTGCGCGCATACAGCGCGCTCAACGAGTACGACGAGGCGCGCAAAAAAGCCCATGACGAAGCCGTGCGCGAGGCCCGCGCGCTCGGCGGCAATGCTGCGGCCGCGGCCCTGGGCCCGTTCGAGCCGTCGTTGCAGTTGCTGATCGGCAGCGAGCTGGGTCTCGTCGACGAACATGGCGCACCGTTCTGCACGCTCGTCGCGCTCGCCATGAACCGCGAGGGCTACGGCAATCTTTGCGAGCTGATCACGCTCGCGCGCTCGCGTGCGGCGAAGGGCAGCTACCGCGTGCATCCCGCCGATTTCACCGAGCCCGGGCCGGGCTTCGAGCATCTGAAGCATTTGCGCGACTGCGTGCTGCTGCTGGTGCCGCAGCGCGCGGCCACGCTCGCGCAAACCATGCGGGCCGCGCACTGGCTCGCGGGCTTCGCGGCCGAGCGCGCCTGGCTCGCGCTCGAGCTGTGGCAAACGGGCGGCGACGACACGCAGATCGAAGTGCTGCGTCACGTCTCGCAGGAAAGCGGCCTGCCGCTCGTCGCGGCGGGCGGGGTGCTGATGCACGCGCGCTCGCGCAAGCCCTTGCAGGACACGCTGAGCGCGATCCGCATCGGTAAGCCGCTCGCTTCGTGCGGGCGCGCGCTGGAGGCGAATGCGGAGCGTCACTTGCGCTCGCGCGTACGGCTTGGCGCGATCTATCCGCGCGAGGCGCTCGACGCGACGCTCGAAGTCGCGCGCCGCTGCACGTTCTCGCTCGGCGAGCTGGCCTACGAATATCCCGAGGAACTGGTGCCGCCCGGCGAGACGCCCGCTTCGTGGCTCGAAAAGCTCGTGATGCAGGGCGCGGCCGAGCGCTGGCCCGATGGCATGACCGAAAAGCGCCTCAAGCAGATCGAAGAGGAACTGCGGCTGATCGCCGAGCTGAAGTACGAGAAGTACTTCCTGACCGTGCACGACATCGTCCGCTACGCTCGCGAGCAAAAGATCCTGTGCCAGGGGCGCGGCTCGGCGGCGAACTCGGTGGTGTGCTACTGCCTGAAGATCACGGAGATCGACCCGGTACGCATGAACATGCTCGTGGCGCGCTTTCTGTCCCGCGCGCGCAACGAGCCGCCCGACATCGATGTCGACTTCGAGCATCAGCGCCGCGAGGAAGTCATCCAGTACATCTACCGCAAGTACGGCACGCGCCGCGCCGCGCTGGCCGCGACGCTCATCACCTATCGTTCGCGCAGCGCGCTGCGCGACGTTGGGAAGGCGCTAGGTCTCGATAACGCGCTCGTCGAAAAGCTCTCGGGCGCGCATCAGTGGTGGGACGGTCCCGACTCGATCGCGCGCCATCTGGAGGAGGCGGGCTTCTCGCCGGACTCGCACGTCACGCAGCAGCTCATCCGGCTCACGCGCGAGCTGCGCGGTTTTCCGCGCCACCTCTCGCAGCACGTCGGCGGTTTCGTGATCGCGCGCGACAAGCTCTCGCGGCTCGTGCCGATCGAAAACGCGGCGATGAAGGACCGCTACGTGATCGAGTGGGACAAGGACGATATCGACGCGCTGCGGCTTCTGAAAGTGGACGTGCTCGCGCTCGGCATGCTCTCGGCGATCCGGCGTTCGCTCGAATTCGTAGCGCTGCGGCGCGGCCTGCCGGAGATGCGCGTGCAGGACATTCCGGTCGAGGACCCGGCGGTCTATCGCATGTGTTCGAAGGCCGACACCGTCGGCGTGTTCCAGATCGAGTCGCGCGCGCAGCAGAGCATGTTGCCGCGGCTGAAGCCGCGTACCTACTACGACCTCGTGATCCAGGTGGCGATCGTGCGGCCCGGGCCGATCCAGGGCGACATGGTGCATCCGTATCTGAAGCGGCGGCGCGGGGACGAGGTGGTGGAGTACGCGAAGGAGGAGCTGCGTCCGGTGCTCGAACGCACGCTCGGCGTGCCGATCTTCCAGGAGCAGGTAATGCATCTCGCGATGGTCGCCGCCGACTACACCGGCGAGGAAGCCGACAAGCTGCGCCGCGCGATGGCGGCGTGGCGGCGCGATGGCGATCTGCGTCCGTATCAGGCCGATCTCACGAAGCGCATGCTCGGAAAAGGCTACACGCCGGAATTCGCCGAGCGCATCTGCAAGCAGATCGAGGGTTTCGGCGACTACGGTTTTCCAGAGAGCCATGCGGCGAGCTTTGCGCTGCTCGTCTACACGAGTTCGTGGCTCAAGCGCTACGAGCCCGCGGCATTTCTGGCAGGACTGCTGAACAGTCAGCCGCTCGGTTTCTATTCGCCTTCGCAGCTCGTGCAGGATGCGAAGCGCCACGGCGTGCAGGTGCGCGCGCCCGATATCGCGCTGAGCGACTGGGAGTCGGTGCTGGAGAGCCGCGGCGCACCGGGGCAGCGTTTCGATGGCGAGACGGTTCGTGCACGCCGGGCCGAAGCGGGGCATTATCGTGCGCTGCTCGACGCCGCTGCGCTGACGCGAAGGGGCATGCTCAAGCGCGGCGGCCGGCGGCACAGGTTCATGGATGGCCTCAAGCGCGTCGTGCGCATGCGCATTGCGCTCGCGCCGCGGCGCTACGGGCTCTCCGGTCACGGCGGCCCGGCCGTGCGTCTCGGCTTCAGCCTCATCAAGGGCTTTTCCGAAGATGCCGCGCGGCGCGTGATGCAAGCGCGCGAGCATGCGCCGTTCACCGACGTCGACGACCTCGCGCGCCGCGCCGCGCTCACGCGGCGCGAGCTGGAGGCGCTGGCGGCGGCAAATGCGCTCGCGAGCATAGCGGGCCACCGGCGCGAGGCGTGGTGGGCCGTGACGGCGCAGCACGCGGTGCCCGCGCTGCTGCGCGACGCGCCCGTTGCCGAGGCGCCGCTCGCGTTGCCGCGTGCTTCCGAGGGCGCCGAAATCGTCGCCGATTACGCGAGCCTGCGGCTCACGCTCAATCGCCATCCGCTCGAGCTGCTGCGCCACGGCCTCGCGAAGCAGCGCTTTCGCACGGCGGAGCAACTGGCGCACTGCCGGCACGGCATGCTCGCGCGCGTGTGCGGAATCGTGACGGTGCGGCAGCGGCCGGGCACGGCGAACGGCACGATCTTCGTCTCGCTCGAGGACGAGACCGGCAGCGTCAACGTGATCGTGCACGCGGCGCTCGTCGAATCGCAGCGCAAGGAACTGCTAGGGTCTTCGCTGCTGGCGGTGGCGGGCGTGGTGCAGCGTGAAGGCGAGGTGGTGCACCTCGTGGCGCACCGGCTGGAGGATCACAGCCGGCTGCTCGGACGGCTCGCGACGGAAAGCCGGAATTTCCACTGAATGTTTGCCGGAGGGCGAGCGGCAACGGCCGCGTGCGTCGCCGTGCGGCGCCGCTTAGCGCCGCTCGCCGCTGATGGTGAAAGCGTCGAGCACCGCGCGGATCGCTGCGTCGAACGGCGTGCGGCGGCCCATGCCCAGCGCTTCGAGACGGCTCGAGTCGAGGTGGCAGTCGCGCGGGCGGGGCGTCGAGTCCGTGGGCGTGGGCTGCGCGAGGAGCCGCGCCTGAACGCCAAGCGCCTGCGCGAGCCGTTGGGCGATGTCGTACTTCGTCATCGGCTCGTCGCCGGACCATTGCGCGACCCCGCACACGGGCGCGCCGTCCGCGAAGCGCAGCAGCAGCTCGCGGATGAGGAACGCCACGTCGGGCGTGAAGGTCGGGTAGCGCGTCGCCCATGCGTCCATCGGCGCGGCGGGCGCACCGGGCTGCGCCGAGGCGACGATGGCGGGCACGAGGCTCGTCACCGCCGACTCGTGCCAGCCGACGATCGGCCCGTACAGCAACGGCAGGCGCAGCACGAGGGCGTTGTCGCTGGTTTCGAGCAGCGCGCGCTCGCCTTCGAGCTTGCTCTGGCCGTAGGCGTTGAGCGGATTCGGCGTGTCGTCGATGTCGTACGGGGGCTCGGTGCCGTCGAAAACGTAATCGGTCGAGATCGAGAGCACCCACGCGCCACGCTTCCGCGCCGCCGTGGCGATGCTGCGCACCGCATCGACGTTGAGGGCGCGGGCCGCGGCCGGATCATGCTCGCAGACATCGGGGCGGCGCTCGGCGGCGGCCAGTACGATCGCATCGGGCGCCTCGCGCTCGACGAACGCATTGACGGCGTGCGCGTCGCGCACATCGAGCACGGCCTCTTGCGGGCCGCCGTGGCGGAACGCAGTCGGCACCACCTGCCAGTCGGTAACGGCTGCGAGTTCGCGGACGACGGCGCGCCCGAGCAGGCCCGATGCGCCGATCACGGCAACCCTGAACATGGCGGGGCCTGTCAAGCGCCGGCTGTGCCGACTACGGTATAGCCAGCTTCGTCGATTGCGGATTTCAGGACTTCGGCACTCTGGTTCGACTCGACCTTGACGCGGCCGGCGGCCAGATCGATCTCGACCTTTGCCTGCGCGTCATGTTCGTGAATCGCGCGCGTGACGGCGCCGACGCAGTGCTGGCAGCTCATGCCTTCGACGTTGAACTCGATCATCGTGTCTTCCTTTTTCTGAGAGTGAGACGGGTGACTTGCTGCATATGAGGCCGCAGCCGGATTATGCCAGCGGGGCTTCGTGTCGCTGGACCTTCCCATCATGGGAAGGTGTACGATCGAATCATTGCTCACCAACGCACCTGACAGCGGGAGAACTGGCGTGAACATCGGCGAAGCGGCACGCGAATCGGGCGTCACGGCGAAAATGATTCGCTACTACGAAAGTGTCGGATTGCTGGCGCCCAAAGCGCGCACGGCGTCCGGCTACCGCGTCTATGGCAGGGAGGAAGTGCATTCGCTGCGCTTCATCCGCCAGGCGCGTCGGCTCGGCTTTCTCGTCGACGACATCCGGCGCCTGCTGGCGCTCTGGCAAGACCGCTCGCGGGCGAGCGCCGAGGTCAAGTCGATCGCGCTCGATCATGTGGCCGAACTGGACCAGCGCATCGCCGAACTCTCCCAGATGCGCGACACGCTCGCCCATCTGGCTTCGCACTGCCACGGCGACGACCGGCCGGACTGCCCGATTATCGAAGGGCTCGCCGACGCGGCCCCGCTGAACTGCCAGGAGCCCGGTCACAAGCACTAAGCGCCGCTGCAACGGTGCCGGGCAAATTGACGCAGCCCAGTCGATCTCATGCACTGATTTGGTGCGATCGGTGCTGCTTTCGGGCGATAGCCCGGAAATCGTCGATAAAACTTGTCGATAAAACATGATGTTGCAGATTCGGTGGTCGTCGTCATTCCAAAATGGAATGCACAGCATTCGGGCAATTCACTAGCAAAGTTTGGTGCAACGGTTATAATGCGGGTTATCCCTAGTTAGGGTTATCCCTGATGCAAATCACCGGGGATCGCCGAACCGAATCCTTGGAGCACACCATCATGTTTGCGTACTTTCTCGAAAAGCTGGGCACCTGGTTTGAAACCGCCGAACGTCGCCGCCGCGAAGCGTATCTCGCGTCGTCGTCGGATATCGTGCAGCTCGAACAGCGCATCCGTTCGATCGAGTCGAACGGCTACAACTCGCTGTAAGGCCGGCCTCGACCGGGTTTCAGACCGGTTGCGAGCGGCACTGTCTCAAGCCCCGCGTTGGCGGGGCTTTGTCATTTCTGCGCCGTCGATGGAACAGAGTCTGAGCCTTCCCACCGGGGTAAGGTAAAGTCTTTTTTGCGACGAGCCGTCATAGCAATGGTGTCGCTTTCTACCGGGGCCGCTCATGATGCAAGACCGCATTTCCCATCGAACGCTTTTGCCGTCTCACCACGCGTCATGTCGTTTTTCTTTGACGCGGGCAGGGCTGCTCGCCGTCTTCATTGCGTGCGCGAGCGCAAGCGCCCATGCGGGGCAGCCGCTCGTGCTGGACACGCAAATGGGCATTAGCGACGGCCAACCGGGCATGGTGCTGCAGAACGCGCCGCTCTCGCGTGAGCCGATGGTCCAGGCGGTGCAGCCGGCCGGCCTCGCCCCCGATTCGTCGCAGCCGTATATCGTCGCGCCGTACGTGGAAGTGCAGTCCGGTGCCGGAGGCGGCGGCCGGCCCAATCCGCCGCCGCGCCCGCCGCGTCCTCCGCATGGCCCGGTGCAGCCGCTTCCGCAGCCGGTACCGGCTGCGCAGTAGCGCCTTGCTTGGGGCCGCAGGGGCGCCCCTCAGTCGCCGCGCGACTCGATCTTGAACTGCGCGCCGGCGTCCTGGCCGAGCGTCTTGACGAGCCAGGGCAGCGTCTCTTTCATCGACGCTTCGAGCGTGTAGGGCGGATTCAGGATGAACATCCCGCTGCCGTAAAGGCCGAAGCCGTCCGTGGGCGGGTTGCTCACCGAGAGCGTGAGATGCAGCCAGTTCTTGTCCTGCACGCGCTTGAGCTGCTCCGGGAAGCGCTGCGACTCGGGGCGCGTGACCTGCGGATACCAGACCGCATAGGTGCCGTTCGCGAAACGCTCGAGGCTCTCCTCCAGGCACGTGAGCGTGCGCGAATAATCGCGCTTGTCCTCGAAGGACGGGTCGATCAGCACGAGCGCCCGGCGCGGCGGCGGGGGCAGCAGCGCCTTGATGCCGTCGAAGCCGTCGCCGGCGTAGATCATCACACGGCGGCCGGCGTCATGGAAGCGGTGGCGCAGGACGTCGATTTCCGTGCTGTGCAATTCGAATAGCCGCATGCGGTCCTGCTCGCGCAAGAGCCGCCACGCGAGATATGGCGAGCCGGGGTAGAAGCGCAGTTCGCCGTCGGGGTTCAGCGCGGCCACTTCGTCGACATAATCCGCGAGCACCTGCGGCAGATCGCTGCGGCCCCACAGTTTGCCGATGCCCGTGTCGAACTCGGCGTTCTTCGTGGCGTAGCCTTCACGCAGCGCATAGGCGCCGGCGCCTGCGTGGGTGTCGATGTACCAGTACGCCTTGTCCTTCTTGCCGAGGTAATGCAGCAGCTGCACGACGACGGCGTGTTTCAGGACATCGGCATGATTGCCGGCGTGGAAGGCGTGGCGGTAGCTCAGCATGATGGACGGGACACGAGGTCCGGTGAAAAGCGGGAAGACGGCACAGGCGCCGCGCAGCCTTCGAAACAGCGGCTCACGCAGCGAGGCCGCGTATTGTACGCCACCGCCGTGCCGCTATCCCGGTATGACACCCCATTGCGTCACCGCAGTCCGTCACCGCAGTTCATCACCGCGGCCGGCGACGCCAGGGCATCGGCCCGGCCCCGGGCGCAATGGGACCGTCAGTCGTAAGCGTCGCCGACGATCGCCTCGATCTGCGCCTTGATGTCCGGCGTGATCTTTTCTGCCACGTCGCGCGCCTTCATGTTTTCGCCGATTTGCTCCACGCGCGAAGCGCCGGTGATGACCGTGCTCACATGCGGATTCTTCAGCACCCACGCGAGGGCCAATTGCCCCACCGAGCAGTCGAGCTGCTTCGCAAAGTCGGCGAGCCTGCCCACGATCTCGTTCTTGTCAGGATCCGTGACGTTCTTGCGCAGCCAGTCGTAGCCCTGCAGCTCGGCGCGGCTGCCCGAGGGCACGCCGCTGCGGTATTTGCCGGTCAGGAGTCCCGAGGCGAGCGGGCTCCAGGTCGTGAGGCCGAGACCGATGTCCTCGTAGAGCCGCCGGTATTCGTCTTCCACGCGTGTGCGATGGAACAGGTTGTATTGCGGCTGCTCCATGACCGGCTTGTGCAGATGATGGCGCTCCGCGATGTCCCACGCGGCGCGGATCTCGTCGGCGCTCCACTCCGAGGTACCCCAGTAGAGCGCCTTGCCGCGTGAGATCATGTCGCTCATCGCCCACACGGTTTCCTCGACCGGTGTGTGCGGGTCCGGGCGGTGGCAGAAGACGAGATCGACGTAATCGAGCTGCAGCCGCTTGAGCGAGCCGTCGATGGCGTTCATCAGGTACTTGCGGTTGAGCGTGTGGTACTGGTTGGGCGCTTCGTTCAAGCCCCAGAAGAACTTGGTCGAGACCACATAGCTCACGCGCGGCCACGCGAGTTCTTTCAGCGCGAGGCCCATGAGCTCTTCCGACTTGCCGCCCGCATAGGCCTCTGCGTTGTCGAAGAAGTTGACGCCTGCGTCGCGCGCCGCCGCGAGCGATTCGCGCGCGAGCTTCGCGTCGACCTGATTGCCGTAGGTGACCCACGAGCCAATGGACAGTTCGCTAACCTGCAGGCCTGAACGGCCCAGTCGCCGATAGTTCATGAACGTCTCCTCTAGAGTCGGTAAAGCTAGCACGACTTTGCCGTTGGCGCTTACAGCCCGGAAGGCGCAAGTCACGGCCGCGACGATGCCGCGATGCTCGCAACACGCTATTGCGCATCTCGCAATCCGGCGCTTGTCCAGATCGATGCTTCGTGTAACGAGCTTCATGCACAATAGCCTCATTGGCCGCGACGCAACATCCGGCCGGATGGCATAGGCCATTCGTCAGGTTTGACGGCGCGCGTGCCGAGTTTCATCCTGTTCCGTTCACTCACCTGGAGGTGTCCGATGTCGTCTCTCTCTCTGAACATGAAACTCGATGGCAAGGTCGCCGTCGTGACTGGCGCGGCCAGCGGCATCGGCAAACAGATCGCGCTGACGCTCGCGCAGGCGGGCGCCGCAGTCGCTATCGCCGACCTGAACCAGAGCGGCGCGGACGCCGTGGCCGAAGAGATCAAGGGCACTGGCGGCAAAGCCATGGGCGTGGCCATGGACGTCACCAGCGAAGACGCCGTGAATCAGGGCATCGACCGCGTGGCCGCCGAACTGGGCCCGGTGGACATCCTCATCTCGAACGCGGGCATCCAGATCGTGAATCCGATCGAGAACTACGCGTTCTCCGACTGGAAGAAGATGCAGGCCATCCACGTGGACGGCGCCTTCCTCACCACCAAGGCGGTGCTCAAGCACATGTACAAGGACGACCGCGGCGGCGTCGTGATCTACATGGGCTCGGTGCACTCGCATGAAGCTTCCCCGCTCAAGTCGGCGTACGTCGCAGCCAAGCACGCATTGCTCGGCCTCGCGCGCGTGCTCGCGAAGGAAGGCGGCAAGCACAATGTGCGCTCGCACGTGGTGTGTCCCGGCTTTGTGCGTACACCGCTTGTGGAAAAACAGATTCCCGAGCAGGCGAAGGAGCTCGGCATCTCCGAGGAAGAGGTGGTCAAGCGGGTCATGCTCGGCGGCACGGTGGACGGTATTTTCACGACGGTCGAGGACGTCGCGCAAACCGTGCTGTTCCTCTCGGCTTTCCCGAGCGCCGCGTTCACGGGCCAGTCCTTCATCGTGAGCCACGGCTGGTTCATGCAATAACGCCGGCATCGAGCGGAGGAGACGCAGCAATGGCGCAACGCAAGAAGGGGCAGCTCCAGTCGAGCGCCGTGGGCGAGGAAACCGGCGCGCATACGGGCGCGCATGTCGGCGCGCATTTTGCTGAGAAGCCGCGGCCGCGCGTCTCGCAATGCGGCGGCGAAGCCGAGCAGTGGGAGACCGTCGCACTCACCCTGCAGGGCGGCGGCGCGCTCGGCGCCTATCAGGCGGGCGTGTATGAAGGGCTCGTCGAGGCCGGCATCGCGCCCAACTGGATTGCGGGCATTTCGATCGGCGCGCTCAATACCGCGATCATCGCGGGCAATGCGCCCGAGCATCGCGTGGCGCGGCTGCGCGAGTTCTGGGAGACGATTTGCCAGCCTGCCTTCAGCCCCCCGTTGCCGCCGTTCGTCGAGCATGCGCTCTTCAACTCGAACGCCGCCTTGCGCAAGACCTTCACGGCCATGCAGGCGGCGGGCGCGATCGTCGAAGGACAGAAGGGGTTTTTCGTGCCTCGCTTTCCGCCGCCACTGCCCAATGCCTCGGGTTCGCCAACGACGGCCAGCTACTACGACACGAAGCCGCTCAAGGCGACGCTCGAGCGCCTATGCGACTTCGAGCGCATCAACTCGGGGGAAACGCGCGTGTCCGTGGGCGCGGTCAACGTGGGCAGCGGCAACTTCGTCTATTTCGACAATACGACCACCACGTTGCGTCCCGAGCATTTCATCGCCTCGGGTGCGCTGCCGCCGGGTTTCGCGGCCGTGGAGATCGAAGGCGAGTACTACTGGGACGGCGGCCTGATGTCGAACACGCCGCTCTATGAGGTCATCCAGACCACGCCGCGGCGCGACACGCTCGCGTTCCAGGTCGATCTCTGGAGCGCGCGCGGGCCGGTGCCCGACAGCATCGTCGACGTGCAGGGGCGCGTGAAGGATATCCAGTATTCGAGCCGCACGCGCCTCGTCACCGACATGCTGCAGCGCTCGCAGCGGTTTCGCCACGTGCTGCGCGAGGTGCTGGACCGCGTCGCGCCCGAGCATCGCAATGATCCGTGGGTCGCGCTCGCCGATGAACTCTCGTGTACGCGCAAGTACAACGTGATCCACCTCATCTACCGGCAGAAGGAATACGAGGGGCACTTCAAGGACTTTCAGTTCGGCATCTCGACGATGCGGGAACACTGGGCAAGCGGCTTGCAGGACATCCGCGCGTCGCTCGCCCAGCCGGGCTGGCTCGACAAGCCCGATAACGATGCGGGCTTCGTCACGCACGATATCCACCGCGACATGCGCGGTCACCTCGGCTGAGCAGCATCGCTCGAGGCCCGCGCCAAAGCAAAAGGCGTCCGTTCTTGCGAACGTACGCCTTTTTTAATCGCCGCTGCTTCGGCGCCCCGCGTCGAAGCGGTGCGCCTCGCGTACGCGAAAGGCTTACTTCAGCACGGCCGCAATCGCGTTCGCGACCACGTCGAGGTTGCGCGTGTTCAGCGCGGCCACGCAGATACGGCCCGTGCTCACGGCGTAAATGCCGAACTCTTCACGCAGGCGGTCGACCTGCGCCGCCGTCAGGCCCGAGTAGGAGAACATGCCGCGCTGCACGTTGATGAAGTTGAAGTCGCGGTCCACGCCGGCGGCCGCGAGGCGCTCGACGAGGCCCGTGCGCATGGCGCGGATGCGATTGCGCATTTCGCCGAGTTCCGTTTCCCACATGGCGCGCAGGTCGGCCGAGCCGAGCACCGCTGCGACGACCGAGCCGCCGTGGGTCGGCGGGTTCGAGTAGTTCGTGCGGATCACGCGCTTGAGCTGCGAGAGCACGCGTGCCGACTCTTCCTTGCTGCTCGTGAGGATCGACAGCGCGCCAACGCGCTCGCCGTAGAGCGAGAACGACTTCGAGAACGACGACGAAACGAATACGTTGAGCTCCGAAGCCGCGAAGAGGCGCACGACTTCGCCGTCTTCCGCGATGCCGTCGCCGAAGCCCTGATAAGCGATGTCGAGGAACGGCACGAGATTACGCGCCTTGACGACCTCGATGACCTGCTTCCACTGGTCGATCGTGAGGTCGACGCCGGTCGGGTTGTGGCAGCACGCGTGCAGCACGATGATGGTGCCGGCGGCGTAGCCGTTCAGCGCGCTCAGCATGCCTTCGAAGTTCACGCCGTTGGTCTGCGCGTCGTAGTACGGGTAGGCGAGCACTTCGAAGCCCGCGCTTTCGAAGAGCGCGCGGTGATTTTCCCAGCTGGGGTCGCTGATCGCGACCTTGGCGTTCGGATTCACGCGCTTCAGGAAATCAGCGCCGATCTTGAGCGCGCCCGTGCCGCCCAGCGCCTGGGCCGTGACCACACGGCCGGCGGCGATCAGCGGCGAGTCGTCGCCGAGCAGCAGCTTCTGGACGGCGGCGTCGTAGGCGGCGAGACCTTCGATCGGCAGATAGCCGCGCGGCAGACCGGCTTCCACGCGGGCCTTTTCTGCCTCGCGCACGGCGCGCAGCAGCGGAATCTTGCCTTCTTCGTTGGTGTACACGCCCACGCCGAGGTTCACCTTGGTCGCGCGTGCATCGGCGTTATAGGCTTCGTTCAGACCCAGAATCGGGTCGCGAGGGGCGAGTTCGACAGCGGAAAAGAGGGACATGATCGTTCGGCAAAAGTGAAGGGAGATCGGTTGGGCCACACGCGCCGGCCACGGAACTCGCTATTGTAACGAATCCTCTAGCCGGATTTCCGCTCATTGCCATTCGCCGCACGGGGCGATTTCGGTCGCGAATGGCCGATGCCCGGCGTGCGGTCAATCTGGGCCCGATGCCCACGCGCCGCCCGGCCCTTGCAGCGCCGCCACCGCACCCCATCTAGCACGAACGCCTACCCACGGCTCGCCCATCGGCAGGATCAGGCGAGACGCTAGAATAGTTGTTTGCTCCGCGCACAGGATGTCACCCATGTCCGACCACACCGTCGCCGACGCGCCCGCGCTCGACGAGTCGAAATTCGTGCACTACGACGGCTCGCCGTTCCAGCTCTACCAGCCGTACCCGCCGGCCGGCGACCAGCCGACGGCCATCGAAACGCTCGTGGAAGGCGTGGAAGACGGTCTCTCGTTCCAGACGCTGCTCGGCGTGACGGGCTCGGGCAAGACCTACACGATGGCGAACACGATTGCGCGCCTCGGTCGCCCGGCTATCGTGTTCGCGCCGAACAAGACGCTCGCCGCGCAGCTTTACGCCGAGTTCCGCGAGTTTTTTCCGCGCAATGCCGTCGAGTACTTCGTTTCGTACTATGACTATTACCAGCCGGAAGCCTATGTGCCGCAGCGCGATCTTTTCATCGAAAAAGATTCGTCGATCAACGAGCATATCGAGCAGATGCGGCTGTCGGCCACCAAGAGCCTGATGGAGCGGCGCGACGTGGTGATCGTCGCGACGGTTTCGGCGATTTACGGTATCGGCAATCCGTCCGAGTACCACCAGATGATTCTCACGCTGCGTCACGGCGACAAACTCGGCCAGCGCGACGTCATCGCGCGCCTGATCGCGATGCAGTACACGCGCAACGAGCAGGACTTCCAGCGCGGCACTTTCCGCGTGCGCGGCGACACCATCGACATCTTCCCGGCCGAGCACGCCGAAATGGCCGTGCGCGTGGAACTGTTCGACGACGAGGTGGAAACGCTGCAGCTCTTCGATCCGCTCACGGGCCGCGTGCGCCAGAAAATTCCGCGCTTCACGGTGTATCCGTCGTCGCACTACGTGACGCCGCGCGAGACCGTGCTGCGCGCCGTCGAAACCATCAAAGCCGAACTGCGCGAACGCCTCGAATTTTTCCACACGGAAGGCAAGCTCGTGGAGGCGCAGCGCCTCGAGCAGCGCACGCGTTTCGATCTGGAAATGCTCCAGGAACTGGGCTTCTGCAAGGGCATCGAGAACTACTCGCGGCACTTTTCGGGCGCGCTGCCCGGCGAGCCACCACCCACGCTCGTCGATTACCTGCCGACCGACGCGATGATGTTCCTCGACGAATCGCACGTGCTGATCGGCCAGTTGAACGGCATGTACAACGGCGACCGCGCGCGCAAGGAAAACCTCGTCGACTATGGCTTCCGGCTGCCTTCGGCGCTGGACAACCGGCCGCTCAAGTTCAACGAGTTCGAGCGCAAGATGCGCCAGGTCGTGTTCGTCTCGGCAACGCCCGCCGACTACGAGAAGAGGGTGACGGGCCAGATTGCCGAACAGGTCGTGCGGCCGACGGGCCTCGTCGACCCGGAGATCGAGGTGCGGCCCGCGTCGACGCAGGTGGACGACGTGCTCGGCGAGATCAACGAGCGCGTGGCCGCGGGCGAGCGCGTGCTGGTCACCACGCTCACCAAGCGCATGGCCGAGCAGCTCACCGAGTTCCTCGCCGACCACGGCGTGAAGGTGCGTTATCTGCATAGCGACATCGACACGGTCGAGCGCGTGGAGATCATCCGCGACCTGCGGCTGGGCACGTTCGACGTGCTGGTGGGCATCAACCTGCTGCGCGAGGGTCTCGACATTCCCGAAGTCTCGCTCGTGGCGATCCTCGACGCCGACAAGGAAGGCTTTCTGCGCGCCGAGCGCTCGCTCATCCAGACGATCGGCCGAGCGGCGCGCAACGTGAACGGCAAGGCGATTCTTTACGGCGACCGCATCACCGACTCGATGCGCAAGGCGATCGACGAAACCGAGCGCCGGCGCGCCAAGCAGATGCACTTCAACGCGGAGCACGGCATCGTGCCGCGCGGCGTGGTCAAGCGCATCAAGGACATCATCGATGGCGTCTACAACGTGGACGAAGCGCGCGCCGAGCTGCGCGAGGAGCAGGAGCGCGCGAAGTTCGAGGATATGTCGGAGAAGCAGATCGCGAAGGAGATCAAGAAGCTCGAGAAGCAGATGATGGACTACGCGAAGAACCTCGAATTCGAGAAGGCCGCGCAAACGCGCGACCAGCTCGCCGTGCTGCGTCAGCGCGTGTTCGGCGCGAACGTGGGGGACCATCCCATTTGAGCCTGTGAGGGCATCGGCGGATGGGCGCGCGGCGCCCGTCTTCGACGACGGAATGCCTTCGATTGCCTTTCGTGTGCGTCACGCGCTGAAATCTGCCAGCGAAGCGCCGTAAGCCCATATTAACCAAACGCCGCTAAAACCCTGTTCGCTAAGGGTTTTCGTCTCGGCGGCTTTGTCCCTGGTCCGCATCGGTGATACACTTCGCAATTATTGAGAATTGTTCGCATTAACGTTTTTACGTAGATGCGGAAGACTCAGTGCGAAGTCACCTCACATAAGAACGGAGTTTCGATGCGGATCCACTCTCTCTTGCGCGGCACCGCCGTGATTGCGGCCGCCACGGCGGCATTGGCGGCCCACGCGGCTGAATACCCGATCGGCAAGCAGCAAATTCAGGGGGGCATGGAAATCGGCGCCGTCTATCTGCAGCCGATCACGATGGACCCGGAAGGCATGATGCGCAAGGCATCGGATTCGGACATCCACCTCGAGTCGGACATACATGCAGTCAAGAACAATCCAAGCGGCTTCGCCGAAGGCGACTGGATGCCGTATCTGCAGGTGCATTACGAGCTGACGAAGCCGGGTTCGAGCTACGTGCAAAAGGGCGATCTGATGCCGATGGTCGCGAACGACGGCCCGCACTACGGCGACAACGTCAAGCTGGCGGGTCCGGGGAAGTACCACCTGAAGCTGATCGTCGAAGCGCCGATGCAGATGGGTCATATGGCGTTCGGCCGTCACGTCGACAAGGAAACGGGCGTGGGCCCCTGGTTCAAGCCGGTCACGCTGGAATACGATTTCCCGTTCGCCGGCATCGGCAAGAAGGGCGGCTACTAAGCCGCGCAGTGCGGAAGGTGGCGGTGCGCGCCTGAGGGCGCCGCCGCTTTCGGGGAACGCAGGAAGGAGCAGGTAAGACCCATGAATGGAATCCGGAAGTTTGCGGCGCTCGCGCTCAACATGTCTCTTGCGGTGTCGCTCGCCGGCGTGGCCACGGCGGCGCAGGCCGAAGACGTACCGACGTTCAAGCTCGAAGTGAACGACGGCAAGTTCAACCCCGCACGCATCGAAGTGCCGGCGGGCAAGCGCATCAAGATCGAGGTACGCAACACGGGCAAGGGTGCGGCCGAGTTCGAGAGCGTTCAGTTGCGCAAGGAGAAGGTGCTGGCGCCGGGCGCGGAGTCGTTCGTCGTGATCGCGCCGCTCGATCCGGGCGAGTACAAGTTCTTCGACGATTTCCATCAGCAGGCGCAAGGCGTGATTGTCGCGAAATGAGCGTTGCCGGATCAGCGTTGCGAGGTGCGCGAGGTGCGCGAGGTGCGTATCGCCAGTAGCGGGAGGTGTTGAATGGGGCAGGTGATGTTCATCGTATGGCGGGAGAGCGTCGAGGCGCTGCTCGTCGTCGGGATTCTGTATGCGTGGCTGAAAAACGGCGACGCGGATGCAAGGCGCGGCGTGCCGTACCTGTGGGGCGGCGTGGCGATCGGCATTGTCGCCGCCGTCGCGCTCGGCGCGGTGCTGGTCGGCTTTACCGAGGTGCTGTCGGGCGACGCCCAGGATTATTTCCAGACCGGCATGGTGCTCGTGGCGTGCGTGCTGATCGTGCAGATGGTGCTGTGGATGAAGCAGCACGGGCGCACGCTCAAGCGCGACATGGAACAGTCGCTGGAAAAGAGCGCGCGCGACGCGAACTGGTGGGGCGTGGCGATTCTCGTCGCGCTGGCGATCGCGCGTGAAGGCAGCGAGACGGTGATCTTTCTCTACGGCCTTGGCTTCGGCCAGTCGGGCCACGTGGACGCGAGCCAGTATGTTGCCGTGCTGATCGGCCTGGCCCTCGCGTTGCTCACGTTCTACCTCCTGCAACTGGGCGGCAAGGTGTTCTCGTGGCGGCACTTCTTCCGCATTACTGAAATCATGCTGCTGTTTCTCGGCGCGGGCCTGTTCCAGACCGGGATCGACAAGCTGATCGACAAGGAACTCCTGCCGACCCTCGTCGACCAGGTGTGGAATACCTCGGCGATCCTCGACGATTCGAGCACGTTCGGTTCGCTCGTCGCAACGCTCACCGGCTACCGCGCGCACCCGGCGCTCATGAACCTGATCGCCTACGCCGTGTACTGGCTCGTGGTGTGGTTCCTCGTGCGGCGCGCCACCGGCCGCGCAGGCGCGGTCGCAAAGAGGAAGGCAGCATGAGTTGTGCATCCGTTGGCCCGGCGCAGGCAACCGGGCGCCCTGGCAAGCTCGCCCAGGCGGGCCAGTGGATGCAACGTCACGGCGCGGTGATTCGCGCCGTGCAGTGGGCTGTCGTCGCCGTCTACGCGTTCCTGATTCTCGTGCCGGCGGCGATGCCGTTGCCCGGCGACGCGGCGCACCTGTGGAACAACCTCACGCTCGCGGCGCAGTTCGTGTTCTGGGGCATCTGGTGGCCGTTCGTGCTGCTTTCGATGGTGATGCTCGGCCGCGTGTGGTGCGGCGTGCTGTGCCCCGAAGGCGCGCTCACCGAGTTCGCCAGCAAGTTCGGCCGCGGCAAGGCGATTCCGCACTGGATGCGCTGGGGCGGCTGGCCTTTCGTGGCGTTCGGCCTCACGACGATCTACGGACAGATGGTGAGCGTCTACCAGTACCCCAAGGCGGTGCTGCTGGTGCTGGGCGGATCGACGCTGGGCGCCATGGTGATCGGGTTCCTCTACGGACGCGAGAAGCGCGTCTGGTGCAAGTATCTCTGCCCCGTGAACGGGGTGTTCGCGCTTCTGGCGCGTCTTGCGCCGTTTCGCTACAAGGTCGACGAAGAGGCCTGGCGCAACTCCTATACGCACGGCGAGCACGGCGGGCATCGCGTGATTCCCGTCAACTGCGCGCCGCTCGTGCCGCTGCGCAGCATGAAGGGCGCCGCCCAGTGCCACATGTGCGGACGCTGCAGCGGCCACCGCGACGCCATCGCGCTCTCGTGGCGCTCGCCCGCGCAGGAAGTGGTCGAACTCGGCGCCAGCCAGGCGAGCGCCTGGGACACCGCGCTGATCCTCTACGGCCTGCTTGGCGTCGCGATCGGCGCGTTCCACTGGACCGGCTCGCCGTGGTTCATCGGCGTCAAGCAGTGGCTCGCGGGCTGGCTCATCGACCGCGACATCACATGGCCGCTCGAGACCAATGCGCCATGGTTCCTGCTCACGCATTACCCCGCGCAGAACGACGTGTTTTCGTGGCTCGATGGCGCGATGATCGTCGGCTATATCGTCGCGACGGGGCTCGTCTATGGCACGGCGCTCTTCGCGATTCTCGCGGGCTCGACGGCCGTGCTCGGCCGCTTCGAGATGCGGCGTCTGCATCACCTGGCGCAGTCGCTGATTCCGCTGGCCGGCGCGGGCGTGTTCCTCGGCCTCTCCGCCACGACGCTCTCGCTCCTGCGCGCCGAGCACGTGCCGCTCGACTGGGCCGCCGAGGTGCGCATTGCGATTCTCGTCATCACGAACCTTTGGAGCGCCTGGCTCGCGTGGCGGGTTACGGGGCGCCATAGCAGCCGCTTGTGGCAGCGCGCGCTCGCGCTGGCGGGCTTCGCGCTCGCGCTCGCCGTGGTGGACAGCGCGTGGTGGCTGATGTTCTGGGGCTGGGTGCACTGACCGCGAGTGCCCAAGGCTCGCGCGAGCTTTCATCGGGCGCGATCTGCGCTACTCTCCAATGCATCGTCACGCGGCGTCGGCGCCGGGCTTGTCCCGGCGCTGCCCGACCGGCTTGTCTGACATTGGAGAGTCCACCATGCGAACCCGCGCAGTATTGACCGACGAAGATGTCCTAAAGATGGCCGAAGCGGCCGTGGCGCACGCACGCGCAAACCAGTGGAACGTGACGGTCGCCATCGTCGACGATGGCGCGCATCTGCTGTTTCTGCGCCGGCTCGATGGCGCCTCGCCCATCACCGCCGAAATCGCCATGGCCAAGGCCCGCACCGCCGCGCTGGGCCGCCGCGAGAGCAAGGTCTACGAAGACGTCATCAAGCAGGGACGCACCGCGTTTCTCAGTGCGCCGCTCACGGGCATGCTCGAAGGCGGCGTGCCCGTCGTCGTAAACGGCGACGTGATCGGCGCAGTCGGCGTCTCGGGCGTGAAGTCCGATCAGGATGCGGCCATCGCGCGCGCGGGCATCGCGGCGCTCGGTGCGGGCTGAGCGCGTCGTCTTGCCTCGCGCCGAAGAAACAAAAGCCGCGGACGTGTGCCGCGGCTTTTGTTTCGGGCGCAGGGCCCTGGGCGGCTCGCGCTTCGCGCGCCGCCGCGATCAGAGGTGAGAACAAAAAAGTGGCTTGGCTTGCTTCGACGGCTGGCCTGAAGCTTGAAGGATGTCTGCACGAAGGGGTCTAGATCTCGCGTGCAAGCCGTCGTAGCTGGCTAATGCCCCAACGCCTCCCGGTGGAGGCGGTCCCCACAATACCCGGTTGAAAACGGCTTGACCCTACTTGGTCAGGATCAGCTTGCCGAGCCGGGTGGCCCGCAACTGATACGTCTCTCCGTTATGCACGATGCTCACGTGGCTGCGGCCTTGCAGCAGCGCCGCGCTATCGAGCGTTCGCTCGCTGCTTGCGGCGGCGCCCGCCGTTTCGATGCGCTTGCGGGGTTCCGGCTGGACCATGGCGGACTTGGGTCGCACGCTGGTCGATGCCGGGCCGCTGGTGCGGCGCAAGCTTAACGTGGAGCTACGGTTCGGTTCGGTCATGAACGTCACGTCTTTGTCGAGATTCGATGGAATGATTCTAAATGATAATCGTTCCCATTAACAACAAAGAGAGATTCATCGGAATTCATCGCCGATAGTCTGAGCCAAAGCAGGGGCGCCCCGGCACTCATGGAAGGGCGGCAGGCCGACCCACGCGTGGAGGCCCGCCGCCCTCTGCCAGGATTCAGTGCAGCGCGTTCGGCGCGCTGCCGTCGCCCTGCACGAACTGGCGGATGAGACGCACGGTATCGATGTCCGATTCGCGATACGCCGATTTCACGATCTCCGAAGTCTGGCGATCGTCTTCGGTGTCGGCCGTCGGCAGTGTCGTGCGGTACTCGAAGCGCAGAAAGAGCTGCAGCGGATCGGGCTGCTCGATCGTCATCGTGAGCGAGCCGCCCACGTATTCGGCGGTCGCCATGATGTCGTAGCGCACGCTCTCGTTGGGCGTGAACGTGACGCGGTCGCGCACCGTGGCGTGGCCGTAGTGCAGCTCGCGCTCCATCGTGCTCTCGCTGCGCGAGAGGATCGTGCAGCTGTCGAGACCGATCACGAAGAGCTGCGGCTGCTCCGCGCGCAGCACGAGCCCTTCCCAGAGCTGTTCACGCGTCATGGCCTCGACGAGCGGGTTCAGCGGGTCGTTGATCTGGATGAGATGTTCGAAATTCAAGGCGGCGCCTTCCTGTGTTCTGTGTCCGTGCGCCGACGCTCAGGCGACGACGAGACCCGTGTGGATCGCGATCGTGTTCGTGAGCACCTTGTGCACCGGGCAGGCGTTGGCGATCTGCAGCAGGCGTTCGCGCTGCGCCTCGGTGAGCGCGCCTTCGAGCATGATCTGGCGATCGATCTTCGTGCCTTCGTTGCCGGTTTCCATGGAGAGCTTCACGCGTACGCCTTCGAGCGGCCACTCCTTGCGCTGGGCGTACATCTTCAGCGTGATGGAGGTGCAGGCGCCGAGGCTCGAGAGCAGCAGCGAAAAGGGCGACGGTCCGCGGTCGCCGCCACCGAGCGAGGCGGGCTCGTCGGCGATCCAGGTGTGTGTGCCGTCGTCGAACTGGACCTGGTAGTTCGTCGAGCCAATGTGTGCGGTGACTGCGGGTTCGGCCATGCGCTCCTCGCGGGCGGGACGGTTAAAGAGGGACGGGCGCGCGAGGGGTGCGCGCCCCGGAAGCCTTATTGTGACGGAAAGCGGGCGGGCCTGTGGAGAGGCACCGGAACCCGCGGCGCTTAGTGAGCGATGCGTCCCATGCGCCCAGCCTGATAGTCGAGCACGGCCTCGCGGATCTCCTGCTCGGTGTTCATCACGAATGGACCGTAGCGCACGACCGGCTCGTTCAGCGGCACGCCGCCGATCAGGAGCACGTCGAGCGGCACGCTCGCATCGGCCGGGGCGGCGAGCGTGACGGTCTCGCCGTCGCTCGCGAAGGCTACCATCTGCTGGGCTTCGATCGCCTGCGCTTGCGGACCGTAGAGGCCCGTGCCCGAAAGGCCATAGGCGAACACGCGATAGCCGGCGGGCACGGGCTGCTCGACGCGCGCGCCGGGCGCGAGCGTGAAGTGCTGGTACAGGATGGGCGTGCGCGTCTCGATCGCGGCTTTCGCGCCCAGCGCCTCACCGGCGATTACCTTTACCGTGACCTTGCCGTCCTTCGAGCGGCCCACGGGGATCTGCCCGGTGGGCAGTTCCTGGTAGCGCGGCGCGATCATCTTGTCGCGTGCAGGCAGATTCACCCACAGCTGCAGGCCGTGCATGCGGCCGCCGGTGCGCGTGAATTCGGGGTCGGGCATCTCGCTGTGAATCACGCCCGCGCCGGCCGTCATCCATTGCACGTCGCCGGGCCCCAGCGTGCCCGCGTGGCCCGCCGAGTCCTTGTGACCGAAGCGGCCTTCGACCATATAGGTGACGGTTTCGAAGCCGCGATGCGGGTGGTCGGGCGCGCCCTTGGCCTCGCCGGGCGCATAGTCGACGGGGCCCATTTCGTCGAGCAGCAGGAACGGATCGAAGTCCATCAGCGCTCGCGTGGGAAACGGCCGATGAACGATGAATCCGCCTCCCTCGGTGGTGCGAACCGCGGGATAAACGCGTTCGATCGTACGGGTCGTGGCCATGGATATCACCTCGAATTGTGGGAATTGCGTTATTTGCGAAACAAACCGCTATTATAGATAGCCAATTTGGCCTGTTTTACGGCCCCATCGCAATGGATTGTCCCATCGCTGGAACGACAACATGAAAATCGATTCGCACAACCTGAACGACCTCATGTATTTCTCGCAGGTCATCGAGCATGGCGGTTTCTCCGCTGCCGAGCGCGTGCTCGGCATCTCGAAGTCGCGGCTGTCGCGCCGGGTGAGCGAACTCGAGGCCTCGCTCGGCGTGCGTCTCTTGCAGCGTTCCACGCGCAAGCTCGCGTTGACCGAGGCGGGCGAACTCTTTTACGAGCATTGCCGCGCGATGCTCGCCGAGGCGCAGGCCGCGGTGAACGTCGTTCAGTCGCTGCGCTCGTCGCCGCGGGGGACGGTGCGCGTGAGCGTGCCTGTCACGCTTTCGCAGACCATCTTTTCGCAGATCATTCCGGAATTCATGCTTCGCTACCCCGAGGTTCGGGTGGTGATGCGCGTGACGAATCGCGTGATCGACCTGTTCGAAGATTCCGTGGATATCGCGTTGCGCGTGCGCTCGGAACCGCCGCAGAACGCCAATATCGTGGTGCGGCCGCTGTGGCGCACGGAGCAGATGCTGGTGGGCGCGCCTAGCCTGCTCGCGCAGAATGCGCCGCCGCTCACGCCCGAAGACCTTTCACGCTTCGAGACGCTCGACACGCCCACGAGCGACGGGCGCCACGTATTCCAGCTGATCGCGCCGGACGGCACGCGTCATTCGCACGAGCACGAGCCGCGCCTCATCAGCGCCGACCTGACCACGATCCGCGAAGCCGCTTTGTACGGCCTCGGCATCGCGGCAATGCCTGAAATGATGTATGGCGCCGCGCTGCGCTCGGGCAAGCTTTCGCCGGTGATGCCGGGCTGGACGCTGCCGGTGCCGCAACTCTACGCGGTGTTTCTCTCGCGCCAGGGCATGGTTCCTGCCGTGCGCGCCTTCGTCGATTACCTCGTCGAAGTGCTCGACGCAGATAAAAGCCTGCACCAGGAATGTCCGCTGAAAAGCGAGATCGACGCGCTCGTCGCGCGTGGCGAAGAGCAGCGCGCAGCGAGCGCCCAGAGTGGCGGACTATCCAACGCGAAGCGCGCGAGCAAGATCGAAACTGCGTGAACTTTGCGAACGTGCGCGCGCGTGCGCATGTATGAAGCAACGGCTTCACGGAGTGCATTTGCGTACGACGTGCAGCGCCATTTGTTTTTAGGCATTCAAGCGCGACCAGCCATCGCTACATTCAATGGCTTAACCCTTGTAGGCGTCAAGCGAGAGGAATATATTGAAGTCCTTCTCACCAAGCACCGGTCTTGAGTGGGAATTGATGGCCGCTATCATAGTGGGCCTTCAGGGCCGAAAGCGCAGTCCGTGTTGCCCACGGCAGTCGCATGTGCCGGCGTGAACCGATCGATTGTCGGGGAGTTGCCGCCACCGCCCGAGTGCGCCGCGTGCGCAGAAAAAAAGGCCTTCATCTGACGATGAAGGCCTTTTACTTTGTATCGCTGAAACCAGCGCCTGGCGCTCGAAAATGTGCATCAGTGATGCGCGGGATCGGTGACGAAGCCGAGCTTCGTCAAGCCGCCGTTTTGCGCAGCGGACATGACCTGGGCCACTCGCTCGTATTGGACCTTGCGATCCGCGTTCAGATGCAGCTCCGGTTGCGGCGTGGTTTGCGCCGCTGCCGCGATCTTCCGGTTCAGCGCCGCTTCATCGACCTTCGTGCCGTCCCACAGCACGGTGCCATCCGCGTCGATCGACACATTGATCTGCGCGGGCTTCGTGTCTTCCTTCTGGCTGCTCGCGTGCGGCAGGTCGATTTTCACGGCGTGGCGGATCACGGGAATCGTCACCATGAAAACGATCAGGAGAACCAACATGACGTCGACGAGCGGCGTCATGTTGATTTCGTTCATCAGGCCATCGTCGTCGTCGGTGGCAAAGGGGCTCATCGCCATGATGCTTGCCTCCGCTTTTTAGTGGCTGCGCGCGGCGACGCGCAGATTGCCCGTGTTGCCGTCCAACGCCCGGCCGCGGGCCGTCGGCGTGAGACGCGCGCCCGTCACGAAGAAAGCATGCAGGCCGTGCGCGAAGCGGTTGAGCTTCGTGACGATCGCCTTGTTGGCGCGAGTGAGCGCGTTGTAGCCGAGCACCGCGGGAATCGCGACGAAGAGGCCGAACGCGGTCATGATGAGCGCTTCCCCCACGGGGCCGGCCACGGCGTCGATCGAGGTCTGGCCCGTCGCGCCGATCGTAAGCAGTGCGTGATAAATGCCCCACACCGTGCCGAACAGGCCCACGAACGGCGCGGTGCTGCCGATCGACGCGAGAATGGCGAGCCCGCTTTGCATCTTCGCGACCGAGTCGTCCATCGTGTCCTTCAGGCAGCGCGTGATCCAGTCGGAGACGTCCATGCGGTCGTGCAGATGCGGCTGCGTCTGATGATGGTGATCAGCGGCTTCCTGGCCCGCGAGCGCGAGCGCGAGGAAGGGGTTGTCTTCGCGCGTGCCGCTGCCCAGCTTCTTCACGCCGTCGGCCAGATCGTCCGAGTGCCAGAACTGCTGCTCGGCGTTTTTCGTGAGGCGCTTGAGCCGCACGACGTTCCAGCCCTTGACGACGATCACGCACCACGAGAGCACGGACATGATCAACAGCGCGAGCGCAATGCCGCGCGTCACGAAATCCCCTTGCGCCCAGACGTGGGCGATACCGTAGTTCTGCATGCTCGATCCTCTTTATTCAACTCGTGAAGGCGTGCGGCTTCAGCCGGTCAATCGCGCAGGCTGAAGTCGAATGGTTGTGTGTAGGCCGCGCGCACCGCTTCGCCGTTTTCCAGGTACGGCTTGCACGAGCTTTGGCGCATGGCGCCCACGGCGGCGTCGTCGAGGCGGCTATAGCCGCTGCTCTTTTTCAGCTCGATGTTCTCGATCTTGCCCGCGAGGCCCACGACGAAGTGCACGAAGGCCGTCCCCGTCTCGCCGCGGCGGCGGGAGAGCGCCGGGTAATCGGGCTGCACGATGCGGCAGTCGAGGTGCGAGACGTTCTTCGGGGCCGCGATTGCCAGAGTCGGCGTGGCGTCGGTGGCCGCCGCGGACTGCGCCGCAGGTGCTGGCGCGGCGGGAGCCGGTGGTGTGGGGGCGGCCGGCGCGGGCGATTCGATCGCGTGCTGCGAGGGCGATTCCGCCATGGGCAGCGGGGTTGGCTTCGGCTTGGGCTGCACCTTGGGCTTCTCGTGCGTGACCGGTGGGACAGGCTTGGGCCGCGGCGGCGTGGGCGGGGATTGAATCGCGGCCGGCGCGGCCACCCGAGCCGGCTTGAGCAGCTCGGCGGTAATGGTCTGCGACTGGAGTGCGACAGGCGTCACGGGTTCGGGCTTCATCAGCACGATGCCGGCGAGCGCGGCATGCAACCCGACCACGATAGCGGTCGCTGTGACAACACGGCGATTGATGCGAAGCGAGGGAGGCGCCAGCGCGCCAGCGGTGGTTTGGATGGCCTGCATGTTGGCGTGGCTGCCGTGCGGACGGCGACGCGCCGGTGAGCCAGCGTGTCGTGTCGGGCAGCTTTATTTGCGAAAGATCAACAGCGAGATGCACAGCGTCGTAACGAATCCGATCAGCAACTCCATCCTGGCCTCCATTGAGGGCGTGAGCGGTAGCTGGCTGGTCGGAAGACGGGCTTGCTGTCGGCGGCGGTTTGATGTCCGCTGTGCCCCGATGCGGCGGGTGCATCAGGCTAAGCGGGCGGACAGGGTGGGCGCGCATCGTTTGGCGAAATGCGCGCCATGGCTTCATGCGGCCTTGCGCTCGTAGAACGTGAGCGGGACTGCATGCGGTGCCGGAACCACGGCGGGGGCATGTGGCACCCCGCAGCGGCTTGCGCAGACACCGCTTTGCGCCATCACGTCGCGAACGGTTTCTTCGCACTTGCCGCAGCAGGTCGCGACGCCGAGTTCGAACTGCAGCTCGTCGAAGGAATCCATGCCTTCCGCGATGGAGGCGCGGATCGTCCGGTCGGAGACGGACTTGCAAACGCAGACAATCATGATGGATCGCAATAGAGAGAGTTAATGCGAATTATTATCATTATGTTTGCGTGATTTGGCAAGCGCTCTTGGACAGGATTTTGTAACAAAGCCGTGCAGGGGCTTGCTTTTGCGCAGGGAAGCGCGGGAGAGGGTGTACTTCTCCCCGAATGGGCGATTGGCGGGGAGATGCGGCTAAGAGGGTGGCGATTTCAGGCGGCGGCGATCGCACGAAAACGGGGCGCTAACATGAGTTCCCAGTTCGCCATCCGCAAACGGGGAATGGGGATTCGCCCCGGCGCCTCAGGCCGCGTTCGCTTCCCGTTCGGGCGTGCGCCGCGACGGGATGACAACGCGCTCGACGCTGGCGTCGAGGCCGAGCAGCGCCGCCGCCAGTTCGCGCAAATGTGCGCCGTCGCTCGTCGAGCAGAAGCGGATGTCGTCCGCGTTGGCGCCTGCTTGCCCGGCGTTCGCGCACAGCCCGTGCTGGCCGAGCACGCGTTCGAGCTGCCGCGCGATCGCAATGCTGGTGTCGACGAGCGTCATGCGTTCGCCGACGATCGAGCGGATCGCGGTATCGAGGAAAGGGTAGTGCGTGCAGCCGAGCACGAGCGTATCGGCGCCGGCGTCGAGCATGGGCTCGACATACGCACGCAGCAACGCGAGCAAATCGGGCGAACCGATGTCGCAGCGCTCCACCGCCTCCACGAGCCCATGCCCCGGCTGGCACAGCACGCGCAGGTCGGCCGCATGGCGCTCGACCAGCGTCTGAAAGCGCGCGCTGCGCAACGTGACCTGGGTGGCGAGTACGCCGGCCACGCGCGTTTTCGAAACGAGCGCCGCCGGCTTGATGCCCGGCTCCACCCCGACGAGCGGCACGGAGAGCCGTTCGCGCACGAGCGCGATGGATTGCGCCGTGGCCGTGTTGCAGGCCACCACCAGCGCCTTCGCGCCTTGCGCGACGAGCCATTCGCAAATCGCGAGCGTGCGGTCGGCGATGAAGTCGTCGTCGCGCTGGCCGTAGGGCGCGTAGCGCGAATCGGCGACATACACGAGCCGCTCCGCGGGCAGCAGTCCGCGCACGGCGCGCAGCACCGAAAGGCCGCCGAGACCGGAGTCGAAGATGCCGACAGGCGCGGCGCTGGAAAATGCCGGTTGGTTCACGGGGAGGGGCGCAAAAGTGTTGGGGTGCACCCGCAAGACGGACGGATGCGCGCTCGCGCGAGGCGTGCGATCAGGATTCTACCGAACCCATGGCCGACTGCTGGTAATTCTGGATGCCGACCTTGTCGATGAGGTCGAGTTGCGTCTCGAGCCAGTCGATATGCTCCTCGGTGTCCTCGAGAATGGTGACGAAGATTTCGCGCGAAACGAAATCGCGCACCGATTCGCAATAGACGATGGCTTCCTTGCAGGTGGACTGCGAAATCTGTTCGAGCTTCAGGTCGCACTCGATGATTTCCCGAGTCTCTTCGCCGATCAGCAGCTTATGGAGATCCTGGAGGTTCGGCAGACCGTCGAGCATGAAAATGCGCTCGATGAGCAGGTCGGCATGCTTCATTTCGCCGATCGATTCGTCGTATTCGTGCTTGCCGAGTTTCTCGAGACCCCAATGCTTGTACATGCGGGCGTGCAGGAAATACTGATTGATGGCCGTGAGCTCGTTCTTGAGCTGGGCATTCAGATATTCGATGACCTTCTTGTCGCCTTGCATGATCTTTCCTTCCTTTGTCGGGCGGAGACGGGCTTCCAACAATAAACGCTCACCCGGCAAAAGCCAAGACAAAACCCGCGCCGGATTGCGGTACACATGGGCGAGTGCCGCAAGCGCCGCCCGGTTCAAAAAAAACCGGGGCGCAAGGCCCCGGCTTTCGAGCAGACATCAGGTATGCGTCAAACGGTGGCGACCGGAATCTTGCCGATCTTCGCCTGCCATTCGGCGGGGCCGGTCTTGTGGACCGAGGTGCCCGACGAGTCGACCGCGACCGTCACCGGCATGTCCTGCACGTCGAACTCGTAGATGGCTTCCATGCCGAGGTCTTCGAACGCGAGGACCTTCGAGCCGCGGATCGCCTTCGAGACCAGGTATGCCGCACCGCCCACGGCCATCAGATACGCGGCCTTGTGCTTCTTGATCGCCTCGATGGCCACGGGGCCGCGCTCCGCCTTGCCGACCATCGAGATGAGGCCCGTCTGCGAGAGCATCAGTTCGGTGAACTTATCCATGCGGGTGGCGGTGGTGGGGCCTGCCGGGCCGACCACTTCGTCGCGCACCGGATCGACCGGGCCGACGTAGTAGATCACGCGGTTCTTGAAGTCCACCGGCAGCTTCTCGCCCTTCGCGAGCATGTCGGCAATGCGCTTGTGCGCCGCGTCGCGGCCCGTGAGCATCTTGCCCGAGAGCAGCAGCGTCTGGCCCGGCTTCCACGAAGCGACTTCTTCCGGCGTGAGCGTGTTGAGGTCCACGCGCTTGCTCGTTTCCGTGTTCGGTTCCCAGTTGACCTTCGGCCATGCGTCGAGCGAGGGCGCTTCGAGCTTCGCCGGACCCGAGCCGTCGAGCACGAAATGCGCGTGACGCGTTGCCGCGCAATTCGGGATCATCGCGACCGGCTTCGATGCCGCGTGCGTGGGCGCTGCCATGATCTTCACGTCGAGCACCGTGGCAAGACCGCCAAGGCCTTGCGCTCCGATGCCGAGCGCGTTGACCTTCTCGTGCAGCTCGACGCGCAGCTCTTCGATCCAGTCCTTCGGACCGCGCTTGATGATGTCCTGAATGTCGATGGATTCCATGAGCGACTCCTTCGCCATCAGCATCGCCTTTTCAGCGGTGCCGCCGATGCCGATGCCGAGCATGCCCGGCGGACACCAGCCCGCGCCCATCGTCGGCACGGTCTTGAGCACCCAGTCGACGATCGAGTCGGACGGGTTCAGCATCACGAACTTCGACTTGTTCTCCGAGCCGCCGCCCTTGGCCGCGACCTGCACGTCCACCTTGTCGCCGGGCACGATCTCGTAGTGGATCACGGCCGGCGTGTTGTCCTTCGTGTTCTTGCGGCCGCCTTCGGGCGGGCTCACGATCGAGGCGCGCAGCACGTTGTCGGGGTTGAGGTAACCGCGGCGCACGCCTTCGTTGATCATGTCGGTGACGCCCATCGTGGCGCCGTCCCAACGCACGTCCATGCCGACCTTCACGAAGATCGTGACGATGCCGGTGTCCTGGCAGATCGGACGGCGGCCTTCCGCGCACATGCGGCTGTTCGTGAGGATTTGCGCGATGGCATCCTTCGCGGCCGGGCTTTCTTCCAGCTCGTACGCGCGGCCGAGCGCCTCGATGTAATCCTGCGGATGGTAGTAGCTGATGTATTGCAGCGAATCCGCAATGCTCTGGATCAGGTCTTCCTGTTTGATGACGGTCATGGCTAGCTTCTGTGGGGACGGTGATTTGAATGATGTGGGTCGCGTGCGCCGCTCAATCGGACTCGGCGTGCTCGACGAGCGTGCGACGCGCAGCGGCATGCCCGCCCGGCACCGGATGGCGCGCGGCGAGGTCCTCGTAGTGTTCGGGGTGCGTATGCGTGGTGATGCGGTCGATCCACGCCATCACGAGCGCGGAAACGAGGAACGCCACGTGGATGATCACCTGCCACATCACCGTATGCGTCGATGCCGCATCGGCATTGATGAAGGTCTTGAGCAGGTGGATCGACGAAATGCTGATGAGCGCCATGGCGAGCTTGACCTTGAGCACGCCGGCGTTCACGTGATCGAGCCATTCGGGCTCGTCGGGATGGCCTTCGAGATTCATGCGCGAGACGAAGGTCTCGTAGCCGCCCACGATCACCATGATGAGCAGGTTGGAGATCATCACGACGTCGATCAGGCTGAGCACGGCCAGCATGATCGTGGTTTCGTCGAGCGTGGTGGCGTGGCTCACGAGGTGCCACACTTCCTTGAGGAACAGCAGGCAGTAAACCACCTGCGCGACGATCAGGCCCAGATAGAGCGGCACCTGGAGCCAGCGGCTCATGAAGATGATGCTGGGTAGCGGACGCATGCGGCGGCGGGCTTTACCCGGGGCGGCGGCGGAAGGCGGCTGGGGGCGTGCAGCGGACATGGGCGATCACGGTGGCGAAAACGGGCGGGGCCGTCTGGCAGGGCCAGATGACGCGCTCGAGGCGCGCGAGGGGCCGGGCGGGCGCTATTGTACAGCGTCGGCGCGAGGGTTCGCCGCGATTCCGGCAGCGCCGCCCGGGAGCCGATACTTTCAGGATGCTTGCAAAGCGCTCACGAGGCCACCGGCGGCAGGCGCTTCGTCTTGAGGCTCGCGAGCGCGATGCCGGCCACCACGCAGGCCAGCGCGATACCGTGCGCGGGCGTGGGGCGCTCGCCGAGAAAGGCGATGCCGTAGATCGCGGCCGCCACGGGCAGCACGGCCGTGAAGACGCCCGCGATGCTGCCCGGAACGTGGCGAATGCCCATCATCCAGAGGCAGAACGAGAACACGCTGGCGGAAAGCCCGTACCAGAGCGCGAGCCACCAGATGCCCGCGGGCACGCTCGCAAAATCGAACGACAGTGCGCCTGTCAGCCCGATGGGCAGCATCAGCAGAAAGCCGAACAGATGCGTGTACGCGCAGATGTCGAGCGGCGCCAGCGTTTGCGTGAGGCGGCGCGAGAGGATCACGTAGAGCGACTCGCAGCAGACCGCGCCGAGCACCATCAGGTTGCCGAGGAGCGAACTCGCGCCCGCGTCGGCGCTTTCGCCCAGGTGCGTGAGATTGACGACCGCGATGCCCGTGATGGCGAGCGCAATCGACGCGAGCGTGCGCGCGCCGGGGCGCTCGCGCAGGAAGAGCCACGAGAAGAGCGCGACCACGGCGGGGATCGTGCTCGTGATGACGCCGGCCGCGACCGCGCTCGTGCGCTGCACGCCGCCGAGCATGAGCAGCGTAAACCCGAATGTTCCAAATAGCGCCTGGAGGAACAGATTGACCCATTCCCCACGCTTCACGTGTTGCATTCTGGAGCGGCGCAAGAGCGGCCCGAGCACCGCAAGTGCGATCACGAAGCGCAACAGCGCGAAAAGCGGAACGGGGATGAAGGCGACGATCGACTTGCCGATGCCCACGTTGCTGCCCACGAGCAGCATCGAGGCGACGAGGTAAAGAGAATAACGAGTCAAGCTGGAATCCGGATGCGCAGTTCAGTTAGCATTCTAAATGTCTGCTTACCTGGGCGTCATGGCGCGCGACTTGCAATGTCTGCGTGCACACGCGTAAGTGGCCGGTAAGTTGCTACGCTTAATCTTTGCGGCATGGGTTGGTTAGCGAAGATCGCGCACGTTCGTGTTCGTATCGCGCGCCCATGCATGCTGCGATGCCGCAATGGTGGCTTCCAGTGCAAGCCAATAGCGCCGGGCCCGCGAGCGGGCAGCGGCACAAGGAGACGGCGCGCGCGGGCATTGAAGATGCTCGCGTGTGTCTACGAGTTTGACGTTTCATCTTCACCAAGGGGTTGTCGATGTCTGCGATTGAATCGGTTCTTCAGGAACGCCGCGTCTTTGCGCCTTCCGAGCAAACGGTGGCGGGCGCCACGGTGTCCGGCATGGACGCATACAAGGCGCTGTGCGCCGAAGCCGAACGCGATTACGAAGGCTTCTGGGCGCGACTCGCGCGCGAAACGCTCACATGGCAAAAGCCCTTCACGAAGGTGCTCGACGAATCGAACGCGCCGTTCTACACGTGGTTCGAGGACGGCGAACTCAATGCCTCGTACAACAGCCTCGACCGCCACGTCGAAGCGGGCAATGGCGAGCGCGTCGCCATCGTCTTCGAAGCCGACGACGGCACCGTCACGAACGTCACCTACAAGGATCTGCTCTCGCGCGTGTCGCGCTTCGCCAATGCGCTGAAGAAGCGCGGCGTGAAGAAGGGCGACCGCGTGGTCATCTACATGCCGATGTCGGTCGAAGGCGTGGTCGCCATGCAGGCCTGCGCGCGCATCGGCGCGACGCATTCGGTGGTGTTCGGCGGCTTCTCGTCGAAGTCGCTTCACGAGCGCGTGGTGGACGTGGGCGCGGTCGCGCTCATCACGGCAGACGAGCAGATGCGCGGCGGCAAGGCACTGCCGCTCAAGAACATCGCCGACGAAGCGCTCTCCATGGGCGGGTGCGAAGCGGTGCACAGCGTGTTCGTCTACCAGCGCACGGGCGGCAAGGTCGCATGGCACGAAGGCCGCGACCTCTGGATGCACGAAGTCGCCGCGGCCGAGAGCGACACCTGCGCGCCCGTGCCGGTGGGCGCGGAGCACCCGCTCTTCATCCTCTACACGTCGGGCTCGACGGGCAAGCCGAAGGGCGTGCAGCACAGCACGGGCGGCTATCTGCTGTGGGCCGCGCAGAGCATGAAGTGGACCTTCGATTACAAGCCCTCGGACGTATTCTGGTGCACGGCCGACATCGGCTGGATCACGGGCCACAGCTATATCGCCTATGGGCCGCTCACCATCGGCGCGACCCAGGTCGTGTTCGAAGGCGTGCCTACGTACCCGAACGCGGGGCGCTTCTGGGACATGATCGCGAGGCACAAGGTCACGGTGTTCTACACGGCGCCCACGGCCATCCGCTCGCTCATCAAGGCATCCGAAGCCGACGCGAAGGTGCATCCGAAGAGCTATGACCTTTCGTCGCTGCGCATTCTCGGCACGGTGGGCGAGCCGATCAATCCCGAAGCGTGGATGTGGTACTACGAAAACGTGGGCGGCAAGCGCTGCCCGATCGTCGACACGTGGTGGCAAACGGAGACGGGCGGCCACATGATCACGCCGCTGCCGGGCGCCACGCCGCTCGTGCCGGGCTCGTGCACGCTGCCGCTGCCGGGCATCATGGCCGCGATCGTCGACGAAACCGGCCAGGACGTGCCGAACGGGCAGGGCGGCATCCTGGTCGTGAAGCGCCCGTGGCCCGCGATGATCCGCAACGTCTGGGGCAACCCCGATCGTTACAAGGCGGGCTACTACCCCGAGGAACTGGGCGGCAAGCTGTACCTCGCCGGCGACGGCAGCGTGCGCGACAAGGAAACCGGCTACTTCACGATCATGGGCCGCATCGACGACGTGCTGAACGTCTCGGGGCACCGCCTCGGCACGATGGAGATCGAATCGGCGCTGGTGGCGAACCCGCTCGTGGCCGAAGCCGCCGTGGTGGGCCGCCCCGACGACACGACCGGCGAAGCCGTGGTGGCGTTCGTGGTGCTCAAGAGCACGCGCCCGCACGGCGACGAGGCCGTGAAGCTCGCCAACGAGCTGCGCGCCTGGGTCGGCAAGGAGATCGGTCCGATCGCCAAGCCCAAGGACATCCGCTTCGGCGAGAACCTGCCGAAGACGCGCTCGGGCAAGATCATGCGGCGCCTCTTGCGCTCGCTCGCGAAGGGCGAGGCGATCACGCAGGACGTTTCCACGCTCGAAAACCCGGCGATTCTCGACCAGCTCGGCGAATCGCTCTAACAGTCGAGCCTCGCGCGGCGCCTCGTCCGGCGCCGCGCGCAGCGCCGGCCAGGTCGTTCCCCCGCATTCTTACGGATTGCCGGCCATACGCGTTTTTGCTAAATAGGCGCATGGCCGCGCCACACAAAACTCCACAGAACAATCTCAATCCCTTGCCTGAGCCACCGCCGGTGACCGAGGCAATGGCGCGCGCGCATCGGCGCTACTGGCGCTTCAACCTCGCGCTGATCGCCGTGCTCATGACGGTCGGCTTCATCGTTTCGTTCATCGCGCCGCTCTTTGCCCGCACGCTCGCCAACGTGCGCTTCGCCGGCTTCAGCCTGCCGTTCTATCTCGGCGCACAGGGCGCGATCCTGATCTACGTGCTGCTCGTGGCGATCTATATCCTGCTGATGCAGCGCGCCGACCGTGTGCTGCAGGCCGCGCTCGAAGCCGACGCCGCCATCCGCGAGGCGAGCAGGGCCCAGCAACGATGAAGCTCGCGCACCGGCTCATCCGCTCTTACGCGCTCTACACCCTCGGCTTTCTCGCCTTCGTCTACGTGATGTGGCGCATCGAGGTCGCCACTGGGCCCGGCATGTGGATCGGCTACGTGTTCCTGTTCGTGCCAATCGCCGTGTACGCCGTGATCGGGCTGCTCTCGCGTACTTCCGACCTCGTCGAATACTATGTGGCGGGGCGTCGCGTGCCTTCGTTCTTCAATGGCATGGCGACGGCCGCCGACTGGCTTTCCGCCGCGTCGTTCATCGGCCTCGCGGGCTCGCTCTACGCAAGCGGCTACGACGGCCTCGCCTACATGATGGGCTGGACGGGCGGCTACTGCCTCGTCGCCTTCCTGCTGGCGCCCTATGTGCGCAAGCTCGCGCGCTACACGATTCCCGATTTCCTCGGCACGCGCTTTTCGAGCAACCTCGTGCGCGCGCTGGCCGTGCTCGCGACCATCCTGTGCTCGTTCGTGTATCTCGTCGCGCAGATCCAGGGCGTGGGGCTGATCGCCACGCGCTTCATCGGCGTGGATTTCGCCATCGGCATCTTCTGCGGGCTGGCGGGCATACTCGTGTGCTCGTTCCTTGGGGGCATGCGCGCCGTGACGTGGACGCAGGTTGCGCAGTACATCATCCTCATCGCCGCTCTTCTGATTCCGGTTTCGCTGATCGCGCATCGCGACGGTTTGGGCTGGCTGCCGCAGGTCGAGTACGGCAACGTGATGCAGCGCGTGGAAGCGTTCGAGCGCGAGGTGCGCGGCGCGAGCGCGGAGGCCAACGTTCGCGACGAATACCGCAGGCGCGCGGCGCAGTGGCAAACGCGGCTCGAAACGCTGCCGCAGTCGTACCTGAAGGAGAAGACGCAGCTCGTCGAATCGCTGGCGACTCTGCGCCGCCATAACGGCCCGCTGCGCGACATCGACTCGCTCGAGCGCGAGCTGAATGCGTTCCCGCGCGACGTGGACACGGCGCGCATGGTGTGGACGCGCCAGCGCGATGACCTGCTGGAGCGCGCGGCGCCGCCGGTGCCGATGAACGAGCCGTTTCCCGCCAACGACGAAGCGCAACGGCGCAATCATCAACGCAACTTCCTCTCGCTGCTCCTGTGCCTCTCGCTCGGCACGGCGAGCCTGCCGCACATCCTCACGCGCTACAACACGACGACCTCGGTGGCCTCGGCGCGACGTTCGGTGGGCTGGACACTGTTCTTCGTCGCGCTGTTCTACCTGACTGTCCCGGTGCTCGCTGTGCTGATCAAGTTCGAGATCCTCACGCATCTGGTGGGGCAGCGCTTCGACGATCTGCCGCATTGGGTGATGCAGTGGCGGCGCATCGAGCCGTATCTCATCAACATCGCCGACGTGAACGGCGACGGCGTGGTGCGCTGGAGCGACATCCAGATGCAGCCCGATATGGTCGTGCTCGCCGCGCCGGAAATTGCCGGACTGCCTTACGTGATGTCGGGGCTCGTCGCGTCGGGCGCGCTCGCGGCTGCACTGTCGACCGCCGACGGGCTGCTGCTCACGATCTCGAACGTGCTCTCGCACGACGTGTACTACCACATGGTCGATCCGCAAGCGTCGAGCCAACGGCGCGTGACGATGTCGAAGATCCTGCTGCTCGGCGTCGCGCTGTTCGCCTCGTATGTGGCGTCGCTCAACGCGGGCAATATTCTCTTCCTGGTGGGGGCGGCGTTTTCGCTTGCGGCTTCGAGTCTCTTTCCGGTGCTCGTGCTGGGCGTGTTCTGGAAGCGCACGACGCGTCTCGGCGCCGTGGCCGGCATGATTGCGGGGCTGACCGTGTGTGTCTATTACATCGTCTCGACCTATCCGTTCTTCACACAGCTCACGGGATTCGTGGGCCCGCGATGGTTCGGCATCGAGCCCATCAGCTCAGGCGTGTTCGGTGTGCCCGCCGGCTTTCTCGTGGCGATAGGCGTGAGTCTGTTCGATCGTAAGCCGGATGCGTATACGGTCGCGTTGGTGGACTATATCCGGCACCCGTGAGGGCACGGACCTGATTGGCGGTGTGCGGTCGATCACATGCGGAGCGGGCGAGGCGAGAGATACTGAAACCCTCTCATTCCCGCGAACCGGTCCTCGAAGCTGTGCGCGGGAATTCGACGTCGGGCTGCGCGCCCGACGTTTTTTTCTGGTGTCAGCGGGCTGTTTTGGTCGTTGCCGACGTGCATTATTTGAAGGTTGCGTGCGCAACGAGATTCAACGGGGTCATCCGGTGTCGAGTCGTGACGCTCCCTTGTCAGGCGTTGCACCTAGGGATGCTGTCCAGCGCCCATTGAGCCCAAGAACGGCCCGAAGAACAGCAGCGCACGCAGCGGCAGCAAGACATGGCGTACCAGTGCGCCTACGAGCCGTACCAACCGGAGCGTCCAGCGCTCCGGCCACGGTTCACTCTTGAGTGCGGCGCACTGATGCGGGGCAAAGCCTGCTATGCTCGAAACGGTTGATTTAATCATTGTCTGATCGCACTATGAAAATCGCCGCACTTTCAGATATTCACGGTAATCTGGCTGCATTAGAGGCCGTCTTAAAAGACGTCCAGAGACATGGGGCCGATGTAATCGTCAATCTAGGAGATATCTTTTCCGGCGCATTATATCCATCTCAAACAGCTGATCGGCTAATGGCTCTCGGTTTCCCAACGATCAGAGGCAATCATGAAAGGCAGGTGTTGTCCGGTGATGTCTCCCGGATGAGTGCATCCGATCGCTGGGCACACATCTCGCTAAATGCCCAGCAAATGGAGTGGATGCGGAATCTACCAACTACATTGAGGATCGAAAATGATGTTCTTTTGGTTCATGGAACACCAGGGGACGATCTGACTTACTTCCTCGAAACCGTTGAGGAGAGTGGATGTCGCCCTGCGACACAAAAGGAGGTAGAGGAGCGCGCTGGGGACATTGATGCCGGGTTGATTTTGTGTGGACACACACATCTTCAACGGTCAATGAAACTCATGGATGGACGATTAATCGTTAACCCCGGTAGTGTCGGATTACAGGCTTATTCTGACGATCATCCCTTTCCTCATCGCATGGAAATGGGCTCTCCTCATGCCCGCTATGCATGTATCACGAAAACCTCATCTGGTTGGGATGTTGAGTTTCATTTCGTGGAGTATGCATGGGATGACGCCGCAGCAATAGCACTTTCAAATGGGCGTCCAGATTGGGCTAACGCTCTTCGCAGCGGTTTCTGTTAATGGCGACTGACACGAACAGCGTTTAGACACGGGGGCTTCTCATCAGGCCCAAGGCGAACGTTTCAGTAACGGGCGGACAACGATCCTGACGCTAGTCTCGGATCAGGACACGATGTCCCGAGTCGCGACTGCAAACGATCCCAAAATCGGAACCCTCCCGAAATTGGGACTGGTTGACGCTAGCGGGTTGCTATAACTGTCCTGGCAGTGCAACGCGCGGGGGACGAGATGCAACGCAGTGCGATGATCGGCGTGGCCGCCGAGTCACTTCACGGTTTGGTCGGTTCTTTGGCGGGTAGAAAAGAAAAACGGGCCGAGCGGCCCGTATTCATTGGTGTCTTGGCGGAGAGAGGGGGATTCGAACCCCCGATAGGCTATTAACCTATACACGCTTTCCAGGCGTGCGACTTAAACCGCTCATCCATCTCTCCGGCGGGAGGCGAATTATAGCAGAGTCCGCGCGTGGGAGGAAAGCGGTCGCGCGGGGCTGGCACGACTTGCGCTTTGCAGAGGCTCCCCCGCACGCCCTAAGCGACGCAGAAATCGCCCGTTGGCTTGCATACCCGTATGGGCGCAGTCCGCTCGAAGCGCGAGCGCTCGAAGCAAAGCGTGGCGTCGCGCCAACCCTACACATTACTTACAGCGCCGCACGAATGCGCGCAGCCAGCGCCTCGAGCTGCGCCATATCGGCCATCTCACGCGCGTGCGGACGCAGTTCCTCGCCCGCACGACGCGGAATCACATGAAAGTGCACGTGCGGCACGGTCTGCCCCGCGGCGGCTCCGTTGAACTGCGCGATCAGCAGGCCCTCGGGCGCGAGCACCTTGCGCACCGCGGCCGCCATTTTCTGCACGGTCGCCATGGCCGCTGCGCCGGCTTGCGGCGAGAGATCGTAGATGAGTTCGGCGCCTTCCTTCGGCAGCACGAGCAGGTGGCCTTCGGATTGCGGCATGACGTCCATGATGGCGAGCGTCGCGTCGTCCTCGTACACCTTGATGCAGGGAGCTTCGCCACGCAGGATGCGCGCGAAGATGTTGTTGTCGTCGTAGGCCATAACAGTATCTCCGGCTTGGGCGCGCGGATTGCGCACGCATGCCGATACGTTTCAGAAGAGCTTCCGATTATGACCTGCCTGGCCGGCCCTGTGAGGGTTCCTGCACGCTTTTTGAAGCAGGTGCATCATAGACCCTGACGCGGCGCGCGCGCCGATGAATGTTCTTGATAGCAACCTCTTGCATGGCACCGGAGAAAGGCATCAAGGAGGCCAACTCCGGCCGATACGGAGCACGTATGGCAACGACTGATCTCGAAGCAGCCCATTCCGCCCGCGAGGCCACCGGTTCGGGGGCATGGCGGTTCATCGCCCAGCTACTGGGGCGAGCAGACGTGAAGGTCAACGGCACCCGGCCCTGGGACATGCGCATCCATGATCCCCTGGTGCCCGAGCGTGTGCTCGCGCTGGCCAACCTGGGCCTCGGCGAGGCCTACATGGACGGCCAGTGGGACTGCGAGCGGCTCGACGAGTTCTTTGCACGTGTGTTGCGCGCGCATCTGGATGAACAGATCGATCCTGCGCGGCTCGTGTTCCACGCGCTCAAGGCGCGCCTCATGAATCGCCAGACCGTGCGCCGCGCATGGAAGGTGGGGCAGCAGCACTACGACATCGGCAATGACTTCTACGAGGCAATGCTCGACAGGCGCATGACCTATACATGCGGCTTCTGGTCGGGTGGGGCGAAAACGCTCGACGAGGCACAGGAGGCCAAGCTCGACCTCATCTGCCGCAAGCTGGGCCTCAAGCCCGGCATGCGCCTGCTCGACATCGGCTGCGGCTGGGGCAGTCTCATGAAGTTTGCAGCCGAACACTATGGCGTGTCGTGCGTGGGCGTGACGATCTCGAAGGAGCAGGCCGCGCTCGGCGCTCAACGCTGCAAGGACCTGCCCGTCGAATTCCGTTTGCAGGACTACCGCCTGCTCGACGAGAAGTTCGACCGCGTCGCCAGTGTGGGGATGTTCGAGCACGTTGGCCCGAAGAACTATCGCACTTTCATGGAAGTCGCGCAGCGTTGCCTCGCCGACGACGGTCTATTCGTACTGCATACCATTGGCAAGAACCGCCGCGACACGACGCCCGATCCGTGGGTCGACAAGTACATCTTCCCGAACGGCGAGTTGCCGACCATCGGCCAGATCGCGGACGCTTCGGGCGGTCTCTTCGTGACCGAAGACCTGCATAACTTCGGGGCCGACTACGACCGCACGCTCATGGCGTGGCACGCGAACTTCGAAGCCGCGTGGCCGCGTTTCAAGGAGCGGATGGGGGAGCGGTTCTACCGCATGTGGCGGTACTACCTGCTGTCGTGCGCCGGGGCGTTCCGCGCGCGCGACATCCAGTTGTGGCAATGGGTATTTTCGAAGAATGGGGTGCTGGGCGGCTATCAGCGTCCCGCCTTGGCCTGAACCGGCGTTGACTTTGCCCTGACCGGGCAGTCGCCCACAGGATGCGGCCGGGTCTCGCGAACGCGGCCGTTCCGTTTCCGGATCAGCCGCTCAGCGGATCAGTGCCGAGACCGTTGCGATGCCAAGGATCGTCATGACGACCGAGGCGCACACGTGAATGGCGATCTCGCCAGCGGCCCAGCCGAAACGCCCGTGCTGCAGATGCGAAACGACTTCGGCGGAGAAAGTGGAAAACGTGGAGAGGCCGCCCATCAAGCCCGTGATGACGAACAGGCGCCATTCGGCGGAGAGCTGCGGCATGCGCCCGAAGAACGCGACCGCGACGCCGATGACATACCCCGCAATGATGTTCGACGCGAGCGTGCCGAGCGGTAGCTCAGGGTAGAGCGCATTCAGGCGCAGGCCGAGAACCCAGCGCAACAGCGAACCCAGCGCGCCGCCGACGCCGACGGCGATGATGGACAGATACATGGTCTGATGTGGTTGAGGGCGCAAGGAGAGCCGGCGCGCCAGCCGGCCAGCCCTCGTTCGTGCCGTTTTCGAGCACGGAGTGTAGCACCGGCGGGCGCGGTGCTACAGGACCCGGCGGGGCGCCCGCGCCGAGCCAGTTCTGTCCGCGCGATCGCGTCAGACGATCCCGCCATTTGCGCGCAGCACCTGGCCGTTGACCCAGCCGCCGTCCGGGCCTGCGAGGAACGACACGACGCCTGCGATGTCCTCGGGTTGCCCGAGGCGCTGCAGCGGCGGCATGTTCGCGTAGTGCTGCACCTGCTCTTCAGTCTTCCCATCGAGGAACAGCGCCGTCGCCACCGGCCCGGGCGCGACCGCGTTCACGCAGATGGAGCGTCCGCGCAGTTCGCGTGCGAACACGCGCGTGATCGTTTCCACGGCAGCCTTGCTAGCCGTATAGAGCGCATAGCCGGGCAGGTTCAACCCGAGCACCGACGTCGAGAAGTTGATCACGCGGCCGCCGTCCGCGAGCTTCGCCGCCGCCTCGCGCAGCGTGTTGAGCGTGCCGCGCACGTTGATGTCGAAGGTTTCGTCGTAGAGCGCGTCGGTCGACTCTGCAATCGTCTGCGTCTTCATGATGCCGGCGTTGTTCACGAGCAGGGTGGGCTGACCCAGCATTTCGGCGGTGGTTTCGAAGAGCTGGCGCACCTCGTGAGCCTTCGCGATGTTCGCTCGCACCGCAATGGCGCGGCCGCCGGCCGACTCGATCTTCGCGACGAGCGCTTCAGCTTCTGCGCTGCGCGAGGCGTAGTTGACGACGACTGCGTAGCCGTCGCGCGCGAGACGCTCGGCGATCGCGGCGCCAATGCCGCGCGAGGCGCCCGTGACGATGGCGACGCCGTTCGAGTTCGTGGTTGCATTCATGATCGGGACCCTTCCTGTGCGTGGTGAGAATGGGGTCGATCATGAATGAAGCCGCGGCGGCGATCATTGCCTGCCGCCGGGTTTCATCATTCCATTTCGATTAACAATGGTGCGGCGCACATTCGCGGCGGCCACGGTTTGCGCGACTTCGTCATGGGCGCCGGCGCGCCGCGCGCCCTTCGGCAGTAGAATGTTCGAGTCCGCTTTTCGTGTGAGCCTGCGCATGAAAGTCGCCTTGTTCGTCCCTTGCTTCATCGACGCGTTCTACCCCGAAGTCGGTATCGCAACCCTGGAACTGCTGGAGCGATTCGGCTGCGAGGTCGACTATCCACAGGAACAGACCTGCTGCGGCCAGCCGATGGCCAACAGCGGCGCGCAGGCCGAGGCGGCTGGCGCCGAGCGCGTATACGCACGCGCGTTCGCGGGCTACGACTATATCGTCGGGCCCTCGGCGAGTTGCGTGAATCATGTGCGCGACCACTTCAACGCGATCGAGCAGACCGACGCGGTGCGCAAGGTGCGCGAGAGCACCTATGAGCTGGTCGAGTTTCTGCATGACGTTCTGGGTGCGCGCGAATTTCCGTGGGCTGAATTTCCCTGGCGCGTGGGCTTGCACAACAGCTGCAGCGCGCTGCGCCATTTGCACGAAGCTTCGGTCTCGGAAGTGGCCGGGCCGGTGTTCTCCAAGCCGCTCGCGCTGCTCGAACACGTGAGGGGCATCGAATTCGTGAGGCCGGCGCGCCCCGACGAATGCTGCGGGTTCGGCGGTACGTTCGCCGTGACTGAAGAGGCCGTGTCGGTGCGCATGGGCCAGGACAAGGTGGTCGATCACGTGAGCGCGGGCGCGCAGTACATCGTGTCCGCCGACATGTCCTGTCTCATGCACCAGCAGGGCTGTGCCGAGCGCATGAGCGCGGACATCCGCTTCATCCATATTGCGCAGGTGCTCAACGGAGCACGCGAATGAAGCGCGTCGAACATGCGAAGCTCGCCGGCGCGTTTCTCTCGCGGCCCGAGCACGTGGCTTTCCACGACAAGCGCCTGTGGGACTTGCGCTCGAAGCGCGACGTGCAGGCCCATGCCATTCCCGAATGGGAAACGCTGCGCACGCTTGCGTCGCAAATCAAGGCGCATACGCTCTCGCATCTCGCGGACTACCTCGACCAGTTCACGCGCACGGCCGAAGCCAACGGCGTGCAGGTGCATTTCGCCGATACGGCTGAAGAGCACAATCACACCGTCTATCGCATCCTGAGCGAGCGGGGCATGACGGCGCTCGTAAAGAGCAAGTCGATGCTCACCGACGAGTGCGAAATGCGCGCTTATCTGGAATCGCGCGGCATCTCGGTGATGGAGACCGACCTCGGCGAACGCATTCAGCAACTCGACAAGCAGCCGCCCAGCCATATCGTCGTGCCCGCCGTGCACAAGCTGCGCGACGACGTGGCCGAAGTGTTCGGCCGCACGATCGGCACCGACCCGCACAACAGCGATATTCACTATCTGGCCGAGAGCCAGCGCATGAACACGCGGCCGTGGTTCGTGCGCGAGAAGACGGCGGGCATGACGGGCTGCAATTTTGCCGTTGCAGAAACCGGCACGGTGGTGGTGTGCACCAACGAAGGCAACGCGGACCTCTCGGCGAACGTGCCGCCGCTGCACATCGTCTCGATGGGCATCGAGAAGCTGATTCCGCGCCTCTCCGATCTGGGCGTGTTCGTGCGCATGCTCTCGCGCAGCGCGCTCGGCTCGCCCATCACGCAATACACTTCGCATTTTCGCGCGCCGCGGCCGGGGGCCGAAATGCACTTCGTGCTCGTGGACAATGGCCGCACCGAGCGGCTAGCCATGCCCGAGTTCTGGCATTCGCTCAAGTGCATCCGCTGCGGCGCATGCATGAATACCTGCCCCGTATATCGCCGCAGCGGCGGCCTCTCCTACGGCAGCACCTATGCGGGGCCGATCGGCGCGATCATCAATCCAACCTTCGACCTCAAGCGCTTCAGCGCGTTGCCGTTCGCCTCGACGCTCAATGGCAGCTGTACCAACGTCTGCCCCGTGAAGATCAATATCCACGAGCAGATCTACCAGTGGCGGCAGGTCATCGCCGCGCAGCACGAACTGCCGTTCGTGAAGCAGGAGGTGCTCAAGATGGCTGGCCGATTGCTTGGGAGTCCGACGCTTTATCGAGGCGCCGTGGCATCGCTCGAGGGCGCGTTGCGTCGCTTGCCCAACTTCATGCTCTACAACCCGCTCAATATCTGGGGCAAGCAGCGCGACCTGCCGCACGTGCCCCACACGACGTTCCATGCGTGGTACCGGAAAAATCGTACGGGAGGCGGCGATGGCGGATCGTGAGGCGTTTCTCGCGCGCGTGCGCGCCGCTCAACCTGCGCACGAACCGCTGCCCGATGTGCCCCTGTTCGAGGCGCCCGCCGGGGATCTGCGCGAGCGTTTCAGCGCCGCGCTCAAGCTGATGGGCGGAGGGGAGCTGGAGGCGCGAAACCCGGAGGACGTGCGCGCGCTGATCCTGCGCCGCTTCGGCGACGAGGCCCGCATCGCCTCCGCCACGCCCGAGGTGGAGGGCACGCGCGAGATCGACGCTGCCACGAGCCCGGCATCGCTCGAAGACGTCGACGTGGGCGTGGTGCGCGCGCGCTTTGGCGTGGCGGAGACCGGCTCGCTATGGCTGAGCGAGCGCGAGTACGTGGTCAACGCGCTCGGTTATCTCGTGCAGCATCTGGTGGTGCTGCTCGATCCGGCGCAACTGGTGGCCGGGCTGCAGGACGCGTACCGGCGCGACGACTTTCGCGCCGCGCGCTACGCGGCGCTCGTGACGGGGCCGTCGGCGACGGCCGATATCGAAGGCGTGCTGATCCAGGGCGCGCAAGGGGTGAGGTCGTTGACTGTCGTATGGCTGCCCGTGCCGTGACGGTGGGGATTGCGTTGCGCTAGACTCCCGCGAGGTCAGGAGGACAGCAAAGGAGATTCGCCATGCTGCGCAAGACGCTCAATGCTTCGCGCCTGCAGGGAGAAGTGCACCGTCGCATTCACCGGCTGCAGGAGGTGATCGACGATGGCGTGAAGATCGGCGTGCCGCGCCCGCGGTTGCAGGCCCCCGATCGCAGCGGCTGCAACTGGACGATGCAGCACTTCCACAACGCGGCGGGTTTCGAGGCGAGCGTCGCGCGTGTGCTGGACCAGGTGCGCACGGAATACAACCTCTCGCAGGCGCCGGATGAAGCCGCGGAGGAGGCGGCTGCCAAGGCGGCGGATATGCGCGACCCGTTCGGCGGAACGAAGCGTGCCGCGGCGGAGAATCCGTTCGGCGGTTCGAAGCCCGCCGCGGCGGCGAACCCGTTCGGCGACGCACGGGCGCCGGGCAAGCAGGATCCCTTCGGAGCGGCGAAACCCGTGAGCGATGAGCCGTCGCCCGAGAAGGACAAGCGCGAGCCGAACCCATTCGGCGATTGATCGACGCTGTTGCGCGCCGCCCGTCACCAACGGCGCGCATGGCGCGATATTCAGCTTTGTTCTGAAGCGCCCTTGCTGCGCGAGCGGCGCGCACGCGCTGGCGCTTTCTTTGCTGCGGTTTCTGCCGGCGGGACGCCGGCGCTTGCCGGTTCGTCCGTTGCGCCGGGGGGCGAGGCGCTCGCACTCGGGGCCGCCGTCTTCGTTGTTTTCTTGCGCGCGGGGCTCTTGCGCGTAGCCGTCTTGCGCGCGCGTGCGGGGGCGGGCTCGGCGGTTTGCGCACCGTGCGCCGGCTCGGCCGTGACATGCGCGCCATGCGGCGAGGCAGTCTCGCGCGCTTCGACCGGCTCGAAGGTGAAAATCGGCGGCGCTTCGTGCACCTGCGTTGCGGGCGCGAGCGATTCGACGGGCTCGAACGGAACCTCGGCCGGTGTCTCAGGCGCCTCCACCGTGGCCTCGCGCGTGTCCGCTGCCGCGCCGCCGCGTCCGTTGCGGCGCCCCTTGCGCCTGCCGCGCGAGTCTTCCGCGCGAGCGGGCGTACCTTCCGTCGCCGGCACGCTGGCAGCCGCAGCCGCGAGCGGGGGCGGATTCAGCCGCGACACCCAGGTACCCGACTTGTCGTCGCGTCCGACTTCGAGCAGCCCGCGCGACTGCGCCTCTTCGAGCAGATTGCCGAATGCGCGAAAGCCGTAGCGCGTTTCATTGAAGTCGGGTCGGCGGCGTTTGATGGCGCTCTTGAGCACCGACGCCCAGATCTTCCCGCTTTCGCCGCGCTCGAGCACGAGTGCGTCGAGCGTCTCGATCGCGAACGAGACGGCCTTCGACTTGCGCTCCTCGCTGTCCTGCTTCGGCTGACGTTCTTCGCTTTCCTGGCGCTTCGCGCCGCCGTCAGCTTTATGCTTGCCCCTGCCGTGTGCCGGCTGGTCGCGCACCAGGTCGTCGTAGAAGATGAATTCGTCGCAGTTGGCGACGAGCAGGTCCGAGGTGGAATGCTTCACGCCCACGCCGATCACCTTCTTGGCGTTCTCGCGCAACTTGGAGACTAGCGGCGAAAAGTCGGAATCGCCGCTCACGATCACGAAGGTGTCCACGTGCGATTTCGTGTAGCAAAGATCGAGCGCGTCGACGACGAGGCGAATATCGGCCGAATTCTTGCCGGACTGGCGCACGTGCGGAATCTCGATGAGCTCGAAGCTCGCTTCGTGCATCGCGGCCTTGAAGCCCTTGTAGCGGTCCCAGTCGCAGTAGGCCTTCTTCACGACGATGCTGCCCTTGAGCAACAGCCGCTCCAGCACGGGTTTGATATCGAAGCGATCGATCTTCGCGTCGCGCACGCCGAGCGCGACGTTTTCGAAGTCGCAAAACACCGCCATGCTGACGTTTTCCTGTGGGGAAGCCATGTGATTGAGTCGTTCCATCTGCCAATTGAATTCACATGATAGCCGGTTGCACGCGGATCGAAGCGCTAGTTCCCAGGCAGACTGTAGCCCAGCAGGGCGCTCGCGGCCTCGGCCTCCTGGCGCACCGCGCGTCCGACCGGGCCCTCGGGCGTGGCGTCGAACCCGCCCGTTGCGCCGAGCGCGGTGAGCACGCCGCAAAGCTTGCCGGTGTGATCGCAGAGCGGCGCCGATACGGCGCTGATGCCCTTGAGGTTCGTATCGCGTACGCTCGCGCAGCGGGCAGCCTGCACATCGCGGCGCAGCGTACCGATCGGATCGCTCGCATTGAGTTGCATGCGCAACGAAGCGTCGGCGTGGGCGAGTTCCTCTTCGGCTTGCGCGAGCACGCGCGTGTCGTCGAGCAGGCCGAGAAACACGCGGCCCGTGGACGACCAGAGCAAGGACATCACGGAACCCACCCGAACGTTGACGGTCACGGGCAACCCGGGCTCCTCGAAGCGGATGATCGTCGGCCCCTTGTTGCCCATCACCGCGACGAACGACGTGACCTCGAGCGACTCGCGCAAGCGCATGAGCGCGGGCTCCGCCATGCGCACGGGGTCGGCCTGGCGCATGGCGGCCACGCCGATCATCATCGCCTCGGCGCCAAGCAGATACTGCTGCGTGACTGCGTCCTGGGCGACCAGGCCTTCCTCGATCAGGCTCGCGAGATAGCGATGCACCTTCGCAGGGCTTTCGCCGACACACGCGGCGAGGCCCGACAGACTCGCGCGTCCGCCTAGGCGCGCGAGACCCTTGAGCACGGCCATGCCCGTTTGCGCAGACTGCACGCGCTGGCGCCGCGCGGTCGCGTCTCGCGGCGCGGTCTTTGCTGCCGTCGTGGACTTCGTGGTTCTGGTCGCCGATGGGGTCATGGTTGGCTATGAGTTCGTTGGTTTCTCGCGGCATTGTCGGGCTCGCAGGCGGCGCGCGGTGCCCGCTGCCGTTGAAGGTTAACCCCTATCTTTTGGTTACGCAATGCGTACTAGAGTTACGCAAAACGTAACACGTCCAGATTGCAGGAGGTCGCATGAGCGAGACACCTTCACAGCCGCAGCCGGGCAACTGCCCGTTTCCTCATGGAGCGCAAGCCGGGCCGCGCTGTCCGGTCAGCGCCAACGCCGCTGCATTCGACCCCTTCAGCGACGGTTATCAGCAGGATCCGCCCGAGTACGTGCGCTGGGCGCGCGAGCAGGAGCCCGTGTTTTACAGCCCGCAACTCGGCTACTGGGTAGTCACGCGCTATGCCGACATCAAGGCGATCTTTCGCGACAACCTCACGTTCTCCCCGTCGATCGCACTCGAAAAGATCACGCCGACCGGTCCCGAAGCGAACGCGGTGCTGCAGTCGTATGGCTACGCCATGAACCGTACGCTCGTGAACGAGGACGAGCCCGCCCATATGCCGCGCCGCCGCGTGCTCATGGAGCCGTTCACGCCCGAGCATCTGAGGCACCACGAACCCATGGTGCGGCGCCTCACGCGCGAGTACGTGGACCGTTTCATCGATGAAGGCCGCGCCGATCTCGTCGACCAGATGCTCTGGGAAGTGCCGCTCACCGTGGCGCTGCATTTTCTGGGCGTGCCCGAGGAGGACATGGACCTGCTGCGCAAGTATTCGATCGCGCACACCGTCAACACGTGGGGGCGGCCGCGTCCCGAAGAGCAGGTCGAGGTCGCGCACGCGGTCGGCAACTTCTGGCAGTTCGCGGGCAAGGTGCTCGAAAAAATGCGCCAGAACCCCGATGGGCCGGGCTGGATGCAGTACGGCATCCGCAAGCAGAAAGACCATCCGGAAGTCGTCACGGACTCCTATCTGCATTCGATGATGATGGCCGGCATCGTGGCTGCGCACGAGACCACGGCAAACGCCACGGCCAACGCGATGAAGCTGCTGTTGCAGCACCCGCATGCCTGGCGTGAGATCTGCGAAGACCCGAGCCTCATCCCGAACGCGGTGGAAGAATGCCTGCGCCACAACGGCTCCGTGGCCGCCTGGCGGCGGCTCGCCACGAAGGACGTGCAGCTTGGCGGCGTCGACATTCCGGCTGGTTCGAAGCTGCTCATCGTGACTTCATCGGCGAATCACGACGAGCGCCATTTCGCAGACGCCGACTTGTTCGACATCCGCCGCGACAATGCGAGCGACCACGTCACGTTCGGCTACGGCGCGCACCAGTGCATGGGCAAGAATCTCGCGCGCATGGAGATGCAGATCTTCCTCGAAGCGTTTACGCGCCGCCTGCCGCACATGCGTCTCGCCGAGCAGTCGTTCACCTACGTGCCCAATACATCGTTCCGGGGTCCTGAGCATCTCATCGTGGAGTGGGACCCGGCGCAAAACCCGGAGCGCGCGAATCCTTCATTGCGGGATCTGCATGTGCCGGTGCGCATCGGCGAGCCTTCCGCGCACGCGCTTTCGCGGCCCGTCGGGGTCGAGCGCGTGGATGCCGCGGCCGAACGCATCGTGCGCTTGCGTCTCGTCGCGCCGGATGGCGGCGCGCTGCCGCGCTGGGCACCGGGCGCGCATATCGACGTGGAATGCGGCGACACCGGCATCTCGCGCCAGTATTCGCTGTGCGGAAACCCGGCCGACACCGGCGCGTTCGAGATCGCCGTGCTGCGCGAAACGCCAGGCCGCGGCGGATCGGCGTGGGTGCACGACACGCTGCGCGCGGGCATGCGCGTGAAGATCCGCGGCCCGCGCAATCACTTCCGCCTCGACGAGGAAGGGCGCCGCGCCATCTTCGTTGCGGGCGGCATCGGCATTACGCCGGTGAGCGCCATGGCGCGCCGTGCGCGCGAGCTTGGCATCGACTACGAACTCCATTACAGCGGGCGTTCGCGCAAGACGATGGCGTTCGTCGACGAACTCGCGCAACTGCACGGCGATCGCCTGCATCTGCACGTATCCGACGAAGGTGCGCGCAACGACTTTGCCGCGCTGCGCGTGGACGAGCACACGCGCGTCTATGCCTGCGGTCCCGCGCGCATGCTCGAAGCCCTCGAAGCCTGCAGCGAAGCATGGCCCGAGGACTCACTGCGCGTGGAGCATTTCGCCGCGAGCGGCGGCAAGCTCGACCCGTCACAGGAGCGGGCGTTCCAGGTCGAGCTGAAGGACTCCGGGCTCGTGCTTGACGTGGCCGCCGACCAGACCGTGCTCGACGCGCTGCGGCGCGCCAACATCGATGTGCAAAGCGACTGCGAGGAAGGCCTGTGCGGCTCGTGCGAGGTGCGCGTGCTCGCGGGCGAGATCGAGCATCGCGACGTCGTGCTCACGCGGGCCGAGCGCGAGACGCAAACGCGCATGATGACGTGCTGCTCGCGGGCGAAGAGCGGGCGATTGATACTCGAACTCTAGCCTCGGCACGGCGAAGCGGCGGCCATGGAACGTCAAGACCGGCCTGACCGGCCATCCGCCCGAACAAAGCGAGCGCTCGATGCTGGGGACCATCAGCGCTTTTTCTCGCGGACGAAGCGCAATGCGAAGCGCACGAGCCGCGGCATCGTTTCGGGCCGCAGCAAACGGCTGTCGTACCCCGAAAAGCGCCGGTCGTTTTCGGCAAGACACAGGCGCATGAGTTCCGGCACGCTGATGTCGACGTCGGTCACCTGCTGCGCGCCGTTCATCGTGAAGTTGTTGTCGTGCCTGTGCTCGTTGCCCTCGGCGTCCATCGTGCGCGCGAGGCCGATGCGTTCCCAGACGAGAAACGCCCAGACGGCCGCCACTTTCAGCTCGAAGCGAATCCGGCGCCACCAGGCGAGGCGGGCGCGGTGCCAGGCCACCCAGTTGGCGAACAGCAGGATGTGGCGGCACTCCTCCTGCATGACGGGTTCGAACGTGTCGATGAGTTCGGGCGGAAAGAGACCCGAGCGCCTCGCCACTTCAAAGAGGCCGAAAGCGAAGAAGCTGTCCACGCATTCGCTGTAGCCCGTCACGAGATAGGCCCACTCAGCGTCTTTCGGGTAGATGTACGGCGGCTCGCTCGCCAGCGCAATGCCGTAGGCGGCCACCATGCGCGAGAGCACCTCCTTGTGACGGTTCTCCTCCCACGCGTTGAGCGCGAGCGCGTCGCGCATCGGGCCCGCGCCGAGCGACGCGGCATAGGCCGCCATGCGCAGGCGCGCGCGGCCTTCCGTTTGCACGGCAATGTCCCAGATGGGCAGATCGGTGATGCGCTTGAGCACCGCGGCATCGAGCTTCGGCCATTCGAGCACCGAGGGCCGGTACGGGTTGAACGTCTCGCGGAACATGCGGCAGGTTTCATCGCGATGAACATCGGTGCCGGGCACGAACGCGCCGCTGCGCCGGCTCGTCCAGTGGCGCGTGTTGCGTTCGGCCGCTTCGAGCGTCGCGGGGTCCGGGCGCTCGCCCGGCAGTGTCGGCGCGCTGAAGCCGGGTATCAGTTGCGCCGCATCGAATTCGTCGAGTATGAGGTCGTCCATCTCGCAGTTTCGTTTTCGTGGGCTGACGCTGGCGATTCTGCCACGGCGGGATGTCGAGGCAAGACGGAACGCGGCGCCGGCTTTTGAGGGTGTCATTGCGCTGCGGGAGGCTCGCACAGCCTGAAAACACGGGTGCCTGTGCGATCCTGATCGTTGCAAGAGCTTACTTCTATCCGGCGGAAGACGCGACGAACGCGGCTTCGGTATTCGGAACGTGCCGGTGAGCGCAATAATCCCGCGATACATATCCAAACGTTGAACAATTGTCAGGCGGTGTTGCGAGCGCCGGGCGCTGGCACGCATACTCGCAACTGTCTGACGAAGCAGGTACAGTACGCCTCACCGGCCCGTCCGCTCCCCGATGGACGACAGCGCAGAAAGCGCATCCAGGCAAGGCAGTCGTACCACGAGAGACCGGCGGCAACGACATGAGAACGAGGAGAAAAAGGGGGCGTCGCGCGCGGGCAACGCCGCGGCGCCAGGACACCTGCCAACGGAAACCTGCCAGTGCGCATCCTTTCGATATTCGGTACGCGGCCCGAGGCCATCAAGATGGCGCCGCTCGTCAAGCGTCTTGAAGCCGAGCCCGGCGTTCAGTCCATCGTGTGCGTGACCGGGCAGCACCAAAGCATGCTGCAACAGGTCCTCGATCTGTTCGGCATCGTTCCCGCGCACGATCTCGGTGCGATGACCGCGAACCAGACGCTCAACGGTCTCGCGGGGCGCCTGTTCGCCGGGCTCGACGACGTGCTCGCAGCCGTTGCGCCCGATCGCGTGCTGGTGCACGGCGACACCCTGACCAGCATGGCCGGCGCTATCGCCGCCTTTCATCGGCGCATACCGGTTGGCCATGTGGAGGCGGGGCTGCGCACCGGCAATCTGTTCGAGCCATGGCCCGAGGAAATGAACCGTCGCGTGGTGGACGTGGTGAGCGACCTGCTCTTCGCGCCTACGGCAAGCTCGCAGGCGAATCTCGAAGCGGAGGCGCTGCCCGGGCGCGTGGTCGTGACGGGCAATACCGTGATCGACGCGCTGCATCTCATGTGCGAGCGGCTCGACGGCGACGCGGCGCTGCGCGAGCGTATCGATGCACAGTTTCCGTTTCTCGAGCCTACGGAAACCGGGCGGCCCTTGCTGCTCGTCACCGGGCACCGGCGCGAGAGTTTCGGCGAAGGCTTCGAGCATATCTGCGCGGCGCTGGCCACGCTCGCGCATTCGGGGAAGATGCAGATCGTCTATCCGGTGCATCTGAATCCCAATGTGCGCGGGCCGGTGCTCGCCACGCTCGGCAACGCGCCCAACGTCCATCTCACCGATCCGCTCGACTACCCCGAGTTCGTGCGTCTCATGCAGCGCGCGGCGATCGTGCTGACCGACTCGGGCGGCGTGCAGGAGGAGGCGCCTGCGCTCGGCAAGCCCGTGCTCGTGATGCGCGACGTGACCGAGCGCCCCGAAGCGCTCGCCGCGGGCACCGTGAAGCTGATCGGCACCGAGCGCACCGCGATCGTGCGCGCCGTCCTCGAACTCGTGGAGAACGAAGACGAGCGGCGTGCCTACGCACGGCGCGTCAACCCTTATGGTGACGGGCACGCTTGCGGGCGCATCGTCGCGGCGCTCACCGGCAAGCCGTTCGAGCCGTTCGCGAGCCGCGAGCTGCCGGGCTACCGCCATCCCGTGGTCGCCACGCGGCCCGGGCGAGGCGAAGACGACGAAGCCGACGCGGTGCCTTGACGAAAAACCTGGCGCGGCTGCGCCGACGAAAATGAGGCATGACAAGTGAGATTCGATCTGACCGGGCAAGCGCGCGCAGCGAGACGCAAGGGCGCGTGCGTGCCGCTCAGCGTGTGGGTGGCCGCAGCACTTCTGGCAGCGGCGAGCGGTTCCGCTAGCGCGGCTGCCGGCGATCTGGCCGGTGCGTTCGCACAGCTCGGCGCAGGGCGCGTGGCGTCGCGAAGCTTCTCGCTGGCGGAGCTCGGCGTGCGCGACCCGGTCGTGCTGCGCGCGCCCGATTCGGCTCACGAACTCTATCTGCCCGTGCCTGCTGGCTTGCCGATCAGCAACGCGACGCTGCAGCTCGATGCGAGCTATCTGCGCGGCAATGGCGGTCGCACGACCTTCCTGCTCTCGCTCGACGGCTCGCCCGTGCAGGCCCGCAACGTGACGGACGCGCAGGGCGACGGGTCGCTCAGCATCGGCGTGGATGGCGCGCCGCGCCCCTCGGGCTTCGTGCGCGTCGGACTGCACTGGTCGTCGGTGCTCAACGAGAATGTGTGCACGGACCAGACGGCGATTGGCAACGTATGGAAGGTCGCGCCCACCACGCGCCTCACGTATCAGTTCGACACCTCGGCCGTGAACGACGTGCGCACCGCGTGGAGCGCGCTGCCCGCGAAACCGGTGGTACTCGTGAGTGGCGGCAAGCTCGACGCCGCGCCCTATGACGTGGCGTGGCGGCTCGAAGCGTTGTTGATGCGCGGCGGCGCGCCCCCCGTCACGACGCGCATGCCCGCAGTGGGCGACACCGTGGATCTCGGCACCGTGCAGATACCGGCCGCATTGCAGGCGGTCCCTGCATTTGCCGCACTCGCAGCGGGCGGTTCGCACAAGATCGCGAATCCCGCCGAACTCGGAGCGCTCATCGCACTCGCGCCCGCGGGCGCCTTCGCGCCCAACGTCGTGGTCGCCGACGATGCGCTGCGAGCGCAGACCGGCGCGGCGCTCGACGCATTGCGCGGGGAGGTTCAAACCCTGTCCCCCGACGCCGCAAGCGCCTTCGACACCTGGCGCACCCATGCCGGTGGCGCGCTCGCCGCGCCATTGGAGCCGGGCGAGCTGCGCCTCGCGCACCTGGGCGGTCTCCCTGTGGTCGTGGTCGGCGACGATACCGGTGTGAGCGCGCTTGCGCGCACCTGGAGCGGCATCTACGCCTCCCGCCGGCTCGTCGTGCACGAGCTTGCCGCGTCGCCTAACCTGAGCGCCGGCGGATCGAGCGACCAGATCGCACTGTCGCTGATCGGCGGGGCGCCAGGAACATTAGATGTGCTGACGAGTGCGGCGTGGGAGGCCAATTTCGATCTCGCGGCCGTGTCGGGCGACGGGCGCATTCCGCGTCGCGTGGTGCTCGATCTGGCGGCCGCGCCCGCCGCGGACCGCAACGGCCAGACGGCATCGATCTTCTTCAACGGGGTGCTGATCGGCTCGCATCTGCTCGATACCGATGGACGCGCGCAGCGCGTGAGCGCGGACATCCCGGTCTATGCGCTCGGCACCACCAATGCACTGCGCGTGGTGTTCCAGCGCCAGCCAGCGGGCGGCTGCCGCCCACGCGAACAGGGTTACCCGGCGGCCGTGCTGCCGGGCAGTCATCTGGTGCTCGGCAAGGGACCGCTCGGCGAAAACTTCACGGGCATGGTGGCGCGTTTCTCGCGCACGGCGGACGTGCTCGTGCCCGACGCGTATCTGGCCGATTCGCTGAGCACGCTGCCGCGCGTGGCCCGGCTCGCGAATGCGGCGGGTGTGGCGCCCACGCGCGCGACGCTCCGGGTGGTGCCGCACGGTCAGGCTGCGCAGCCGAAAGAAGCCTTTCTCGCCGCCGACGTCGCGCTCGACAGCGAGGCGGGCCACGCAAGCTTCGCAAACGGGCGCCTTACGCTCAAGGGTGGCGGCGGCTCGATGCTCGTCGACGTGTCGGGTCTCGCGAACCTTGGCTTGATTCAGGTGGTGCGTGCTGGCAGCGTGCCGGGCGTCGCCTTCCGGAGCGTGGGCGACCCGCCCGTCCTGCCGCCCGGCATGCAACTGCAGCAGGGCGACGTGGCCATCGTCGACGCGAGCGGCGTGCTAAAGAGCTTCGACACGCAGTACCCGGGCGGCGTACCGCCACTCGACGACCAGCGCGGCTGGCTCACGCGCCACTGGGCAGGCTGGGCCGTGCCGACGATTGCGCTCGTGTTGCTGCTGGCGCTGCTGCTCGCGGCTGGCCGGGCGCGCAAGAGGGCGCGGGCACGCACGGCTGCGGCCGCTGCGGCGCGTGCCGCGCAAGAGAGTGCCGACGGCACCGGCGGCAATCCAGATAACAAGCAGGGCTGATCGTGAGCGCGAACGCCTTCGACTGGTGGCTCAACTACTTCGCGGCCCGCTACTACCACGGCATGGAATACCTGGCGGCCGTGGTGGCGGTGATCATCCTGCTATCGAGCATCGACGATCTGTTCATCGACGCGTGGTACTGGGTGCGCCGCATCATCCGCCACTTCACGATCGAGCGCCGCTATGAGCCGCTGCGCGCGGAGCAGCTCTACGCGCGCGAGCAGCAGCCGCTCGCGATCATGGTCCCCGCGTGGCGCGAGGAGGACGTGATCGCCTCGATGGTCACCGATCTCGTGCGCGTGATCGACTACACGAACTACGTCGTTTTCGTCGGGACTTACCAGAACGACGCGGCGACCATTGCCGAAGTCGAGCGCATGCGGCGGCGCTACAAGCAGCTCCATCGCGTGGAGGTCCCGCACGACGGCCCAACGTGCAAGGCCGATTGCCTGAACTGGATCGTGCAGGCGATTTTTCGCATGGAACGCGAAACGGGCACCGAGTTCGCGGGCGTGATCCTGCACGACAGCGAGGACGTGCTGCATCCGCTCGAGCTGCGTTTCTTCAACTATCTGCTACCGCGCAAGGACATGATCCAGTTGCCGGTCGCCTCGCTCGAGCGCGAGTGGTACGAACTGGTCGCGGGCACCTACATGGACGAATTCGCGGAATGGCATGCGAAGGATCTCGTGGTGCGCGAAAGTCTCGCGGGCGCCGTGCCTTCGGCGGGCGTGGGCACCTGTTTTTCGCGCCGCGCGCTGGCTGGGCTCGCGAAGGAAACGCAGAACCAGCCCTTCAACACCGAGACGCTCACTGAGGACTACGATGTGGGCGAGCGTCTGGGCCGCATGGGCATGCATTCGATCTTCGCCCGTTTTCCGGTTGAATTCGCCACACGGCGCAAGTCGTGGTTCGGCCTGGGTCCCGAACGCGACGTGACGTTGACGATGCCGCTATGCGTACGCGAGTTCTTTCCCGATACGTTTCGCACCGCTTACCGTCAACGCGCGCGCTGGACGCTCGGGATCGGCTTGCAGGGATGGGAGCAGACGGGCTGGGTCGGCTCGATCGCCAACCGCTATCTGCTCGCGCGCGACCGAAAAGGCATCGTCACGGCGTTCGTCGGCATCGTGGCCTATGCGCTGCTCGTGCAGTTCCTGCTCTTCGCGTACGCCGATTTTCTCGGCATTCGTCCGGATCTGATCGCGTCGCCGTTCGCGGGCTCGCGCTTTCTCACCATCGTGCTGTGGGCGAACGGCATTGCGCTGCTGCTGCGCGTGGCCCAGCGTGTCTATTTCGTGTCGCGCCTCTATGGCTGGGAGCATGGCCTGCTTGCGGTGCCGCGCATGGTGATCGGCAATTTCGTGAATTTCATGGCCGTATCACGGGCGTGGAAAATGTATCTCGCGTATCTCGTCACCGGCAAGCGGCTCGTGTGGGACAAAACCATGCACGACTTTCCGTCGTCGGACGGCTTTACGGACCGGCGTCAGCGTCTGGGTGAACTGCTGCTGTCGTGGCAGGCGATCGGACCCAAGGAACTGGAGCAGGCGCTTGCCGGGGAGCATGCGAGTGAGGCGCCGCTCGGCCGCGTGCTGATGGCGCAAGGCTGGCTCGACGAGGAGACGCTCGCGGAGGCCATCGCGTTCCAGGCCGACCTGCCGCGCGGGCGGCTCGATCGCGAGCGGCTCGCGCGCTACGCCGGCGATTTGCCGCTCGATTTCGCGGTGCGCTACCGCGTGCTGCCACAAGGTGACGACGGCAAGGGGCACGCGGTGCTGCTGTGCGCAAGCCCGCTCCCGGAAGCTTCGCTCGCGCAGTTGCAGACGCAATGCGCGCTGCCGATCGTGCAGCGCATCGTACGGGAGGGCGAAATTGCGGACGGCTTGCGCCTGTTGCGCGGCGTGGCGCCGTCTCAGGTACGCGAGACCCATGAAGCCAACGCGAAGGCCGAAGAACGCGCAGCCGCGGCGCCTGGCGTACCGTTGCTGGGCGACCTGCTGATCGAGCGCGGCGCGGTGAAGCGCGCGGCGTTCGAGGGCGCGCTGCAACGCTATCGTCCCGCCGAGCACGGGCGCATTGGCGACTTCATGGTGGAGCAGGGCGTGATTACCCGCGATGCGCTGGTCTCGGCAATCGCGGAACAGGAGCGCCTGCGCGCCGAAGGTGCCACGACGACATGAAACGCACTCCGAAGCATTTGATTGCGCCTCTTTGCACGCTTCCTCGTGTATTTCTGTTTGCGGCGATGTGCACCGGTTTCGCCGGCGCGGGGCGTGTCCACGCCGAGGCGCCGCAGGCGGGAGCGCAGCCGTTGCCGTTGAGCGGCGCGGCGTATCGCGTCGCCCAGCAGGGCTATGACGCCTATGCGCGCCACGACTATCCGGCCGCGGAGCGCTACGCGCGAGAAGCAATTCGCCAACGCCCCGATCTCGCCGCGCTGCGCCTGTTGCTCGCCAATTCCCTGGCGGCGCGCGGGCAATGGCGTGAGGCGAGCCGCACGCTTGCCGATGCGATTGCCCAGATCGGTCCCGACGCCACGCTCACCGCCAGGCGGCGCGAGATCGACGCGCAGGTGGCGGCGCTCGCGCGTCCCGGCGCACCGGCAGGATCCGGCGGTGCGCCGCCGGCGGGTTCGGGGCCGCCCGAGTATCTGACCGGCCAGGCATGGCAGCTTGCTCAGGAGGCCTACAAATCGTATGCGGCAAAGCAATACGACGCGGCCTGGCAGGAGGCGAACGCTGTGATCGCGCTGCGTCCGGACATCTTGCGCCTGCGACTGCTCGCGATCGACGCCGCCGCGGCCGGCGGCCATGATCGCGAGGCGTGGCAGGCCGCGCAGGAGACGCAGCGCCGTTTCGGCGCTAGCCCGGCGCTGCGCGAGCGACGCACGGTGGTCGGCGCGCGGCTCGCGCCCGCTGCGGTGCACGCTGCCCAGGCGGCGCGGGCGCGGGGGGACACCGCCCAGGCCATCGTGCTCATGCACGACGCGGTCGGCTATGCGCCGATGCAACTCGGCAACCGGCTGCTGCTCGGCTCGATGCTGCTCGAACAGGGCGACATGGCTGGGCTCGAGGCCGCGGTGGGCGATGCGATCGCATCGGGCACAACGCCTGTCCTCATGCTCTACGTGCTGCGCGGTTACGCGCGCGCGGCGCAAGGCCGGTCGGCGCAGGCCGATGAGGATTTCGCGCAGGCGCTGCGCAACGCTGGCGCCTCGGCTCGCGACCAACGCGACCAGCGTGTAGCGCGCGCGATCATCGCCGATGTGTGGACGGCGCAAGGCCAGCCACAGCGCGCGCTGGACCTGCTCGCGACGCTGCAGCCGGCGGGGGACGATACGGACGCCATCATCGCCATGCGCCGCTACGCGGCGCGAGCCGCGCTCGCGCAGCCGGCCGTTTCGGCTTGGCCTGCCACGCCAGGCGAAGGCGTGGCGACGGCGGCGCGCCCGGTACTCGACTGCACGGTGGACCAGTACGGTGCCGCCTGCGACGTCTATGCGGCCGATCCCGGCTTCGCCGACCGGCGTGCCGCGATACTCGCGGCGCAGCGCGGCGACCGGGCGGGCACGCTCGCCGCGCAGCGCCGGGCCGTGGCCGCGGACCCGCGCAATCCGCAGCATCGGCTGGAACTGATCGATGCCCTCGTGGCCGCAGGCGACAGCGAGGGCGCCCGGCGCGAGGCCCGCGCCATGCTCGACGCGGGCCTGCTGGACGGGCTGCCGCCGCTTTCGTCCGCGTACGTTGCGCAGCGAGCAGGGGACGATCGCCGTGCCGCGGCTTACTTCATGCAGGCGGACGAAGCCGGCCAGTTGCCGCCCCGAGGTGCCGGCGATGCGGGTTACAGTGCGTACCGCGCGCATCTCGACGCGCTTGCGGCGAGCTATTTCAGGCGTGCGATCGACTACGGCACGTCGCCGCCGGCCGGCGTCGCACCCGCCACGCAGCTGCAGCTCCAGGATCTGCGCAATGCGCACGCTGACGTCACGCGCGACTGGGGCTTCACCGCTTCGGTGAACTATCGCGGTGCCGGCCTGCAGCCGGGCGTCTCGACGGGCGCGGTGCCGGGCTCGTACAACAACTGGCAGATGGGTGTCGAAGGCTACTGGCGGCCGTTCGGCTCGCTCGGCGACCGCAATTTCGAGGTCTACGCGCGCGCCTATCAAGACGTCGGCGCGAAGGGCGACGTACCGAGCGGCATCTCCACGGCGCTCGGCGCCATCGGTGCGCGCGCGAAGCCGATCGCGTCGATCGATGCCGTCGTGGCATTCGAGCGGCTCATTCCCATCGGCTCGCGCGCTCCGTCCGACTGGCTCCTGCGCCTCGCTTACTCGGGCGGCTTCGGCACCGAGCGGCGGCTCGACGTGCCTTCGTGGTGGACGGTGCAGGATTACGGCGAGGTCGGCCATTACGTGAGCAACGGCTGGAACTACGGCACGGGCTATCTCGAGGCGGGTCGCACGTGGCGGCTCGACACCGTCAGCCCGAAGCTCACGGTCTTTCCGTATGCCGTGGTCGGCATGGACTACGACTCGAGCATCAACCACAGCGTGCCGGTGGGCATGGGTGTCGGCATCTCGACGCGCTACTGGTTCCGCGACAGCTTCTACGACGCGCCGCGCTCGTATGTCGACGTCGCGGTGCAGTATCGCTGGCGCATCACGGGCGACGACCGCGCTGGCGGCGTGTTCTTCGGCGCGGTCCTTTCTTATTGAGGAAACTTGATGATCGTTCGAAGAGTGGCGCAAGGCAGAACGGGCCGCGCAGACGAAGCCGCGCGCGCGCGGTTGCGCGTCGCGCGGCCGTATGCGCGACTGGCAGGCGCGGTGCTGTGCGCGCTCGCCGCCGCTGGCTGCGGGTTGCAGGCGCCCGCGCACGCGGATGCGCTCGCGCAGGGCATCGTCTGGCAGCCCGATAACGACCATCTCGACCTGCGCGGCGACTGGGACCGGCTAGGCGTGAACGAGTTGCTGGTGCAATGGATCGCTGTCGACGACGTCGCCTTCGTGGGGGGCGCAGGCCTTCCCGCGCCGCGCGTGCCCGACTGGGTGCGCATCGCCAACGAGCCGTGGGCGCGCGGCGTGATCGTCGGGCTGGCGGGCTACTCCGACGAGAAAAAAGCGCGCGCGAACCTCGAAACGCTCGTCGATCGATCGCTCAAGCTTGCCGCCGTGCGGCCGCCGGTGCACATCACGGGCTGGTATTTCCCCGTCGAAGTCGATCCCACATGGACAGACGCGCCGCGCATGGCGCCGCTGCTGGCAAAACTGCCGCGTCCGCTGTGGATCAGCGTGTACGACACCAGCAACATCGGCGGCGAGGCGCTCGCGAAATGGCTCGATGGCTGGCTGCCGCGCGACGTCGGCGTGCTGTTGCAGGACGGCTGCGGCGTCTATGCGCGCGGGCCGGCGGCGGCGCGCGAATACGCGGACGCGCTTGCGGCGCATCTCGGCCACAAGCGCGTGCGCATCATCGCGGAGGCGTTCCGTCCGAAGCAGGGCGGCGGATTCCGTGCGGCCACCGCGGCCGAACTGGCGCCGCAGCTCGAGGCTTATCGCGGCTACCGGGTGTATCTCTTCGACGGGCCGCACTATGTGTCGCCGGAGCTCGTCGAGGGGCTGCTGCGGTTGAGGGAGCCGGGCGCGGCGCAATAGCCGCTTGGACGACCAGGGCGCTGGCCGATGCACTGGCAGGCATGCAAGCGGCCATACGACGATCCGGCCCGCTTCAGCGCAGTTGCGCGAAGGCGATCAGCAGCACCATGCCGCCGATGGCGCCGTCGAGCACGCGCCAGGCGGCCGCCCGGCGGAACAGCGGCGCGAGCGCGCGCGCGCCGTAGCCGAGCCCCACGAACCATACCGCGCTCACGCACATCGCACCGATGGCAAAGGCGAGGCGGCTGCCTTGCGGCTCGCGCGCGCCGGCCGTGCCGATCAGCAGGAAGGTGTCGAGATACACATGCGGATTGAGCCACGTGAACGCCAGCGTCATGAGGATGATCGGCCAGGCGCGCTGTTCGGGCGCCTCTGCTGCGGCATCGCTCTCGAGCACGGCGTGGGCAGGCCGCACCGCGCGCCGCAGCGCGCCGATGCCGAACCACACGAGCCAGGCGAGTCCTACGTACAGCACGACATGGACGAACGTCGGGTAGCGCTCGACGAGCGCCGAGGCGCCGCCTACGCCCGCGCCGATCAGGATGAAGTCGGACAGTGTGCAGAGCACGACGATCTTGCCGACGTGCGAGCGCAGGATGCCCTGGCGCAGCACGAACGCATTCTGTGCGCCGATCGTGACGATGAGCGAGGCGCAGAGCGCCGCGCCGTGAGTGAAAGCGAGCCAGTTCATGACGGGTGCGGGAAAGTGGGGGCGGGCGGCGCGCTGCGCGCTGCCGGCGTTCATTGGACATCGACGGGAAACGGCGCTAGTCTGCCGCCAGGAGCGGCATAAGCAAAGCTCATTTTCATTAACCAGATTAAGGAACGCTAATGCTCGACTATGCACTGCTCGATGCGCTCGCCGCCGTCGTGCGGCATGGTTCGTTCGATCGCGCCGCGGGCGCGCTCAACGTCACGCCATCGGCGGTCTCGCAGCGCGTGAAGCTGCTGGAGGAGCGCGTGGGCACGGTCCTCGTGAAGCGCGGCCAGCCTTGCGTCGCGACGGCTTCGGGCGCGCTGCTGTGCCGGCACACGGAGCGCGTGCAACTGCTCGAAGCCGAGCTGGGCGGGGCGATGCCGACCTTCACGGGCGCGCTGGGCACCGCACGGCCGACGCTGCGCGTGGCCGTCAACGACGACAGCGTGGGCACGTGGTTCATCGACGCCGTGGCCGGCTTCTGCGTCGAGCGCGGCATTCTGCTCGACCTCGTCATCGACGATCAGGATCACACCGCCCAACGCATGCGCGACGGCAGCGTGCAAGGCGCCGTCACGACCCAGGCGGAGCCCGTGCAGGGCTGCCGCTCGACGCGCCTCGGGCGCATGCGCTACCGCGCGGTGTGCTCGCCGGCGTTCTTCGAGCGGTATTTCGCGCAAGGCGTGACGCGCGACGCGCTGCAGCTTGCGCCGTGCATCGAGTTCAATCCGAAGGATCAGCTGCAAAAGCGCTTCATCCGCCGCATCACGCGCTCGCAGGTCGACGCGCCGCTCCACTGGATTCCGCATGTGGCAGGTTTCCTGCGCTGCTGCCTGAACGGCCTTGGCTGGGGCATGTGCCCCGAGCGCATGATCGCGCCGCATCTCGCGCGCGGGGAACTCGTCGAGCTCACGCCCGGCCGCGCGCTCGACGTCGAACTCTACTGGCAGAGCTGGCGACTCTCCATTGGCTGGCTCGACGAGTTCGGCGCCATGTTGAAGCGCCGCGCCGGCGAATTTCTCGATCAGGGCCGCGGTAGTTGATGACGTTCGCATCGCGCGAAGCGCGAAATCTTCATTCCTTTGTCTTTATCTGCGGATTCAATGTAGGTTTTGTGCGGATCCCGTGCGGAGGTCGGTGGTGGTTGCAACGCCGCCGCTATTCGGCGCAAGTCGCGCAATGACTGGATTGCGTCGCGTCAAAGCACCTAAACAAATATTCATAATCCATTAATTGCTTTTCGAATAGTGGGACGTTCCGGAATTCGATGAGCGAGACTATGCAAAGTTCGTGCGAGAATGTCGCCTATCAATTGACTGACGTTTCGTATGTGATATGTCGGATGCCGTTTTGGTCGAAGAAGCGTATTGCGTTTCATTGATCGGTCACGCTGGATATGCGTGCGCAAGGCTGTCGGGATCGGTGAGATTGCGCTCGGACCCGCTTGGGGCGGGGTTTTCGGCCGAAGTGTGTCAGCGCGACGCACCCTATGCTGTAACAATTCAGTTATGTTTGAACGGTGACTTCCAGGCTGGGATCGGCTATTTTTCCGCAGTGGCATTGTTAAAAATCGTAAAATCTGGAAATGCCACGGATGTAAAGAAACAAACATTGGAGACTTACAGCCGGACCTGACAGCTCGACCTTGTCGCTCTTGCGTTCAGCATTACCGCGCGAAAATTGCGTTTTTCCTGTGGACTGCGAGTTGGACACGCTATAATCCCGACGTGGCAGAGTGTTTATTTGACCGGCATATTCGAATCGTTTCCACGTGCACGAGGTGCATTATGACGAAATTAGATACCGGCAGCGTTTGGCAACAAACCATTGACCTTCTGTCCGCGGCTTGCGAGCCGGTAAGCCTGGACGGCGATTTCGAAAGCGGCAGAAGCTGCAAACCGGTACCCGTCACACGCGGCGCTTCGGAGGCGGCCAACCGGCGCCGTGCCACCGTGCGTTCGTGGGACGCGCAGGGCATCACCTTGATCCGCCGGCATGATCCGGACAGCATCACCGTTTGCTGGAGCGATGCCACCTATGGCCGTTACTCCGACCAGTTATGGCGGGTTTGCACGGCGCGCCGCAGCGCCGTTTGTGCGTTGACGGGCGAGAAGATCCGCCGTGGCGACGCCGTGTTCCGGCCGAGTCCCAATCGCCGCCATCGCCCGGCCAATGCCGACGCGATGATACTTGCAAGCAAGCTCGACAATCTCCCGAGTGCGGTCGTTGCCGCGCGCCTGGACGAGGCGCTGGCTGCCTGAGCTCGATTCGCCAGGCGCCTTTCGTTGCCTGGCGCGCGGGTTGTCATCGACTTGTCCTGGCTCGCTATGCAGGTCATCTCGATGTCATGACCTGCTGAGCTGACCGGCCGCCCGGCTTCGAAGGCGCGCGGCGCGGCATGTCATCAACCCTTCATGCCAACGTCATAGAGCCGCGCAGATGCAAGCGCTGCTTTGCATGCTCATCGAGAATGGCGGGCAGCGCACCGTTCAGACCTTGGCGTCGCTGGCGTTTTCCTCTTCGAGCGCGTCGCGCGTTTCGGGCATCGCGAGCCATACCATGAGCACCGCTGCCGCACCCGCGCTCGCCAGGCTGAGGAAGCTCACCGTATTGCCGAAGTGATCGGCGATAAACCCGGCCAACGCTGTCGAGAGCGTCGCGCCGATCCCCGCGGAGAGTCCGAAGAGGCCGATACACAGGTTGTAGCGGCCCTTGCCGCCGGCCACGTCCGCGGCGATGAGCGGCAACATCACACCGAACACGGCGGCCGAGAGGCCGTCTAGCATCTGCACCGGCACGAGGAAATACGGGTTGCCGACGGCGGCGAACAGCAGCGCCCGCAGCGGCAGCGCGCAAAAGCCGAGAATCAGCACCGGGCGGCGCCCCCAGGCCTGCGCGGTGCGGCCCACCCACGGTGACATCAGCGCGACGATGGCTTGCGGCACGATGATGCACGCCGCGATCACGAGCTGGACGTTGTCGCCCATGCCGGCCGTCACCTCGCCGGCGGCGAGGTTGAGCATCGCCGCGTTCGAGAGGTGGAAGAGCACCACGCAGGCCGCGAAGATCAGCATGCGCCGGTCGCGCAGTAGATCGAAGATCGTCTCGCGCGGCGCGCCCGCGGCCGCGGTGCCAGCCTTGCCAGGCTTGGGCGCCGGTCTGGCGTATGGGGCGTTCTGGTCGTACTCGATCATCGCGAGCGCGACGAGCGCCGGCAGCGCGAGCGCGGCCGTCAGCCAGAACACGGAGCGCGGCGAGAAGTATTCGCCGCACAAGCCCATCAATCCCGCGGCCACCGCGCTGCCGATCGAAGCCCAGCGCGCGTTGCGCCCGAGCCGGTCGCCCAGGTTCTGACGGCCGACCAGTGCGAGTGCGAGCGCCGCCATGGCCGGCACGAGCATGCAGCTCGCGAAGCCGTGGAAGATCTCGGCCGCCATGACCGCGACGACCGTCGGACTCAGCGCGAGCAGCATGGCCGAGATGATGATCGCGATGATCGCCCACGCGGCGGCGGCCTTTTTGTTGCGCAGGGCGTCCACTGCCGCGCCGCCCGGCACCTGGCTCACCATCGCGCTGATCGTGCCCACCGAAAGCGCGAGCCCGATTTCGCCCTGGGTCCACTTGTGCGATGCCAGATACGACGCGATGAACGGTCCGAAGCCCGTCTGCACGTTCGCCACGAAGAAGTTCAGCCAGTCGAGCGCGCGCACGCTGCGCTGGCTTGGTGTGGGTTGTTGCATGGTGCCGTCCGTCATTTGGCACCGTGGGTGGCGGCCGCCGAAGCGGGGGCCGAAGTCGCTGGCGCGGCGGATGCCGCCGGGGCAGCCGCCGCCGGGGCTGCGGGGACTGCGGGCGCGACGGCGCGCACCGGCTGCTCGGGTGCATAGGGCGGCGCGGCGTCGACCTGCTGGTCGGACATATCGAGCTGCGCTTCGAGCATGTTGTTTTTCGTGATGAAGTGCAGGGCGGACCAGTCGGCCGCGATCGTATGGCGCTTCTCGAGCGTGCCGCTGACGTCGAGCACCACGGCCTGCGGGGCGGCGCTGCCGTCGAGCAGCACGTCCACCACGCGGCCCACCTTCGCGCCGTTGGCACGCGCCACTTCCGCATCGAGCATGGGCAGGCGGGTCGCGCTCGCCTCGGGTGCGCCCGGCTGCGGCGCGCCGGCCTTGGGCCGGTCAGGAATCTGCAGCTGGCTGGGCGGCAGGGCGAGCGTGATGGCGGGCGTTTTCGGCTGGGTGTTCACGCGCACGCCGCTCCACGGGAAGTTCGCCTTGCGGTCGCCAATGCCCATGAAGCCCTGCAGGTTCACCACGACTTCCACGGGCTTGCCGCCGGGCCCGGCGACCATGTCGACGGCGCGGCCCACGACCTTGCCGTCCGTCTTTTGCACTTCGCTGTCGAGAAGCGTGCGAAAGCTCCCGCGCTCGAGCGTGCGCACCTGCACGAG
>NZ_JAYMRY010000035.1:0-77479 GCF_038900695.1 Paraburkholderia sp. JHI2823 | reverse complement strand
AGCTCTCGAAGCAGCACATCCGCTACATGGTGGGCGGGCGCTCGCCTCTGGCACACGACGAGCGCCTGTTCCGCTTCGAGTTCCCCGAGCGCCCGGGCGCGCTCATGCGCTTCCTTTCGTCGATGGCACCGAACTGGAACATCAGCCTCTTCCACTACCGCAACCAGGGCGCCGACTACAGCTCGATTCTCGTGGGCATCCAGGTGCCCGCAGCCGATGACGCCGAGTTCCGCCGCTTCCTCGCCACGCTCGGTTATCCGCATTGGGAAGAGACGGGCAATCCGGCGTATCGGTTGTTCCTGGCTTAACCTTGCATAACCGGCGGCCATCGTGTCCGTTTCGCTCTCCGACAAGCTCGTCGTCGCTATTTCTTCGCGTGCGCTCTTCGATTTCGAGGAGGAAAACCACGTGTTCGAAGCCGGCGACCTGCGAGCGTACGAAGCGCTCCAGCGCGAGCGCCTGAACCTGCCCGCGCAGCCGGGCGTGGCGTTCGCGCTGATCCGCAAACTGCTCGCGCTCAATAACGGCGCGCATCACGTGGAAGTCGTGATCCTCTCGCGCAGCGATCCCATCAGCGGCCTGCGCGCGTTCAGTTCGTGCCGCGAGCACCGGCTCGACATCCAGCGCGGTGTGTTCACGCGCGGGCGCGAGCCCTGGCATTACCTCAAGCCGCTCAATGCGTCGCTGTTCCTCTCCGCGAACCCGGCCGACGTGCGGAGCGCGCTCGACGCCGGTTTTCCCGCCGCACGCGTGTTCCCCCGCATCGAGCACAATTCGGCGACAATGGCGGAACGCAACGCGCACGAAATTCGCATCGCGTTCGACGGCGATGCGGTGCTGTTTTCCGATGAAGCCGAGCAGATCTTCCAGAGCGAGGGCCTCGGCGCATTCGTTAGCCACGAACGCGACAACCGCGAGTTGCCGCTCGCGCAAGGTCCGCTCAAGCCGCTGCTCGCCGCGCTCAACCGGCTGCAGAAGCTCGCCGACGCGAACGCGCAAATGCACATTCGCACCGCCCTCGTCACCGCGCGCTCAGCGCCCGCGCACGAACGTGCAATCCGTACGCTGATGGCCTGGAACATCGAGATCGACGAAGCGATGTTCCTTGGCGGACTCGACAAAGGCCCGTTCCTGCGCGAGTTCGAACCCGATTTTTTCTTCGACGACCAGATCCGCCATTGCGAATCCGCGCGCTCGGTCACGGCCACCGGGCACGTGGCGAGCGGCGTGACGAATATCGCAACCGAAGCCAACGCATCATGACTCCCGACCAATCCCCGCTCGGCAAGCCCGCCGCCTACACCGAACAGTACGACGCCTCGCTCTTGTTCCCGATCCCGCGCGCCGGCGCGCGCGAGCAGATCGGCATTGGCGCGCAACTGCCGTTCTTCGGCTCCGATATCTGGAACGCCTACGAGCTTTCGTGGATCAACGCGCGCGGCAAGCCGCAGATCGCGATCGCAACGTTCTTCATCCCTGCCGATTCGCCGAGCATCATCGAATCGAAGTCGTTCAAGCTGTATCTGGGCTCGTTCGCGCAAACGGCGTTCGAATCCGCCGAAGTGGTGCGCGACACGATCCGGCGCGATGTGACGGCGGCATGCGGCGCGCCGGTTTCGGTGCGGCTCGAGCAGCCGGGCGCGTTCGGCAAGATCGCGTTCGAGGAATTCGACGGGCTCTCGCTCGACCGCCTCGATCTCGACACGGAGATCTATCACCCGGAGCCGACGCTGCTGAAAGCGGCGTTCGACGAGGCGCCGGTGGAAGAAACGCTGATCTCGAACCTGCTCAAATCGAATTGCCCGGTGACGGGCCAGCCCGACTGGGGCAGCGTGCAGATTCACTACGTCGGGGCGCAGATCGACCAGGCGGGCCTCTTGCGCTACATCATCTCGTATCGCAATCACACGGGCTTTCACGAGCAATGCGCCGAACGCATCTTCATGGACATCCTGCGCGAGTGCAAACCGGACCGGCTCGCCGTCTATGCGCGCTATACGCGGCGCGGCGGCCTCGACATCAATCCGTTCCGCACCAACTTCAACATGCCGATGCCGGATAACGCCCGGCTCGCGCGTCAGTAAGCGGTAGACAGCAAGCAGGCCATCAAAACGCAAACGCCCCGCTTGCCGGGGCGTTTTTCATTGGCACGTGAACTGGTCTCCATGCGTGGCCTCGCTGCGTGGCCTCCTGGGTGGCCTCAACGCGCGACCTCAATGCGGGAGTTCAGCGGCCCCCATGCGCCGCGCGATGACCGCGGTGCGCTGGGCGAGGTACGCGGAGTTGCGATGCTCGTCGTAGTATCTCGGACGCGGCAGCATCACCGCGAGCCGCGCGGCCTGCCACGGCGTGAGCTTCGCCGCCGTGGTGCGATAGTAGTAGCTCGCGGCGGCTTGCGCGCCGTACACGCCATTGCCCCATTCCACCGAATTCAGGTAGATCTCGAAGATGCGCTCCTTGTCGAGCAGCGTCTCCAGCATCCACGTGATGATCAGCTCCTGGCCCTTGCGGATGTAGCTCTGCTCACGCGAGAGGAACAGATTGCGCGCGAGCTGCTGCGTGATGGTCGAGCCGCCGCGCACGATATGGCCGCGCCTCTTGTTCTTCTCCCACGCTTGCAGGATGGCGTCGGTCTCGTACCCGTTGTTGTTGACGAAGTTCGCGTCCTCGGACGCGATGATCGCGCGCTTCAGGTTGCGCGAGATCTGGTCGTACGGCACCCACTGGTGCTGGATCGAGAGACCGGGGCCATTTGCGGAAAGACGCGCGGAAAGACGCGCGGCGTCGGTGCGCATGAAGGCGGTCGATTGCGGATCGACGAAGTTCCAGAGCGCGATCTGCGCGAAGTAGAAGAGCTGCGTGGCGAACCACGCGATCGCGAACACGCAGACGACCCAGGCGAACCAGCGCAGTGCGCCGGGACGCGTTTGCCGCTTTGACATCCCCGCGCGACGCCCTTTGACGGACGCCGCCGCAGCTTGCGCGCCGATGGCTTGCCTGCGCATGGCGTCTTCTCCCTGGCGTGCGGCGGGCCGCTTTACGCAGCCTGCGCGGCGAGTTGCGCGCGCAATGCCGCCAGCACGGGCGCGCCCTCGGGTCGCACGCCGCGCCACACGAAGAACGACTCGGCGGCCTGCTCGACCAGCATGCCGAGGCCGTCGGCCGCCCGCGCACCGAGCGATTGCGCGTGGTGCATGAACACGGTGGGCTGCGCGCCGTACATCATGTCGTAGGCGAGCGTGCCCGCGCCGAACGCGCGCTCGTCGCATTCGGGCAAGGCGGCGTCCAGACTGCCCGCCGTCGCGTTCACGATTACGTCATAGGGATTCCGGTCTACGGCATGCGGTCCGCCGCCGAACAGCCGACAGCCGAACTCGCGCGCCGCGCCTTCGAACTGCTCGACGAGCGCGTGCGCCTTGGGCGCCGTGCGGTTCACGATGGTGATCTCGCGCGGCCGGCGTTCGAGCATCGGCAGCACGACGCCGCGCGCCGCGCCGCCCGCGCCGAGCAGCAGCACGCGCGCGCCTGCGAGCGAGACACCGAGGTTCACCTCGATGTCGCGCACCAGGCCGAAGCCATCGGTGTTGTCGCCGAAGATGCCGTCCGCGTCGAAGCGCAGCGTGTTAACGGCGCCTGCCGCCGCGGCGCGCGGCGACAGCTTGTGCGCCAGCGCGTGCGCTTCGAGCTTGAACGGCACGGTCACGTTCAGGCCGCGGCCGCCCGCCGCGTGGAACGCCTGCACGTGCTCGACGAAACCGTCCAGCGGCGCGAGCAGACGCTCGTACTCGATGCGCTCGCCCGTTTGCAGCGCGAACTGCGCGTGGATATACGGCGACTTGCTGTGCGCCACGGGATTGCCGACTACGGCGTAGCGGTCGCACTGCGCATCGGCAGGTGAGTGGCTCACGCTCATTCGCGCGGCTCCGTCGCGTGCTGTTCGCTCGATTGCTCCGCCGCGTCGGGCGCGCCGCTCGCCGCCTCGCCCTCGCCCTCGCCCGCTTCCGCGACGGCTTCCGCTTCGCTCTGCGCGGAATCGTCGGCGGCTTCGATCAGTTCCTCGTCTTCGCCCGTCTCGTCTTCGGCTTGCTCGCCGCCCGTCACCACGGGCGCGTCGAGCACGCGCAGCATGCGCACCGAAGCCTCGATCGTCAGTTCGTCGATCGACAGCACTTCCATCATCACGCGCGTGCCGCGCGCATGCACGCCGAGCGCCGGCACGTGGATGAGCAACGGCACTTCCTCGAAGCGCACGAGGTCGTCCTTCACCACCGTTGCGGGGAACTCGCGACGCGCCTCGCGGCCATCTTCACCGCGCATTTGCTGCTGCAGCCAGCGCAGGCACCAGAAGTACTCCATGCGGCGCTGGTGGTCGGCGTAGGCGGTATAGGTCTCGTCGAAGCCCTGCACGACGGCGAAGAGATCGGCGTCCTTGGGCTTGAACGGCGCGACGAGCTTGGCGGCCACGCCGTGCTCGACGCACGCGAGCAGCTGCCACTGGTTCACGAGGTCCACGTAACGGCGCAGCGGCGAGGTGCTCCAGGCATACTGCGCGACGCCGAGCCCTTCGTGCGGTGCGGCGTTGGTCTGCATGCGCGTGCGCTTGGGGCCGCTCGGCGCGCCGAACGCGCGCTGCGAGCGATAGATGCCCGGCACGCCGTGGTCGTGCAGCACGGCGCCCCACGTCGAGTTCGCGAGAATCGCCAGCTCCGCGACGATCAGATCGAGCGGTGAGCCGCGGCGGCGCGGCGAGATGGTGACGTGCTCGCCGTCCACGTAGAAGTTGAAGTCGGTGTTGCGCTGCACTTCGCGGCGCAGGCCGTAACCGGCACGCGCCTGCTGGCGCTTTTCGAAGAGCGCCTGCGCGAACGGCCACAGCACGGCGATGTCGTCCTTGTGCGGATACTCGCCCGTGCCCGCCGCGAGCGTCTCTTCGGTCACGACCTCGTCGAGCGTGTTGTGGCGCAGATTGCTCTTCACGAACACGCGCTCGGCACGCGTTTCGGTCGCGACGATCTCCTGCGTCTCGCGGTTCACGATGCAGTAGAGCGAGAGCGCCGGGCGCAGACCGTCTTCCTTGAGCGTGAAGGCATCGACGAAATCGTCGGGCAGCATCGTGATCTTGTCGCCGGGCATGTAGACCGTCGAAAGACGCGTGCGTGCGATCGTGTCGGCCGTGTCGCCGCGCTTGATGCCGAGCGCCGGCGCCGCGATGTGAATGCCGATGCGCACGCGGCCGTCGGCCAGATGCTCGATCGAGAAGGCATCGTCGATTTCGGTCGTGGTGACGTCGTCGATCGAGAAGGCCTGCACGTGCTCGGCGGCGTTGGGCAGATCCTCGGGCAGCGTGCCCACCTCGACGGGCGGGAAACCCGTGCCGTGCGGGAAGAAGTCCGCGAGAAAGCGCGCCTCGTGCAGCGCGCGCGGCGAAGCGATGCCACCGCATTCGAGCATGAGGCGCGGCATCGAAATGCCGCGCGCGGCCGCCGCCGCTTCGAGCGCCTTGTATTCGATCGAATTCTTGTCGGGCTTCGTGAGGAGGGCCAGCGCCTTGCCCTTGAACGCCTCGGGCAGGCCGCCCGCCTTCAGCTCCTCTTCGTAGCCGGCCTGCACGAGCGCCTGCTGACGCTTGCGCTCGAGCGAGGCGAGCGCCATCTTGAGCTGCTCTTCGGGCGCACGCTGATACTGCCCGCGGCCCTTGCGGCGGAAATACACGGGCGAGCCGTGCAGGCGCAGCACGAGCGCGGCGCGCTCGACCGGGCCGTAGGTTTCGCCGAAGTACTCGCTCGCGAGCGCCGTGTATGCGAACTCATCGGCGGGCGCGCACTCCCACAGGAAATCGAGATCGATTTCCTGGGCGGCGGCGTCCGCCTGCTCCAGCAGCTCGGCCGCAGAAGGCTTCTCGAACTCGATCAGCACGTCCTTCGCACGCACCTTGGCGCGCCGCCCACCCGGCAACTCGACCTGGAACGCATCGCCCTGGCGCGATAGCACGCTGCCGGCCTTGAAACTGCCCGATTCCTCAAAGAAAACGTTCACTCAATACTCTCGTTCAGACTTGCTTCGACCGCCGGCGCTGCGCGCAAGCGGTGCTGTATACATATAGGCGTTCGCACGCATCAGGCGGCATCGCAGAAACGGATCACTTCGTCGACGTAATCTGCAAACTCGCTGATGCCATGATCGCTGCCTTCGATCAGGTGCGTGGACACACCCGGATAGTGCGCGAGCATCTCGCGGTAATCGAGCACTTCGTCGCCGGTCGCGGCGATCAGATAGTAGCGCGCGGGTTGCGTCACCGTCGTAACGGCCAGCGCGCGCAATTCTTCCAGGTGACGCGGTTCGACGACGATGCTGCCGCCACCGTGCCAGAGCGGCTGCTCGCCGAGGTATTTCGACAGATCACGGTCGGGCACCACGGCGGGGTTCAGCAATGCGGCACGCCAGCCGTGCTTTTCCGCGAGATACGTCGCGAAGTAGCCGCCCAGCGAACTGCCGATGAGCGTCACGCGCTCGCCCGGCTTCACGCGCGCGCCGATTTCCCGCTCGGCAAGCGCGATGGCTTCGGCCGGCGAAACGGGCAGCGTCGGGCAAAGCCATTCGCCGCTGCGGCCCAGCTCGGCCAGGCGCGCCGCGAGCAGGCGCGCCTTGAACGACTGGGGCGACGAGCGAAAGCCGTGCAGATAGACGATCACGAGGCGCTCCGCGCGCAAAGCGCATCGAGCAGCTTTTGATGCACGCCGCCGAAGCCGCCGTTGCTCATCACGAGCACCTGGTCGCCGGGGCGCGCGGCTGCCGCGACTGCCTTCACCAGTGCCTCGATATCGTTGAATGCACGCGCCCTCTCGCCAAGCGGCGCGAGCGCGCCAGCGAGATCCCAGCCCAGCGCGTCCTTGCCGCTCGGCGCGCCGTAGCCGAACACGAGGTCGGCATCGGCAAGACTCGTGGGCAGCTGCGCCTTCATCACGCCCAGTTTCATTGTGTTCGAGCGCGGTTCGAGCACGGCCAGGATACGCGTGTTTTCGCGTCCGACGCGCGTACGCAATCCCGCGATCGTCGTTTCGATCGCCGTGGGATGGTGCGCAAAATCGTCATAGACGGTCACGCCGTCCACGCTGCCGCGTACTTCCATGCGGCGCTTCACGTTGCGGAACGCGGCAAGCGATTTGGCCGCCTGCGCGGGTGGCACCCCGACGCTGCGCGCCGCGGCAATGGCCGCGAGCGCATTCAGACGGTTGTGCTCGCCCTGGATCTGCCAGTCCACCACGCCTACGCGCTCGGCGTTGTGGTACACGGCGAAGCGCTCGTCCACGGCCACGCCGTCCTCGGCAGGCAGCGCCTGCCAGCCGCCGTCCACGCCGAAGCGCTCGACGTCGCTCCACACGCCGCGCGTGAGCACGCGCTCGAGCGCGTCCGAGCGGCCGTTCGTGACGATGCGGCCCACGCCGGGAATCGTGCGCACGAGGTGATGGAACTGCGTTTCGATCGACGCGAGATCGGGAAAGATATCGGCGTGATCGAATTCGAGATTGTTGAGCAGCGCCGTGCGCGGACGGTAATGAACGAACTTGGAGCGCTTGTCGAAGAACGCCGTGTCGTACTCATCGGCTTCGATCACGAAGAAGCTCGAATCGGTGAGCCGCGCCGAGACGCCGAAGTTCAGCGGCACGCCGCCGATCAGGAAGCCGGGATTGAGGCCCGCGTCTTCCAGCAGCCATGTGAGCATCGAGCTCGTGGTGGTCTTGCCGTGCGTGCCCGCCACGGCCAGCACCCACTTGTCGCGCAACACGTGCTCGCCGAGCCACTGCGGACCGGACGTGTACGGCAAGCCGCGATTGAGGATCTCCTCCATCAGCGGGTTGCCGCGCGTGACCACGTTGCCGATCACAAAGAGATCGGGATTCAGTTCGGTCTGGCTCGCGTCGTAACCCTCGATGAGGCGGATGCCCTGCGCTTCGAGTTGGGTGCTCATCGGCGGATACACGCCTGCGTCGCAGCCCGTGACCGTGTGGCCCGCGCTGCGCGCGAGCACGGCGAGTCCGCCCATGAACGTGCCGCAGATGCCGAGGATATGGATGTGCATAAGCCTGTCGCGCCGCGCGGGCGTCGTGAACGGGTTAAATGAGTTGAGCGGGCTACCGGGATGGAGAAGCCGAAACGGCGGTCGTCCTGCGCCGCCGGAGCAAAGACCGGTATTGTACCCGAGGCCCCGAGCGGTATTGGCTCTCGGCCGCTTCAACGCAGGCTCGAAACGAGTGCACTTGGGGCAGGCGTGAGCCATGCGCAAACCGGGGGGCAAAGCCAGCCGCCCTGCCGTGACGGGCGCGTGCGACAACTCGCGTCCGGGGCCACCGACCAGAACCCAGGGCGATCTCTAGTATCATTAATGAATGGTTCGCAGATCTCATTTCGATCCCCAGCGCGTGCGCGAGGAAATCGCCATCGCGGCAGCAAGGATGATTGCCGAGGACGGCCTCGATTACGCCACCGCCAAACGCAAGGCAGCCCGGCAGGTGGTCGGGGAAACGCGTATCGATGGCAGCTGGCTGCCCGACAACGATCAGATCGAGGAAGAGATCCGGGAATATCAGGCCCTCTTTCAAGGCGACAGCCAGCCGTTGGTGCTGCGCCGCCTGCGGGAAATCGCGCTCGACTGGATGCAGCGGCTCGGTGCGTTCAATCCGTTCCTGACCGGCGCCGTCCTCAACGGTACGGCGGGCGAGCACTCCGATATTCATCTGCAGATTTTTTGCGATAACGCGAAGGATGTCGCGATCTGGCTCTTGAACGCGAACGTGCAGTACGACGTCTCGGAAACGCGCCATTTCGCGGCGCGGGGCTTCGTCGAGACACTCAGCTTCTTGTGGCGCCCGTCACGCACCGAGGAGCCGGTGGGCATTCATATTGCCCTCTACAATACCGACGACCTGCGCGGCGCCGTGCGTGCCGATGCGCGCGGGCGGCTACCGCGCGCCAGCGCTCAGGCCCTTCAGGCACTGATCGACGAGAGCGGCGCGACTTCCTCCACCTCTTGAAAGCGGCATAAATGAACACGAAGCGGATTCTGGCCGGCATGGCAGTGGCGGCGATCGCCGCAGGCGGCGGCATACTGGCCGGGCAGTGGGCGAACAGCGGCCGCGCCGGGGTGGCCGACGCAGCCTCGGTGAGCGGCAAGCAGACTGCGGTTGGCCAGCTGTGGTCGGCGGCGGTCACCAACCCGGACGGCAAGCCGCAATCGCTGGCCATCTATAAAGGCCGGCCAATCGTGGTCAACTTCTGGGCCTCGTGGTGCGGCCCGTGTGTCGAGGAAATGCCGGCGCTTTCGGCGCTGCAGCGCGAGTACGCGAAAAAGGGCATCCAGTTCGTGGGCGTGGGGGTCGATTCCGCGACGAATATCCAGACGTTCCTGAAGAAGGTGCCCGTCGACTATCCGATCTACGTCGCCGGGTTCGGCGGCGCGGACGTGGCGCGCGCCTTTGGCAACAACGCGGGCGGCTTGCCTTACACGGTCGTAATCGACGCGAACGGCGCCGTTCGTGCGACAAAATTAGGGCAAATCAAGCCGGACGAGTTGCGTCGTACGCTGGATGCGCTCTGAGGCAGCGGTCGTTTGACACAACGTTAGGCGCCGTACCGGGTATTTTCCCGTGAGAAACTTGCCTTTTGGCTGAAGATCGGCCCGACAACTCGTCGCGCGGCGAGATCGGGGCCATATCCCCTTTTCGGAAAACTAGACAAAATTCTCTAATCAGCGCTAAAGTTCGCGCAATTCCACGGAAAAAGAAGCGACCATGACGCGACTGCTGGTTCTGCACGGCCCCAACCTCAATCTTCTCGGCACCCGGGAACCGGAGGTGTACGGGCGCGTGACGCTCCCGCAAATCGACCAGGCGCTCTCTGACCGGGCGGCAGACGCTGGCATCGAACTCGCCACGTTCCAGAGCAATCACGAAGGTGCGCTGGTCGACCGCATCCAGGCGGCCCGCAACGAGCAAACCGACTTCATCCTGATCAACCCGGCCGCGTACACGCACACGAGCGTCGCGATCCGGGACGCGCTGGCCGGTGTCGGCATCCCGTTCGTCGAAATTCACCTGTCGAACGTGCATCGCCGCGAGCCCTTCCGCCACCATTCGTATTTTTCCGACCAGGCCGAGGGGGTGATCTGCGGCCTCGGCTGGAAAGGTTATCTCTACGCGCTCGAATACGCGCTCGACCGGCTTGCTGCCCGGTCCGAGGCCTGATTCCCGCGCCGGATGACCGTCAACACCTGACAATAACCCGTGCCGGGACGCGCGCGTCCCGGCACTTCACGTATTCAAAGCAAAAAGGGGCTGCACCATGGATCTACGTAAGCTGAAGACTCTGATCGACCTCGTCTCCGAATCGGGCATCTCGGAGCTCGAAGTGACTGAGGGTGAAGGCAAGGTGCGCATCGTCAAGAACGCACCCCCCGTTTACGTGCAGCAAGGTCCCGCGCAATACGCGGCGCCGGCCCTGGGCGCTGCGCCCGCCGCGCCGGCCCATGTCGGCGAAACCGCCGCAGCGGCGCCCGCCGCCCCCGCCGCGCCGCAAGGCCATGTCGTGACCTCGCCGATGGTGGGCACGTTCTATCGCGCACCTTCCCCGGGCGCGGATCCGTTCGTCCAGGTCGGCGACACGGTCAAGGAAGGCCAGACGCTGTGCATCATCGAGGCGATGAAGCTGCTCAACGAGATCGAGTCGGATGCGGCCGGTGTGGTCAAGGAAATCCTCGTCGAGAACGGCCAGGCAGTGGAGTACGGCCAGCCTCTCTACGTGATCGCCTAAGCTTCTGCGCGCGGCGGCGGCCTTCTTTTGCGGGCCGCGCCGCGTATGTCGCCCGCGTTTGTCGCATTTGCGCCCATGACGGCGACGCACGCGATCGATCCTCAGCGTTTTACATGGGATCGCAGGAAGCGCCAAAGCGCTAACTCCGATCGACAGGTGTCCGCATCAGCGACTCGCGGCGCCCATTGATGAGTCGAATACCCACCATGTTTGAAAAAATCCTCATTGCCAATCGTGGCGAAATCGCGCTCCGCATCCAGCGCGCGTGCCGCGAACTCGGCGTCAAGACGGTCGTCGTCTATTCGGAAGCCGACAAGGAAGCCAAGTACGTGAAGCTCGCCGACGAGGCGGTCTGCATCGGCCCCGCCCCTTCGAACCTGAGCTACCTGAACATGCCGGCGCTCATCAGCGCGGCCGAAGTCACCGACGCCGAAGCGATCCACCCCGGCTACGGCTTCCTCTCCGAGAACGCCGACTTCGCCGAGCGCGTCGAGCAGTCGGGCTTCACGTTCATCGGCCCGCGCCCGGAAACGATCCGCATGATGGGCGACAAGGTCACGGCGAAGCAGACCATGATCAAGACCGGCGTGCCCTGCGTGCCGGGCTCGGAAGGCGCCCTGCCCGACGATCCGAAGGAAATCGTGAAGATCGCGCGCGCGATCGGCTACCCCGTCATCATCAAGGCGGCGGGTGGCGGCGGCGGGCGCGGCATGCGCGTCGTGCACACGGAAGCGGCGCTCGTGAACGCGGTCAACATGACCCGCGAGGAAGCCGGCCGTGCGTTCGGCAATCCGCAGGTCTACATGGAGAAGTACCTCGAGAACCCGCGCCACATCGAGATCCAGATTCTCGCGGACTCGTTCAAGAACGCCGTATGGCTCGGCGAACGTGATTGCTCGATGCAGCGCCGCCATCAGAAAGTGATCGAAGAAGCGCCGGCGCCGGGCATCGCGCGCCGCCTGCTCGATCGCATCGGCGACCGCTGCGCCGACGCCTGCAAGAAGATGGGCTACCTCGGCGCGGGCACCTTCGAGTTCCTGTACGAAAACGGCGAGTTCTACTTCATCGAGATGAACACGCGCGTGCAGGTAGAGCACCCGGTCACCGAGCTGATCACGGGCATCGATATCGTGCAGGAGCAGATCCGCATTGCCGCGGGCGAGAAGCTTTCGTTCCGCCAGCGCGACATCCAGTTGAAGGGCCACGCCATCGAGTGCCGCATCAACGCCGAAGATCCGTTCAAGTTCACGCCGTCGCCGGGCCGTCTCACGTCGTGGCACATGCCGGGGGGCCCGGGCGTGCGCGTCGACTCGCATGCCTACAATGGCTATTTCGTGCCGCCGAACTATGATTCGATGATCGGCAAGCTGATCACCTACGGCGCCACGCGCGAGCAGGCCATTCAGCGCATGCGCATCGCGCTATCGGAAATGGTGGTCGAAGGCATCCAGACCAACATCCCGCTGCACCGCGAACTGATGCTCGATGCGAAGTTCGTCGAGGGCGGCACGAGCATTCACTACCTGGAAAGCCGTCTGGCCGAACGTCAGGCAGTGAAGAAGGACGAAGCGTAATTCATGAGCTACCGGGAACTGATCGTCGAGCTGGATCGCCATCGCGCGGAGGCGCTCTCCGACGCGTTGATCGAGCTTGGCGCCCTCTCGGTGTCGGTGGAAGACGCCGACGCCGACACGCCCGACGAGCAGCCGCTCTTCGGCGAGCCGGGCCTCACGCCCGAGCGCACCGCGTGGCAGCATTCGCGCGTGATTGCGTTGATCGGCGCCGATCAGGATCCCGCCGTGCTGCTCGCGGCCGCTTCGAACGAGCTTGGCCTCGCGCAGGCGCCGAAGTATTCGCTGCGCGAAGTCGAGGAACAGGACTGGGTGCGCCTCACGCAATCGCAGTTCGACCCGATCCAGATCGGCGAGCGCATCTGGGTCGTGCCCTCGTGGCACGATGCACCCGATCCCGACGCGCTCGTGCTCGAGCTGGACCCGGGCCTCGCGTTCGGCACGGGCAGCCATCCCACCACGCGTCTGTGCATGGAGTGGATCGAGCAGCACGTGCAGCCCGGCAATTCGCTGCTCGACTACGGCTGCGGCTCGGGCATCCTCGCGATCCTCGCGAAGAAGTGCGGCGCGAATCCGGTGATCGGCATCGACATCGATCCGCAGGCGGTCGAGTCGGCGCGCCACAACAGCGAGCGCAATCGCGCGGAGGTCACCTACGGCCTGCCCGACGATTGCCCCGCCGGCGAGTTCGACATCGTCGTCGCCAATATTCTTTCGAATCCGCTCAAGCTGATGGCCTCGATGCTGTCGTCGCGCGTGAAGCCGGGCGGACGCATCGCGCTCTCGGGCATCCTCGCGCGCCAGGCCGACGAAGTCGCGCAGGTCTACGCCCGCTGGATCGACATCTCGGTCTGGCGCGAGCACGAAGGCTGGGTCTGCCTCGCGGGCACGCGGCGCACGTAATTCCATACAGGCGCGATCGGGCTTGCTCGAGCGCGGATCGCGCCCCATGCGGGACGACCGAAGTCGTAGGGTGCGGCGGATTGCCAGTAGAATGCCGGTATCGCCAACCTCCGGTCTCCCCAGATCCCAGGCTCACATGCTGCTGGCAACGCGCTGCCCCTTCTGTGAAACCGTATTCCGTATTCAGCCCACGCAGCTTGCCGTGCGGCGCGGCCTCGTGCGTTGCGGGCATTGCCAGGAAGCGTTCGATGCGTCGGGCAGTCTCTACGAGGTGCCCGAAGGCGGCGATTTCTCGCGCGCCGTGCCGCTTGCAGGCGAGATCGCAGCAAGCCTGACTGCGACTCCGCCGGAAACGGCTTCGCACGCTGCAGCGCAATCGGCGGCGCCGTCCGCGTTTCAGCCCGGGTTTCATCCTGACACCCAGAACACCACACAGGCTGCGGAGCCGGCAGTCAGCGCGCCATCGCAAGAGCCGCGCGTGCCGCTAAACGCCACGCCCAATTTCACGAATCGCACGTGGGATCCGTGGGCGCCACCCGCTGACACCCAGCTCGACCCGCGCTTCAGGTACAACGCCGATCAGCTGGCGCACAAGGGCGCCACCCCAAGGGCGACGCCTGGCGCCGAATCGAAGTTCATCGCCGACGATGAACCGTCGCACGCTGCGCCCCGCGCGCCGGCGCCATCTGCCACGGCGGCATCCGTGCCCCCGGCGCAGAACACCCAACCCGCCGAGCCCTTCCCGCCCGCGGCACGCTGGACTCGCAGCGAACCGAACCTCGGCGCAACGGGTCCCGCGGAGCCGACCTTTTCGGCCAACGAAGCATCGGCGGCGGGTCGCATCAACGATCCTGAGCCCGCGCTCGGCCCTCGCATCCGCCAAGACGAGCGCGAACCCGCGTTCAGCGCGCTTCCGCCCAACGACGGTGCGTCGCCGTTCGCCGTCACGCGCGAAGCGCCTGCGCGCCCGCGCGGCTCGCGCGCCATCGTCTGGCGGTTTCTGGGCACGCTCATCGCCATTCTGCTTCTCGCACTGCTCGCTGTGCAGCTCGCCTGGTGGCAACGCGAAACGGTGATGGTCTACTGGCCCGACTCGCAGTCGCTTTATCAACAGGCGTGCGAGCAACTCGGTTGCCGGGTGATGCCGCCACGCGACATCGACGGGCTGCTGGTCGAGCCGTCCGAGCTGCGCCAGGTCGACAATGAACCGCATCATCTCGAACTGAAGGTGCCACTGCGCAACCGCTTCAACGTGGCGCTGGCCTACCCGGCTATCGAGCTCTCGCTGCTCGACCGGCAGAGCAATATCGTCGTGCGGCGCGTGCTGTGGCCGCAGGATTACGTTACGCCCGGCACGCCCATCGAAGCCGGTCTGCCCGCACGCACCACGCAGACGATGATCGTGCGGCTCGACACAGGCGACGTAGTGGCATCGAACTTCCGCATCGAAATCTTCTATCCCTGATGTTCCGTCTGCGCGCGGGTGCACTGACGTGCCCAGCGCGATTCCCGGCGCGCCGCTTACGCGCGTGTGCCATTCACCACCACATGCATTCCCGGAGTGCACATCATGAGTCAAGTCACGCTAGGCGGTAACCCGATCGACGTCGCTGGCACGTTCCCGAGCGTCGGTCAGAAGGCACCGGCGTTCTCGCTCGTCGGCAAGGATCTGAAGCCCGTCTCGCTCGCCGATTTCGCCGGCAAGCGCAAGGTCCTGAACATCGTGCCGAGCCTCGACACGCCGACCTGCGCCACCTCCACGCGCAAGTTCAACGAAGCCGCAGCCGGCCTCGACAATACGGCCGTCGTCGTGATTTCGGGCGACCTGCCGTTCGCCGCTTCGCGCTTCTGCACGACCGAAGGCATCGCGAACGTCGTCACGGCCTCGACGTTCCGCGGCCATGACTTCGCGCAGGCCTACGGCGTGGATGTCACGAGCGGCCCGCTCACCGGTCTGACCGCGCGCGCCGTCGTCGTGCTCGACGAAAACGACAAAGTGCTGCACGCCGAGCGCGTGAGCGAAATCAAGAACGAGCCGAACTACGACGCCGCACTCGCGGTGCTGAAGTAATCCGTCAGCGGCGCGCTCTCCCAGCGCCTGCGCTCGCAAGCCTGCCTGCAGGCCAGTGCGCCGCCCTTTCCCCTACCTACCACGCCCTACAGGAATTCCCGCCTTGGCTACGCTGATCTGCGGCTCGCTCGCCTACGACAACATCATGACTTTCGAAGGTCGCTTTCGGGAGCACATCCTGCCCGAGCAGGTGCACATCCTGAACGTGAGCTTTCTCGTGCCGACGATGCGCCGGGAATTCGGCGGCTGCGCCGGCAACATCGCGTACTCGCTGCATCTGCTCGGCGGCGACGCGCGCATCATGGCGACGCTTGGCGGCGCCGACGCGCAGCCCTACATCGAACGCCTCGACAAGCTCGGCCTCTCGAAAGCGCACGTGCGGGTACTGGACGACACGTGGTCCGCGCAGGCGATGATCACGACCGATCTCGAGAACAACCAGATCACCGCGTTCCACCCGGGCGCGATGATGCAGTCGCACTTGAATCGCGCCGACGAGGCGCCCGGTATCAAGCTCGGCATCGTCGCGCCGGACGGTTTCGATGGCATGGTCCAGCACGTCGAGCAGTTCGCGAAGGCCGGCATCCCGTTCATCTTCGATCCGGGCCAGGGTCTGCCGCTCTTCGATGGGGCGTCTTTGCGGCGCGCCATTGAACTTGCTACTTACGTAGCGGTCAACGACTACGAAGCCAATCTCGTCAGCCATCGCACCGGCTGGTCGTTCGACGAAATCGCCAGCCATGTCGACGCGTTGATCGTCACGCGCGGCGAGCACGGCTCGCAGATCTACCACAGCGGCAAGATCGAGGAGATTCCTCCGGTCAAGGCCGCCCGTGTGCTCGACCCGACCGGTTGCGGCGACGCCTTCCGCGGCGGCCTGCTCTATGGCATCGAGAACGGCCTCGACTGGGCAACCACGGGGCGCCTCGCGAGCCTGATGGGCGCGCTCAAGATCGAGCATCTCGGTCCGCAGAACTATGCGCCCACGCGGGCGCAGATCAACGAACGGTTCAAGGAGGCCTTCGGCTACGAACTGCCGAACTGAACGCGGGCGCCGCGGCGCCCATTGGAGCTACGGGAATGAAAATAACAAGTCGTCTGATTGTTGCAGCCATGATCGCGGGGTCGCTCGCGATGTCGGGCTGCGCTTATAACAGCAGTTCCGCCGATGTCTATACGGCCTCGCAGGCGCAGCGCGAGCAGTCGGTGCGCATGGCCACGGTCGAGAGCGTGCGCGCGGTGAAGATCAGTTCGAACAACGGCCAGCCTAGCGGACTCGGCGCGATCGGCGGCGGCGCGCTCGGCGCGGTGGCTGGCAGCGCGATCGGCGGCGGCAAGGGCTCGATCGTCACCGGCATCATCGGCGGCATTGCCGGCGCCGTTGCCGGCAACGCGGTCGAGAACGGCGTGGCGATGCGCGACGGCCTCGAGATCACGGTGCGCCTCGACAACGGCGACTACCGCGCCATCACACAAACTTCGACCGGCGAGGTCTTCAACGCCGGCGACCGCGTGCGGCTGCTGTCGAGCGGCGGCGTCACGCGCGTCACACACTAACGCTTTCCCCTGTACCGCAGTGGCGCGCCTCGCGCCGGATGCGGAACCTCAGGCGCATGTGCTCCCCTGTGCATGCGCCTTTTTTCATGCCCGCGCGCGGCGCGAAAACGCCCAACTGTTACGAAGTCCAGACGAAAAAAATCCCGCCGCGGGCAACCCTGCGACGGGATCGGGACCGGGCCTTGCGCATCCTGCCGCCTTGCCCGGCCAACGAAGCACGCAAACGCCGTAGCGGGCGCGCTTCGTCTCGTACTGCTTACGGACGGCTGCCGGTCGGGAACGGCCATGCAGCGGCCGGATTCAGGGCAGTCTTGACCGTTGCTGCGGGCGCGGCCGGTTGCGCAGCGGGGGCAGCAGGCGCGGCAGCGGCAGCCTTCGCAGGCGCCTTCTTGGCAGCCTTCTTGGCAGCAGCCTTCTTCGCAGGCGCAGCCTTCTTGGCAGCAGCCTTCTTCGCGGGCGCCTTCTTGGCTGCAACCTTCTTCGCTGCGGCCTTCTTCGCCGGTGCTGCCTTCTTGGCAGCAGCCTTCTTCGCAGGCGCCTTCCTGGCTGCAACCTTCTTCGCTGCAACCTTCTTCGCTGCGGCCTTCTTCGCCGGTGCTGCCTTCTTCGCAGCAACCTTCTTCACAGCGACTTTCTTGGCTGCAACCTTCTTCGCTGCGGCCTTCTTCGCCGGTGCTGCCTTCTTCGCAGCAACCTTCTTCACGGCGACTTTCTTCGCTGCAACCTTCTTCACGGCGACCTTCTTGGCCGCGGCCTTCTTCGCCGGAGCTGCCTTCTTCGCTGCAACCTTCTTCACTGCGGCCTTCTTAGCCGCCGGTTTCTTCTTGGCAGTAGCCATTTTTTTCTCCTTCAGGTTCAGATGAGAGTCAGTTCAAACCACACCCTTCGTCAAAACCCGCTTCCCGCGAACGCTTCTCACGGCGCACGCTGCGAAGCGGGCTATTCATCGGCGTACGCTGATCCCGCGCGCTTACGCTAATGAATGCGGTAAGGCGCACCGTGCCACGAGGCACAGCGCGCCAGGTCATTCCGGCGTCGGCTACCGACACCGGACAACGTTCGTTGAAAGCGGCGGCCTCACCACTCGCGAAGCCTGCGCGCTTTTCCGGGGGGAAGTTTGCCCATCCCTCTGAAGGGTTCGCAAAGTGCCTTGCACGTAGGTGAGCCACCTGGGCTCCTGGCACGCTTTGCATCAGGCGTTCCTGCTCCTGGTCATCATGCCGGTCGAGGCGGCTCGCGCGCCGCCTCCGGCAACCCCTAAAGACTTGCACCGCAGTGCGCCCGGGTTATTCCCAGGACAGCGCACCGCCCGTCTGATATTCGATCACGCGCGTCTCGAAGAAGTTGCGTTCCTTCTTCAAGTCGATCATCTCGCTCATCCACGGGAACGGATTCTCTTCGTTCGGGAACAGCTGATCGAGACCGATCTGCTGGCAACGGCGGTTGCAGATGAAGCGCAGATAGCTCTTGAACATCGATGCGTTCAGGCCGAGCACGCCGCGAGGCATGGTGTCCTCGGCGTAGCGGTACTCGAGGTCGACCGCATGCTTGAACAGTTCGGTGATCTCCGCACGGAACGCCGGGGTCCACAGGTGCGGGTTTTCAAGCTTGATCTGGTTGATGAGGTCGATGCCGAAATTGCAGTGCATCGACTCGTCGCGCAGGATGTACTGATACTGCTCTGCAGCGCCAGTCATCTTGTTCTGGCGGCCGAGGGCGAGAATTTGCGTGAAGCCCACATAGAAGAACAGGCCTTCCATGATGCAGGCGAACACGATGAGCGACTTGAGCAGGTTCTGGTCGGCTTCGAGCGTGCCGGTCTTGAACGACGGATCAGTCAGCGTATGGATGAACGGGATCAGGAACTCGTCCTTGTCGCGGATCGACTTGACCTCGTGGTACGCGTTGAAGATCTCGCCTTCGTCCAGACCCAGCGACTCGACGATGTACTGGTACGCGTGCGTGTGGATCGCCTCTTCGAACGCCTGGCGCAGCAGGAACTGGCGGCATTCGGGCGCCGTGATGTGGCGGTAGGTGCCGAGCACGATGTTGTTCGCGGCAAGCGAGTCGGCGGTCACGAAGAAGCCGAGGTTGCGCTTGACGATGCGGCGCTCGTCCTCGGTCAGACCGTTCGGGTCCTTCCACAGGGCGATGTCGCGGGACATGTTGATTTCCTGCGGCATCCAGTGGTTCGCGCAACCCGCCAGATACTTTTCCCAGGCCCACTTGTACTTGAACGGGACCAGCTGGTTCACGTCGGTCTGGCCGTTGATGATGCGCTTGTCGGCGACATTCACACGGGCTTCGGTCGAGACCGGCGCTTGCGGCGGCGGCGCAACGGCGAAGTCGCTGGCGAAGATGTTGGTCGCCGTGGAAGCCTGTGGAGCGGAACGCAGACCAAACTGCACCTGGGCAGCCTGGACAGCCTCACCCGCGGGGTTGCGCATTGCGTTTTGCTGCGCACCGCTCGACGGAGTTACGGCCGTGATCTCGTCATCCCAGTTGAGCATAAATGTCACCATCAATTTAGTTCGGTTTGTACCATCTTTTCGTGAGCGATAAAAGGGTTCGCACACGAAAAATCCTGTTTTCGATTCGCGTTGCGACCTCGATACAACACTTTGTTATCGCATCGTATCGATTGCATCGCGTGAGCACGATGGACAGCGCGCTGCTTCGTCGTGCTCATATCGCAAGTGCGATGTGCTTCGAGGGTCTTCGCGACATCGAGAGCGTGTGTGAAGGACGGTGTTCGCCGCGCGCTTTTGACTCGCGCTGCGAGTGCGTTTTCACTCGCCGCTCACTGCTTGCCGCGCGCGGCGCTCTGACTCGCGCGGCCTTGAGTCTTGTCCCTGCGCGAAACTCCAGGGATTCCTTCCTGTTGCCTGCTTCGCGTATGGCAACGCGCTTGCCGCGAGTCGCCGGGAGTGAGGTGGCGCGCGTTGCGCGCGCCTGGCTGCTTCAGCGTTGCATCTACTACTGTTTACTACTGCGGCTTCGGTCCTCGCATGCTGCGCCCGGCGTTGCACCGCACGCAGCATGCGCGGGGTTCTTCGCCAGTTACTGGCAAGCCTCGCACTCTTCGAAGCCAGGATCGCCCGGACGCATCATGCACACCGGACCCTCTGCTTCCGGCGCAGCTTCAACGGCTTGCGGCGCCGACTGCATCGTGGTCGCGCCGCTTGCTGCACCGCCGAATGCGCCCGACGCACCACCGAACGCGCCGCCGACGTTGCCGCCGCCTTCACCGCCCGTCGGCACGGCGTTGAGCGCGCCGTGCGCAACCGTCGACTTCTCGACGTGCGTCGCCGCCATCGTGCGCAGGTAGTAGGTCGTCTTCAGGCCACGGATCCATGCGAGCTTGTAGATCTCGTCGAGCTTCTTGCCCGATGCGCCCGCCATGAAGATGTTCAGCGACTGCGCCTGGTCGATCCACTTCTGACGACGCGAGGCCGCTTCGACGAGCCACGTCGGATCGACTTCGAACGCCGTCGCATACACAGCGCGTAGATCGGCCGGCACGCGGTCGATGCGCGAGAGCATGCCGTCGAAGTACTTGAGGTCGGCGACCATGACTTCGTCCCACAGGCCGCGTGCCTTCAGGTCGCGCACGAGGTAGTCGTTCACCACCGTGAATTCGCCCGAGAGGTTCGACTTCACATAGAGGTTCTGGAACGTCGGCTCGATGCAAGGCGACACGCCGATGATGTTCGAGATGGTCGCGGTCGGTGCGATCGCGATGCAGTTCGAGTTGCGCATGCCGTGCGTCGCGATGCGCTCGCGCAGCGAGGTCCAGTCCATCGACTCGCTCGAATCGACTTCGACGTAGCCGCCGCGTGCTTCGGCGAGCAGCTTGAGCGTGTCCTGCGGGAGGATGCCGCGATCCCACAGCGAGCCGCGGTAGGTCGAGTAGCGGCCGCGCTCCTGCGCGAGTTCGGTCGACGCCCAGTACGCGTAGTAGCAGACGGCTTCCATCGAACGGTCGGCGAACTCCACGGCCTCTTGCGAAGCAAACGGCGTGCGCAGGACGTGCAGGCAATCCTGGAAGCCCATGATGCCCATGCCCACCGGACGGTGCTTCAGGTTCGAGTTGCGCGCCTTCGACACCGCGTAGTAGTTGATGTCGATGACGTTGTCGAGCATGCGCATCGCTACGCTGATGGTGCGCTTGAGCTTGTCGTGGTCGAGCGCGAACGTGCCGTCGGCCTGCTCCACCATGTGCGCGACGAGGTTCACCGAGCCGAGGTTGCACACGGCGATTTCGCTGTCGCTGGTGTTCAGCGTGATTTCCGTGCACAGGTTCGACGAGTGGACGACACCCACGTGCTGCTGCGGCGAACGGATGTTGCACGGATCCTTAAACGTGATCCACGGGTGGCCCGTTTCGAACAGCATGCCGAGCATCTTGCGCCACAGTTGCGCGGCCGGCAGCTTCTTGAACAGCTTGATCTCGCCGCGCGCGACCTTCTCTTCGTAAGCCGTGTAAGCCTGTTCGAACTCGGCCCCGAACTTGTCGTGCAGGTCCGGGCAGGTCGAGGGCGAGAAGAGCGTCCAGTCGCCGCCTTCCATCACGCGCTTCATGAACAGATCGGGAATCCAGTTCGCCGTGTTCATGTCGTGGGTACGGCGGCGGTCGTCGCCGGTGTTCTTGCGCAGCTCGAGGAACTCCTCGATGTCGAGGTGCCACGACTCGAGGTAGGCGCACACCGCGCCCTTGCGCTTGCCGCCCTGGTTCACGGCCACGGCCGTGTCGTTCACGACTTTCAGGAACGGCACGACGCCTTGCGACTTGCCGTTGGTGCCCTTGATGTGCGAGCCGAGCGCGCGCACGCGCGTCCAGTCGTTGCCGAGACCACCGGCGAACTTCGAGAGCAGCGCGTTGTCCTTGAGCGCTTCGTAGATGCCGTCGAGGTCGTCGGCAACCGTCGTGAGGTAGCACGACGAAAGCTGCGAGCGGTGCGTGCCCGAGTTGAACAGCGTGGGCGTGGACGACATGAAGTCGAACGACGAGAGCACGTTGTAGAACTCGATCGCGCGCGCTTCGCGGTCGATCTCGTTGAGTGCGAGGCCCATTGCGACGCGCATGAAGAATGCCTGCGGCATTTCGATGCGCGTGCCGTGCACGTGCAGGAAGTAGCGGTCATACAGCGTCTGCAGGCCGAGGTAGCCGAACTGCAGGTCGCGATTCGCGTCGAGCGCGTTGCCGAGGCGCTTCAGATCGAACTGCTGGAGCTTGTCGTCGAGCAGGCCCGCTTCCACACCGCGCTTGATGAACTGCGGGAAGTAGTCGGCGTAGCGCATGGCCATTTCGGCTTGCGTCACTTCCTCTTCGAGAATTTCGCGACGGATCGTGTGCAGCAGGATGCGCGCGGTGACCTGGCTGTACGCCGGATCCTTTTCGATCATCGTGCGCGCAGCGAGGATGGCCGAGTCGTAGACCTGGCTCATCGGCACGCCGTCGTACAAATTCTTCACCGTCTCCGCGACGATCGGGTCGGCGTTGACGGCATCGCCCAGGCCATCGCACGACGAGACGATCAGCGCGCGCAGCGCGTTCATGTCGAGCGGGCGCGTGACGCCGTTGTCCGTGACGTTGATACCGGGCGCGGCGGTCGCTGCCGTTTCCGGCGCGTGTGCGCGCTCCTGGTTGCGCTTCTCGCGATACAGCACATAAGCGCGCGCGACGTTGTGCTCGCCGCCGCGCATCAGCGCGAGCTCGACCTGATCCTGGATGTCTTCGATATGGAACGTACCGCCGTTCGGACGGCTGCGCACGAGCGCACGCACGACGTTTTGCGTGAGCTGCTCGACGAGTTCGCGAACGCGCGCCGAAGCCGCGCCCTGGCCGCCATTCACAGCGAGGAAGGCCTTCGTCATCGCGATCGCGATCTTCGAAGGCTCGAACGACACCACGCTACCGTTGCGGCGAATCACCTTGTGGTCGGCGAACTGCTGCGCGCTCGTCTGGCCGTCTTGCGGTTGGCCACCCAGTGCATGCGCGGCAGGCGCGCCTTCATACCGGGTCGAGACGTTATCGGTCGTTTGCATGTGCAAAGCTCCTGAGGTCCTGGAAAGGTGCGAAGAGAGTTCGCGGATTAAGACGGACGCCGACGGCGTGCCCCCGTGTGCACACTCGATCGGGCGGAGAAAAAAGACCAGCCTGGCGAGGCTGCCGGATGCGACAAGGCAGATGAAACACGGACTGCTGCGGTCTTCATCGTGGATGTCGCGATCATTGGCTGTACCTTCTCTCTCGATTACAGCCGGTGCGCCGGTTCTCTCGGCCGACGGCACCGTACAAAGTTTCTCTTTTTTCTATGCCGGTAACGCGCGCGGCGCCTTGCTTCGTGTAGCGGGGCGCCGCGGTACAACACAACATATGGTGTGAGGCCTTGTTTCGGGTACCAAGTATAGTGGAAGATCTGAGGCGCTCAAATGGCTTTTTTTGCTGGTCCTATCTTGACAAGACCACAAGCCAAGCCGCGCGGGCCTTGCCGCCGAATGGCCCTTCGAGTGGTCTGCGAGGAGAGCGCGAACAGCCCGCATTCGCGCGCGGGACATGCTTATTTCTTGTGCAGACAGACGGAGGTTTGGCTTCGCTTCGCGCGAGTCATGAAGTCGCGTTCTGCGCGTCGCGCCCCTGGATATAGGGGAAGCTCGCTGCGCCGAGCTGTGTATCGCGTTGCAGGCGGGCCCAGTCGAAGTGCGGGCCTGGATCGGTCTTGCGCCCGGGCGCGATGTCCGAATGGCCAGCGAGCGCCTCGATCGGATAGCGCGCGACCAGCGCCTTCACGAGCGCCGCGAGCGTGACGTACTGCGCCGCCTCGAAGGCCGTCGTGTCACTGCCTTCGAGCTCGATGCCGATGGCGAAGTCGTTGCACCGCTCGCGCCCGAAGAAGCTCGATGCGCCCGCATGCCACGCACGCTCGTCGCAGGAGACGAACTGTTCGAGCGCGCCATCGCGATGGATGACGAAGTGCGCCGAGACGCGCACGCCGCGCAGATGCGCATCGAAGTACGGATGCGCGTCGCAGTCGAGGCGATTGAGAAAGAGATCGGCGATCTCGGGGCCGCCGAACACGTTGGGCGGAAGGCTGATGTTGTGGACGACGATGAGCGTCGGCACGGCGCCGGACGGACGCGCCTCGAAGTTCGGCGACGGCAGGTGGCGCGCGCCGGGCACCCAGCCTTGCGCATCCACTTCGTAAGCGGGCGATTGCGGCGAAGCCGTCGACGCAGCAGCGCTCATCGTGCGGGACGGTCCTGGGCGCTCGTGCGCGCGTCGTAAGCGCGTGCGTGCTCGGCGCTGCAGAACGAGCGCGTACCCACGTTCACCGACTCGCTACGCGGCGCGTGCACGCCGCACTCGGCGCAGCGCACCATCGGCTCGGGCAGCGCGCCCTTGCCGCTCGCGCGGGCACCCGCGCCGCCGGCGGTGCGCGCGGCGCCCTGGCCCGGTTGCGAAGGACGCGCTTGCGTCTGCGCGCGGCGCAGCGCCTTGACGAACCACTGTCCCAGCACGAACAGAAGGACGAGGAGAAGAATCTGTCTCATCGGAACACGCCACTCAAATGGCTCAAACCACGGGGCGGTGCAGCAGCACCTCGAAGACGAAACGGCTGCCCACATACGCGAGCAGCAAGGCGACGAACGACGCGATCACCCAGCGCAGCGCAGCGCGGCCGCGCCAGCCCGAGATCTTGCGCGCGGTGAGGAGCGCGCCGAACATCAGCCAGGAAAGAATCGCAAAGACGGTCTTGTGATCGAGCGAGAGCGGTCGGTCTATCAACTGCTCGCTGAACACGATGCCCGAGGCGAGCGTGGCAGTCAGCAGCACGAACCCCGCGCCGATCAGCCGGAACAGCAGCTTTTCCATCGTGAGAAGCGGCGGCAGCGTCTCGATCCAGTTCGACAGCCAGCCACCGCCACGCTGGCTCGCGTTGCGCTGGAAGCCGGCGCCCTTGAGCGCATGCAGGCGGCGCTCGACCGCCAGCATCAGCACCGCGTGCAACGCGGCGATCGCAAAGAGCCCATAGGCGACGTTCGCGATGACGAAGTGCAGCTTGAACATGGGCGCGGCCGCATAGGGCAGCACGCGCACGCCGCCGAACACGAGCGGCAGGATCGCCGCGAAAGCGGCCAAAGGCAGCAGCAGCAGACGCAGGCCGTCGAGCGCAAAGAAAAAGCTCTCGATCCAATAGATGCCCGCGCCCAGCCAGAACATCGCCGACAACGCGAACGCGAAGCCGAACACCATCTCGTTGGCGGGAAAGATCGTCATATGGAGCAGCACGCCGTGCGCGGCGAGCGCGACGAAGAGCAGCGCGCGGGAAACCGGGCCGAATGTCCGCGTGCGCAGGGCGTCAGCGCCCAAGCCGACCGTCACCGGTACGGGCGGCACGCTGCCGAGCAGCGGCTGGGCACCCGCGCGGCGCAGCGCGCGCCAGTCGGCGGCGCACAAACCGCCGTACAGGAGCACGGTGAGGGCATACAGTACAATATCCATGTTCGAAGTTTACTATAGGCCCCCTGGCCGCGCGGCAAACATCCCGAAGCGCGACGAAACGCGGCGCGCTGCTGTTTGGACGCGCGCGAGCCGGGCCGCACTGCTCACCGCCTCCCCATGCTCGACAATCTCACTCAACGGATGGCGCGCGTCGTCAAGACGCTGCGCGGCGAAGCCCGGCTGACCGAAGCCAATACGCAGGAGATGCTGCGCGAGGTACGTCTCGCGCTGCTCGAAGCGGACGTGGCGCTGCCCGTCGTGCGCGAATTCATTGCCAAGGTGAAGGAAAAGGCGCTGGGCGAGGAAGTGATCGCCTCGCTCTCGCCGGGTCAGGCGCTCGTCGGCGTGGTGCAGCGCGAGCTGACTGCCGTGATCGGCGGCGACTACGAAGGCAAGGCCGCCGAACTCAACCTCGCCGTCACGCCGCCCGCGGTCATCCTGATGGCCGGTTTGCAGGGCGCCGGCAAAACCACCACGGTGGGCAAGCTCGCGAAGCTTCTGCGCGAGAAGTACAAGAAGAAGGTCCTCACCGTTTCGTGCGACGTCTACCGCCCCGCTGCTATCGCGCAGTTGAAGACGGTGACGGAACAGGTCGGCGCCGACTTCTTCCCCTCGCAGCCGGATCAGAAGCCCGTCGAGATCGCCACCGCGGCGGTCGACTGGGCGAAGCGCCACTATCACGACGTGCTGCTCGTCGACACGGCCGGCCGCCTCGGTATCGACGAGGCGATGATGAACGAGATCACCGCGCTGCACGCGTCGCTCAAGCCCGCCGAAACGCTCTTCGTCGTCGACGCCATGCTCGGCCAGGACGCGGTCAACACGGCCAAAGCGTTCAACGACGCCCTGCCGCTCACCGGCGTCGTGCTCACCAAGCTCGACGGCGACTCGCGCGGCGGCGCTGCGCTCTCCGTGCGTCACATCACGGGCAAGCCGATCAAGTTCGTCGGCGTCGCGGAAAAGCTCGACGGCCTCGAGGTGTTCTACCCCGAGCGCATGGCGAACCGCATTCTCGGCATGGGCGACATTCTCGCGCTCGTCGAGGAGGCGCAGCGCGGCGTGGACGTGCAGGCCGCGCAAAAGCTCGCCGACAAGGTCAAAAAAGGCGGCGACTTCGACCTCAACGACTTCCGCGCGCAGCTCTCGCAGATGAAGAACATGGGCGGCCTCTCGTCGCTGATGGACAAGCTGCCCGCGCAATTCCAGCAAGCCGCGGCGGGCGCCGACATGGGCCAGGCCGAGAAGCAGATGCGCCGCATGGAAGGCATCATCAACTCGATGACGCCCGCCGAGCGCGCCAAGCCCGAGCTCATCAAGGCGACGCGCAAGCGCCGCATCGCCGCGGGCGCGGGCGTGCAGGTTCAGGAAGTGAACCGCATGCTCAACCAGTACGAGCAGATGCGCACGATGATGAAGAAGTTGAAGGGCGGCAATTTGCAGAAGATGATGCGCGGCATGAAGGGCATGATGCCCGGCATGCGCTGATCCTGCGGGCCGCACGGCGCGCACGCGCGCGGCGGCTCCACTCGACGCGGCGCGTGATGGACAAAACTCGCGGGTATATGCTGTAGCGCGCGCCGCCGTTATTTTCCACACTTCAATGGCTACAGCCTCAGCCCGCCAGAATCATGAATCGCGAAGAAGCCCTGCACATTTTCCGCCACTCCGAAGAGATCGTTTCGGAGGGCGACGTCAATGCGTCGATCGGCCGGATGGCCGATGCCATCCGCGCCGAGATCAGCGAGGACTTCCCGCTCGTGCTGTCGGTGATGGGCGGCGCCGCCGTGTTCACGGGCATGCTGCTGCCGCACCTCGACTTTCCGCTCGAGTTCGACTACATCCACCTCACGCGCTACCGCAACGCCATCAAGGGCAGCGCCGAGATGCAATGGCGCGTGGCCCCGCGCGAGTCGGTGAAGGACCGCGTGGTGCTCGTGCTCGACGACATCCTCGACGAAGGCGAGACCATGGCCGCGATTCGCGACCGCATCATGGACATGGGCGCGAAGCGTTTCCTCTCGGCCGTGCTGTGCGAAAAGATCATCCCGAAGGCCAAGCCGCTGCATCCCGACTACTGCGGCTTTTCGGTGCCGGACCGCTATGTGTTCGGCTGCGGCATGGACGCCAAGGGCTACTGGCGCAACCTGCCCACTATCCGCGCGCTGACCGACGGCGCGTGACGCGGCGGCCGCTTCCGCAACGACCGGATCACCATGAAAAAAGCAGCCCACGGGCTGCTTTTTTGTTGACGCAGACATCTGCCGCAGGCGGCGTCAGACCTCAAAGGTGATGCACGAACTTGGCGATGCCCGCGAGGATCATCTCGACCGAGATCGCCACGAGCACGAGGCCCATCAGCCGCTCGAAGGCCGTCACCACGCGCTCGCCGAGCCACTGCTGGATGCGCTCCGCCATCACCAGCACGATCGCGCAGATCACCATGGTCACGACTAGCGCGGCAACCCATTCATAGAGCTTGCCGGGCGCCTGGGAGGTGAGCAGCATGACCGTGGCGAGCGCCGAAGGCCCGGCGAGCGCGGGAATCGCGAGCGGCACGATGAGCGGCTCGCCGCCCTTGTCGGCGCTGCCGAACGGGCCGCCCGGATGCGGGAAAATCATGCGCAGCGCGATGAGGAACAGCACGATGCCGCCGCCGATGCGTAGCGATGTGTCCGTGAGCCCCATCATGCGCAGGAAGCCGTTGCCGGCCACCATGAAGACGAGCAGGATCACGAACGCAATCCCGACCTCCCGCAGGATCACGATCGCGCGCCGCTGTCTGGCAACGCCGCGCAGGCAGCTGATGAAAAGCGGAATGTTGCCGAGCGGATCGGTGATGAGGAGCAGCAGGACCGTAGCGGACAGAAAACTGTACTCCACGCGCCCGTGCTCCCTTAACCGTATCTAGCCGAATTAACCGCGCGCGGCCGTTAAACCGCGAGCGCCGCGCGGATCTTCTGCGTCACCGTCTGCGCTGCCTCTTCGGCGGCAACCAGCGTCGCTTCGGTGTCGCGGCGGCCCTGATACTCGATCTTGCCGTCCTTCAGGCCGCGCTCGCCGATCACGAGACGATGCGGCACGCCGATCAGCTCCCAGTCGGCGAACATCACGCCCGGGCGCTCGCCGCGGTCGTCGAGGATCACGTCCACGCCCGCTTCGACGAGCTCGTTATAGACGCGCTCGGCATGCTCGCGCACGAGTTCGCTGCGGTCCATGCCCATCGGGCAGACGACGACCTGGAACGGTGCGATCGACTCAGGCCAGATGATGCCCTTCTCGTCGAAGTTCTGCTCGATGGCCGCACCGAGAATACGCGTGATGCCAATGCCGTAGCAGCCCATCTGCATCGGCGCGGGCTTGCCGTTCTCGGCGAGGAAGGTGGCGTTCAGCGCTTCCGAGTACTTCGTGCCGAGCTGGAACACATGCCCCACTTCGATGCCGCGGCAGATGTCGATCACGCCCTGGCCGTCCGGCGAAGGATCGCCCTTCTTCACGTTGCGGATGTCGGCGACGACCGGCTCCGGCAGGTCGCGGCCCCAGTTCACGCCCGTGGTGTGGAAGTCCACGACGTTGGAGCCCACCACGAAGTCGCTCATGTTCGCGACCGTGCGATCGGCGATCACCTTGACCGGCTTCTTCGTCTCGAGCGGGCCGAGGTAGCCCGGCGGCGTGCCGAACCACTCGACGATTTCCGCTTCGGTCGCGAAGCGGAAGCCGTTGAGACCTTCGAGCTTGCCGACCTTGATCTCGTTCAGATCGTGGTCGCCGCGCAGCATCAGCAGCCAGATCGTGGGCTCGGCGCCGTCGTTGTCCGTCGCCAGCACGATCGACTTGATCGTGCTTTCGAGCGCAATGCCGAGCATTTCGGCGACTGCCTCGCACTTCGCCGCGCCCGGCGTAGGGGTTTTCGTGAGCGCCTGGCTCGGCGCCGCGCGCTCGGCGATGAGGGGCAGCGCTTCGGCGGCTTCGACGTTGGCCGCGAAGTCCGAGGTCGGGCAGTAGGCGATGTCGTCCTCGCCGGTTTCGGCGATCACGTGGAATTCGTGCGAACCGCTGCCGCCGATCGAGCCGTTGTCGGCCGCGACCGCGCGGAACTGCAGGCCGAGGCGCGTGAAAATGCGCACGTAGGCGTCGTACATCTTCTGGTACGACGCCTTGAGACCTTCGACGTCCTTATCGAACGAATACGCGTCCTTCATGATGAACTCGCGCCCGCGCATCACGCCGAAACGGGGACGGATTTCGTCGCGGAACTTCGTCTGCACCTGATAGAAGTTCACCGGCAGCTGGCGATAGCTCTTGATCTGGCCACGCGCGATGTCGGTGACGACCTCCTCGTGCGTCGGGCCCATGACGAAGTCGCTTTGCTTGCGGTCCTTGAAGCGCAGCAGTTCCGGCCCGTATTGTTCCCAGCGACCCGATTCCTGCCACAACTCGGCCGGCTGCACGGCCGGCATGAGCAGTTCGATCGCGCCGGCGCGGTTCATTTCCTCGCGCACGATCTGCTCGACCTTGCGGATCGAACGCAGGCCGATCGGCAGATAGTTGTAGATGCCGCCGGCGACGCGGCGAATCATGCCCGCGCGAACCATCAGCTTGTGGCTGACGATTTCGGCGTCAGCGGGCGCTTCCTTCAGGGTGCCGATAAAGAAACGGGAGGCTTTCATTCAAATTATCCAAAAGCGGCGGCCCGGTGCAGACCGCCCGAAGAAGTGACCAACGGAGGAGTTCACGAATCCGCCATTATGACAACGCTGCCGTGCGCCGCGCCGATGACGGCAGCCAGAATGGAAGCCGATCGCGCCCGCACGCGCAATTTGCGTGGCCACCGGGCGTTCGATCAAGCGTTCCTGACGCCGGGTAACGGAGGCCGGGTGCGTGAGGACCGTTATCTGTTTATAATCAAAGCAATTTTAAAGGATTCGAAGGTGGTTGTATGCTGGATCGTGAGGGGTTTCGCCCGAACGTCGGCATCATCCTCTTGAACGCGCGAAACGAGGTGTTTTGGGGCAAGCGGGTTCGCGAACATTCCTGGCAGTTTCCGCAGGGGGGCATCAAGTACGGTGAGACCCCCATGCAGGCAATGTATCGGGAGTTGCACGAAGAAACCGGTCTGCATCCGGAGCACGTCAAGATCGTCGGTCGCACACGCGACTGGTTGCGTTATGAGGTGCCGGACAAGTTCATCAAGCGCGAAGTGCGCGGCCATTATCGCGGTCAGAAACAGATCTGGTTTCTGCTGCGCATGGTGGGGCGCGATTGCGATATCTGCCTGCGGGCAACGGAGCATCCCGAGTTCGATGCCTGGCGCTGGAACGAATACTGGGTGCCGCTCGAAGCGGTCATCGAATTCAAGCGCGACGTCTATCAGCTCGCGCTGACGGAGCTTTCGCGCTTCCTGCGCCGGCCCTCGCCGCGCCAGGAGCGGGTGGGCGCGCAGGCTCACGAGGTGCGCTACCCGCGCATCGTGACGTCGGCGCACGCGGACGCGGTGCACGCCGAGCCTTACGAGGCAGCCCAGGACGCCGCGGCGCACCGTACGCCGATCGAAAGCGATTGCGCGCCCGCGCAGAGTATCATCGAGCCTGCGCAGGACGAGCAGGGGCAAGGGGCTTGAGCCTACGCAAAGAACGCCCGAACCGGCGGGGCCGGCGCGCCATGCGCCTGGCCCCGCCGGTTCGCATTCGCGGCGCAGTTCGTTCGTGACGGGCGCCGTGCTTCGAGGAAAACCAATTTGAAACGATTTGCTCTTGCTGCGGCATGCGCCGCAGGCGGTGTGCTGCTTGTGTCAGGACTGGCGGCATGCTCCAGTTCAGGTCCCACGAACAAGGACGATAGCGCGTTCGTCTATCTGCTTGACCGCAAGGGCGAATGGCAGGAGAACAAGCTCGAAGGCTTGCCGACGCTGCCGCAGGCCGACGCGAAACTGTTGCCGTTCGACGTTTCCAACAACTCGCCGCTCAAATTCGCCGTCGATCCCGCTTCGCTCACGGTCGGAACGGACGGCGTCGTGCGCTACACGATCGTCATCACGAGCCCGTCGGGCGCGCGTAATGTGAACTACGAAGGGATTCGCTGCGACACCTACGAGTGGCGCCTCTACGCGAGCCTCGACGCCGATCACAACGGCTGGGACCAGACCGTCGCGAACAACTGGTCGCGCATCGAGAACGGCACGCTCAATGCGTACCGGTCGAGGCTTTATCAGGACTACTTCTGCGCGAACAAGATGCCGGTCGCCAAGGCGCCGGCCATCATCGAGAACCTGCGCTACGGCCGGACGCAGTCGACGCTGGTGCGATAAGCGACACGCCATTGCAGGCTGCATCCGCATAAAAAGAAGCCGCTGTTGCCCTGAGGCACAGCGGCTTTCTGCTTTTTGCGATGCGCGCCGAAGACTGGCGCTCAGACGAGCACGAGATTGTCGCGGTGGATGAGTTCGGGCTCGAGCATATAGCCGAGGATGCTCTCGATGTCGCCGCTCGGATGACGCTGGATGAGCTTCGTTTCCGCGCTGCTGTAATTGGTGAGCCCCCGCGCCACTTCCACGCCCGCGCCGTTCAGGCACGCGATCACCTCGCCTCTCGCGAATGCGCCCTGGACGCCGGTCACGCCGATCGGGAGCAGGCTCTTGCCGTCAGCGGTGAGCTTCTGGACGGCGCCGTCGTCGATGACCACATGTCCGCGCACCTGCAGGTGGTCGGCCATCCACTGCTTGCGCGCCGCCATGCGCGCCGTGCGTGCGATGAGCTGCGTGCCGATCGCCTCGCCGGAAGCCAGCCGCACGAGCACTTGCGCTTCACGGCCGCTCGCGATCACCGTGTTCGCGCCGCTATGCGCGGCGCGCTTGGCCGCGAGGATCTTGGTGAGCATGCCGCCGCGACCGATGCTCGACCCCGCGCCGCCCGCCATTGCCTCGAGCTCCGGCTTGCCGGCGTCGGCCTCCCGCACGAGCGTCGCCGCGGGATCCTTGCGTGGATCGGCCGTGTAAAGCCCGGTTTGATCGGTCAGGATGATGAGCGCATCGCCTTCGATCAGGTTCGCGACGAGCGCACCAAGCGTGTCGTTGTCGCCGAACTTGATTTCGTCGGTGACCACGGTGTCGTTCTCGTTGATGATCGGGACGACGCCCAGGCGCAGCAACGTCAGGAGCGTGGAGCGCGCATTCAGATACCGTTCGCGATCGGCCAGATCGGCGTGCGTGAGCAGGATCTGCGCGGTGCGAATGTCGTGCTCGGCAAAGCGGCTCTCGTACACCTGCGCGAGGCCCATCTGCCCGACCGCGGCGGCGGCCTGGAGTTCGTCGATCTCGCGCGGGCGCTTCGTCCAGCCAAGGCGCTGCATCCCTTCGGCGATCGCACCCGAACTCACGAGCACGACTTCCTTGCCCTGCTCACGCAGAGCCGCGATCTGCGCGGCCCAGCGGCCGATTGCCGCATGATCGAGCCCGCGCCCGTCGTTGGTGACGAGGCTCGAGCCGACTTTCACTACCAGACGCCGCGAATCGGCGATGACGGAACGCATACTGCGCGGTCTCCCAAATGACTGATGACGCGTGAAGCTTCCTTGGCGCGGCCGGCGCGGCTCGCGCGCCGGACTGTGCGGCGCATTACTCCTGCGGCTGCCCGGCGTTCGCGCCTGGTCCTTCACGGAAGCGCACGTCGGACGCGAGGTCTTCGGCTTCGGCCGCGCGGCGCGCGTCCGAGTGCGCCGAAACGTAGTCGAACACCGCGTAGCACAGGTTCTCGCAGCCTTGGCCCGTGAGTGCCGAAATTTCGAACACGGGGCCGTCCCACTCGAAACGCTTCACGAAGTCGGCAATGCGTTCGGCACGCTCGTCTTCCGGCACCATGTCGAGCTTGTTCAGTACGAGCCAGCGCGGCTTCTCATAGAGCGTCTCGTCGTACTTGCGCAGCTCGCCGACGATCGCCTTCGCCTCCGCGACCGGATCGACGGTTTCGTCGAACGGCGCGAGATCGACCAGATGCAGCAGCAGGTTGGTGCGCTGCAGATGGCGCAGGAATTGGTGACCGAGCCCTGCGCCTTCCGCGGCGCCTTCGATCAGGCCCGGAATGTCGGCGATCACGAAGCTCTTGCTCGGCCCGACGCGCACCACGCCGAGATTCGGCGCGAGCGTCGTGAACGGATAATCGGCGATCTTGGGCTTCGCGTTCGACACCGAGGCGATGAACGTGGACTTGCCCGCGTTCGGCATGCCGAGCAGGCCGACGTCGGCCAGCACTTTCAGCTCGAGCTTGAGCATGCGGCGCTCGCCGGGCTTGCCATCGGTCTTCTGGCGCGGCGCGCGGTTCGTGGACGACTTGAAATGCAGGTTGCCGAGGCCGCCCGCGCCGCCCTTCGCGACCATGACCTGCTGCTCGTGCTCGGTCAGGTCGGCGATCAGCTCGCCCGTGTCCAGGTCGGTGATGACCGTGCCCACCGGCATGCGCAGCACGATGTCGTCGCCGCCCTTGCCGTAACAGTCCGAGCCGCGGCCGTTTTCACCGTTACGCGCCTGGTGCTTCTTCGTGTAGCGGTAGTCGATGAGGGTGTTGATGTTGCGGTCGGCCAGCGCGTAGACGCTGCCGCCGCGCCCGCCGTCGCCGCCGTCCGGGCCGCCGAAGGGGACGAACTTCTCGCGTCGCATCGACGCGCTGCCATCGCCCCCATCGCCGGCGATGACTTCGATCTTCGCTTCGTCAATGAACTTCATGCGTTACTCCGTCCCGTGTATGTCGGTATTTTGCCCGCCCCGGCCGAACTGGCCAACCTGGCCGAACGGCTGACGACGCCCGGAGCCCGAATCGGACCCTGAAAGATTCAAGATAAACAAAAAGGCCCCGCAAACTTCGCGGGGCCCTTCTTGCGTCGCGTCGCGTTTAAGCCCGCTCGCGAGCGGTCTAAAGCCTGGCGGCTCAGGCCGCTGCTGCCGGGACGACGTTGACCAGTTGCTTGTTGGCTGCGCCCTTGATCGTGAACGAGACGTGGCCGTCGACCAGCGCGTACAGCGTGTGGTCCTTGCCGATGCCGACGTTCAGGCCCGGGTGCATGCGCGTGCCGCGCTGGCGAACGATGATGCCGCCTGCGAGGATTGCCTGGCCACCGAACACCTTCACGCCAAGTCGTTTCGACTCTGAGTCGCGGCCGTTACGTGACGACCCGCCTGCCTTTTTGTGTGCCATTTGTTTGCTCCTTTACCTGCGTGCGCTTACGCGTTGATCGCGTCGATGCGCAGTTCGGTGTAGTTCTGGCGGTGGCCGCCATGCTTCTGGTAGTGCTTCCGGCGACGCATCTTGAAGATCGTCACTTTGGCGTGTCGGCCTTGCGACACAACGGTGGCCTTGACGGAAGCCCCACTGACCAGCGGCGTACCGAATTTAATCGATTCGCCTTCGCCCACTGCGAGAACCTGGTCGAGCGTGATTTCTGCGTCAATGTCAGCCGGTATCTGTTCTACTTTAAGTTTTTCGCCAACGGCAACCTTGTACTGCTTGCCGCCGGTTTTTATGACCGCGTACATTGAGAACCTCACTCTTCAGTAATTCCGAACACACTGCGCGCTCGGAAACCCTCGATTATACATAGAGTTAGCTGCGAGGTCAAAGCCAATGCTAGTTCGTCGCCCGGGCGCCGCAAATGCTGTCAGACCGGCGTCACACGTCATCCGCGCAGCATAGCGCCAGCACGCATGCACCCTGGCGGGCAGCGGCAAAATAGAGGGAGCCATCACCCGAACAGCAGGGGAGCGTCCGGCATGCGGTCGATTCGCCTTATAATCCGCGGCACTACCCATATTTGCCATCATGCCGTCCACCGCCACCCCATCCCCGAGCGCAGCCACCCTGCTAGCCCCCATCGTCAGCGACATGGAGCAGGTGAATCGTGTCATCCGGCAGAGCCTGGCGTCCGAGGTGATGCTGATCAACCAGATCTCCGAGTACATCATCGGCGCGGGCGGCAAGCGGCTGCGTCCGGCACTCCTGCTGCTCGTGGCAGGCGCGCTCGGCGATCGCGGCACGCAACGCCATGTGCTCGCGGCGGTCGTCGAGTTCATTCACACGGCCACGCTGCTGCACGACGACGTCGTGGACGAATCGGACCTGCGCCGCGGCCGTCAGACAGCGAATGCGCTGTTCGGCAACGCCGCGAGCGTGCTGGTGGGCGATTACCTGTATTCGCGCTCGTTCGAGATGATGGTGGGCGTCGGCAAGATGCGCGTGATGGAAATTCTCTCGGCGGCCACGACGATCATCTCCGAAGGCGAAGTCCTGCAGCTCCTCAACATGCACGACGCCGACGTGGACACCGACCGCTACATGCAGGTGATCCGCTACAAGACCGCCAAGCTTTTCGAAGCCGCGGCGCAGCTCGGCGCCGTGCTGTCGGGAGCGGATACGCGCACCGAGGAAGCGGCGGCCGAGTACGGTCGGCGCATCGGCACGGCGTTCCAGATCATGGACGACTGGCTCGACTATACGGGCACGCCCGAATCGATGGGCAAGAACGCCGGTGACGATCTGCGTGAAGGCAAGCCCACGTTGCCGCTCATCTGGCTGATCGAGCACGGCACCGCGGCGGAAGCGGCGCTCGCGCGCGAAGCGATCGAGCAAGGCGGCACGACGCGCTTCGACGAAATCTTCGCGGCCATCACGCGCTCGGGCGCGCTCGAGCACACGCTGCAATGCGCGCGCGCCGAGGCACAGGCCGCCGCCGCTGCAATTTCGGCGTTCCCCCCTTCCATTTACAAAGATAGCCTGCTAGAATTATGTTCTTACTCGACGACGCGCCAGTCTTGAACAAGACAAAGCGGGCCGTAGAGTCTAGTAGGAAACTGCAGCAAATTCGGGGTGTAGCTTAGCCTGGTAGAGCGCTACGTTCGGGACGTAGAGGCCGGAGGTTCGAATCCTCTCACCCCGACCAGAATTTCAGAAAAACCGCGCATGCATTGCGCGGTTTTTTTTCGCCTGCACCTCCTTGCATGCGCCCGCGGCGGGCCACGCGCGCGGAACGATCAACGCGATCAACGGGCTCATCCGTTCGGCCAGTGGTCCCGGAACTGCGCTGGAACTGCGGTACCCCTCTGTTATAGTTTCCCCATCCGCTCCCCTCCCTTTCTCGACGCGTGGACCACCTTCCCTTATGGGCGCAGATTTGCGCCGTCTTCGTCCTGCTCATCTGCTCCAGCTTCTTCTCCATCTCCGAAACGGCGATGATGGCGCTCAATCGCCATCGGCTCAAACACCTCGCCAATCAAAGCGCACTCGGCGCAAAGACCACGCAGAAACTGCTCGCGCGCACGGACCTGCTGCTCTCGGTGATCCTGATCGGCAACAATCTCTTCAACACGATCATCCCGGTTCTCACGACCTCGATCGCCCTGCACACGTTCGGCCACAACAGCCTCGTGCTCTCGATCGCAACGGGCATCGTCGCGTTTCTCATCATCGTGTTCGCGGAAATCACGCCGAAAATTGTGGGCGCAACCTTCCCGGAAAAAATCGCGCTGCCGGCGAGCCTCCTGATCGCGCCGCTCATGCGTGTGACGAAGCCACTCATCTGGTTCGTCAATATGTTCGCCAACACGATCCTGCGCGTGCTGCATATCAATACGCGTAAAGCGCATGACCAGCGGCTCTCCACCGAGGAGATTCGCACCATCGTGCTCGAGTCAGGCAGCTTCATGCCCACCAAGCACCGCAGCATCCTGCTGAACCTGTTCGATCTGGAAAACATCACCGTCGACGACGTGATGATCCCGCGCCGTCGCATCGAAGCACTCAACTACGACTCGCCGCTCGACGAGATCCTGCATCAACTCGAAACCTGCTATCACAACAAGCTGATCGTCTATCAAGGCGATATCGACCGCGTGCTCGGCGTGCTCCATGTGCGCAAGACGCTCGCCGCACTGCACAACCAGGACTTCGAGCGCGAGACCTTGCGCGAACTGCTCACCGAGCCGTATTTCGTGCCCACCGGCACACCGGTGTTCCAGCAGCTTCAATACTTCCAGGAAAGCCGTCACCGCATCGCGCTCGTCGTGAACGAATATGGCGAGATGGAAGGGCTCGTGACGCCCGAAGACATCATCGAAGAGCTGATCGGCGAGTTCACTACGTCGATGCCGCGCAGCGGCACCGGGCGCGGCGGCTGGAACGACGAAGGCGAATGCATCGTGCCGGGCAGCATGCCTTTGCGCGAACTCAATCGCTGGCTCCATATCACGCTGCCCACCGACGGTCCGAAGACGCTCAACGGGTTGATTCTCGAAGTTCTCCAGGAGATTCCGGAAGGTGACGTGTGCCTGCAGATCGGCGATGTCAAGCTCGAAGTGCTGCGCAGCGACGACCAGGCCGTGCGCACGGTCAAGCTGTTCAAGCCCGGCGCGAAGCCGCGCGAGCGCACGCTGCAAAGGGCAAAGAAGCTGCTCCCGGGACGCTAGCCGTTCGGCCAGGTGGCGGCGTAGCGCGGCGCGAGCGATGATGAAACCATCATTTGTTCGAGGTGGCTTCGCGCCGGCAATTCGATGCTTTCTAGTCCTTATCATGCTGACGGCACGCCGGAGCGCTTCGCCGCCATGACTTCGGAAGGCGCCATGAGCGGCGGCGCGGCGCATCGCCTGCCCGTGCCAGCTTCGGCACCGCCTTCCGATGATGCACCGGCCGTTCGCCTGCTCTCGGAAACGCTTCGCGAAGCCGCGCGGCGCAACGCCTCCGATTTGCACATCGAGCCGATGGAGCACGGCTGGCGCGTACGTCTGCGCATCGACGGCGTACTGCACGAAATGGCGAGGCCGCCTGCGCATTTGCGCGATGCGTTCGTCACGCGCATCAAGGTGCTCGCGCGCATGGACATCGCCGAGCGGCGCATTCCGCAGGATGGCAGACTGCGTCTCGCGCCCGCCCCGGCGTCGCAAGCCGCCGAGGACTATCGCGTGAATTCGCTGCCCACGCTTCACGGCGAGAAACTCGTGCTGCGCAGGCTCGAAGCACTTCCTGCGAATCTCTCTCTTGCCGACCTGGGGCTCGACGAGGCTCAGCGACGCACAGTTGCCGATGCGATCGGGGCGCCGCATGGTCTCGTGCTCGTAACGGGCCCGACCGGCAGCGGCAAAACGCTCTCGCTGTACTGCTTCCTGCAGCGGCTCAACGGCATCGCGCGCAATCTCTGTTCGGTGGAAGACCCCGCAGAAATACAGCTTGCGGGCATCAACCAGATCAACGTGCGCGAGAAGGCCGGGCTCACCTTTGCGGTGGCACTGCGCGCGCTGCTGCGCCAGGATCCCGACGTCATCATGATCGGCGAGATTCGCGACGAGGAAACGGCCAGCGTGGCAGTGAAGGCCGCGCAAACCGGCCATCTCGTGCTCTCGACGGTGCATACAAACGACGCAAGCACAGCCTGTGCGCGGCTGATCGACATCGGCGTTGAGCCGTATAACCTGGCGGGCGCGCTCCGGCTCGTCACGGCGCAGCGTCTCGTTCGTCGGCTCTGTCCACAGTGCCGCATGTGCGGCGAAGCGTCGGCGGATGCGCTGAGTGCGGCGGGATACGATGCGCGCGGCGGTGACATGACGCAGCCGTATGTTGCGCGCGGCTGCGAGGCCTGCCACGGTATCGGTTATCGGGGGCGCGTGGGCATTCACGAAGTCTTGCCGATATCCGAGGCCATTCGCGACCTGATCGCCGCAGGGCGCGGCGCGCACGAGATCGCACGCGAAGCACGTAGAAGCGGCGTGGCGACGTTGCGCGACGCGGCGCTGGCACGCGTGCGCGACGGCACCACGAGTCTCGAGGAAGCGCTCGCCGCCACGGAAGCGCCATGAGCGCCGCGCACAACCATCGCAGCCCGTCAGAGTGGCGCTTCGCGTGGCGCGGCCTCGATGCATCGGGCGCGACGAAGCGAGGCACCTTGATCGCGCTCGACGCCGCAACTGCGCGCGTCGCGCTCAAGCGCGAACGCATCACGGTTCTCGCGATCGAGCGCAGGGCGAGCGCACCCGCGCCCAAGGCGAGTCATGCGGACGTCACGCGCTTCACACGTCAGCTCGCGAGCCTTCTGCGTGCGGGCCTGCCCCTCGCAAATGCGCTCGACCTGCTCGCGCAGACGGCGGGTCCGCACGGCATGCCACGCATCGCCGCCGCGCTCGCACGCGACATTACGACCGGCCTGAGGTTTGCAGACTCGCTCGCGCAACATCCAGCGCGCTTCAACCCACTCTACTGTCAGCTCGTTGCCGTTGGCGAAGCCTCGGGGGCGCTCGCGGCCGTACTCGCTCGTCTCGCCGACGACCGGGAGCGCGCCGCTGCGCAGCGCGCCAAGGTCCGCGCAGCGCTCACTTACCCCGTGTCGGTGCTGCTGCTCGCGTTCGTCATCACCGCGGCGTTGCTGGTCTGGGTGGTGCCTACCTTCAAGCAGATCTTCGACGGTTTCGGCGCCTCGCTGCCCGCGCCCACGCAGTTCGTGCTGATGCTCTCGGCTGGCGCAGCGCGCTGGAGCCTGCCGGCCGCCATCGCCGCGACGACAGCGACACTCGCCGTGCAAGCGGGCCTGCGCCGCTCGGAAGCCGCACGCATCGCGTTCGGGCGCACGGTGCTGAAGCTGCCGCTATGCGGCGCGCTGCTCACCACGTTGTGTGCGGCCCGCTGGAGCCGCGCGCTCGGCACCCTGCTCGCCGCCGGCACGCCGCTCACCGACGCCTTCGATTCACTCGCGCACGCAAGCGGTAACGCGTTCTTCGATCGGGCGAGCGCGGGCATCAGCACGCGCCTGCGCCACGGCGAGCGGCTCGCCGCCGCCATGCGCGCGGCGGGATGCTTTCCGCCCGACGTCGTCCAGCCCGTCGCGGTCGCTGAGGAATCGGGCGCGCTCGACGCCATGTTGCTCGATGTAGCCTCGCTCGCCGACCGCCAGGTCGACGAAAAAATAGCGCTCGTGTCGAGCCTCTGCGAGCCCCTCATCATCGTCGTGCTCGGCGCACTGGTCGGTGGGCTCGTCGTCGCGATGTATCTTCCCATCATTCAACTGGGCAACGTGGTGTAGCATCGCTGCCAGATTCCTGCTCCTTCCCATGCCCGTCCCACTTATTTCCGCGCCCGACACCGCAACGCCCTTCGCCGCCGCTCTCGGCGGCCTGCCCTTTGGCGTGCTCATGAGCTTCGCCATTGCATTCGGACTCGTCATCGGCAGCTTTCTCAACGTCGTCGTGCACCGGCTGCCGATCATGCTCGAGCGCGCCTGGCGCGCCGATGTGGCCGAAGCGACCGGCACCCCGGGCCCGCTTTTCGAAGACGACGGGCTGCCTGCGCGGTATAACCTCTGGCTGCCTCGCAGTGCCTGCCCGCACTGCGGCCACGTGTTGCGTGCCTGGGAAAACATTCCGGTCATCAGCTGGCTCGCGCTGCGCGGGCGCTGCTCGCATTGCCACGCTGGCGTGAGCGTGCGCTACCCGCTAATCGAACTGGCGAGCGCGGCATGCGCAGCCGGCGCGTTGCTCGCCTTCGGGCCCACGGGCAAGGCGCTCGCCGCCTTCATGCTGTGCGCGGGGCTCATCGCGGCGAGCGCCATCGATCTCGAACACCAGATGCTGTACGACGAGATCACGCAACCCCTGTTGTGGGCCGGGCTCCTCGTCAACTTCACCGGCACCTTCGCGGGGCTACGTGAAGCGGTGATCGGCGCAGTCGCCGGTTATCTGGCGCTCTGGTGCGTCTATTGGCTCTTCAAGCTGCTGCGCGGTGTGGAGGGCATGGGCCACGGCGACTTCAAACTGCTCGCTGCGCTCGGCGCATGGCTCGGCTGGAGCGCACTGCCGCAGATCGTCGTGATCGCCGCGGTGGCTGGCGCGCTCGTCGGCATTGCCGCGACGTTGATCGGGCGCATGCGTTTCGAGGAACCGTTGCCTTTCGGCCCGTATCTCGCCGCGGGCGCGATCATCACACTGTTTGTCGGAACACCGCTCTATGGCGTTTTTGCGTGGGGGACATGATCCAATGTTCGCGGTCGGATTGACGGGTGGCATCGGCAGCGGCAAATCCACCGTTGCCGATTGCTTTGCGGCGCGCGGTGTAACGATCGTCGACACCGACCTGATCGCGCATCGCATTACCGCACCGCAGGGCGTAGCGATGGCGCAGATCGCCACAGACTTCGGCGCCGAATTCGTCGCGGCCGACGGCTCCATGGACCGTGCGCGCATGCGCGCACTCGTGTTCGGCGACGAGTCCGCGCGCAAGCGGCTCGAAGCCATCACGCATCCGCTGATCCGTTCGGAAACCGAACGCGAAACGCGCGACGCCAAGGGGCCTTATGTCATTGTGGTCGTGCCCTTGCTCGTCGAATCCGGCACATGGAAGACACGCGTCGATCGCGTGCTCACCGTCGATTGCAGCGTGGAAACGCAGATCGCGCGCGTCATGCGCCGCAATGGCTTCACGCGCGACCAGGTGCTCGCGATCATCGCGCGCCAGGCCACGCGCGAGGCGCGCCTTGCGGCCGCCCACGACGTGGTCGTGAATGACACCGGCACAACGCTCGAAACGCTTGCCCACGATGTCGACGCATTGCATCAGTCGTATCTCAAGCTCGCTGCGCAAAAGCGCGGCAATGCGTAAAGCAGACCGACCAGAAGCGCTCGCGCACTCACGGTTTCCCCCCAGAACTCAGGCTAGGCGCGCGAGTCGACACGCATCCCGATGCGGCGCGACTACCAGCACCCCGGCGAGAATCCGGGACATATCGGCAGAACGCCGGGCCGGCGCGATTGCGACCGTAGTCCCACGGCATTAGAATGTCCTGCAATCCGTCACCTACCACGCCCGAGGCGAGCGCGCTTGATTCTTTACGAGTATCCCTTCAACGAGCGAATCCGGACGCTGCTGCGCCTCGAGGACCTGTTCGAGCGCTTCACGTTTTTCCTGACCCAGGAGGATCCGAGGGAACATCACGTCGCGCTCACGACGCTCTTCGAAATCGCCGAAGTCGCAGGCCGCGCCGACCTCAAGTCGGACCTCATGAAGGAGCTCGAAAGGCAGCGCCAAACGCTAGCGCCCTTCCGCGGCAATCCTGGCATCGAGCAGAATGCGCTCGAAACCGTGCTCGGTGAAATCGAGCAAACACTCGCCGGTCTCACGCAGATGCAAGGCAAGACGGGCCAGCATCTGATGGACAACGAGTGGCTCACGAGCATCCGCAGCCGCGCGATCATTCCCGGCGGCACGTGCAAGTTCGACCTGCCGTCGTATTACGCGTGGCAACAGTTGCATGCCGACCAGCGCCGTCAGGACATTGCCAAGTGGGTCACGCCGCTCCTGCCGCTGCGCGACGCCGCCGCCATCGTGTTGCGCCTCGCGCGCGAGTCGGGCCAGGCATCGAAGGTCATGGCGATGCAGGGCAGCTATCAGCAAATGCTGTCGGGCCGTGCGTATCAGCTCATGCAGGTACGCGTGGCACCGGAATTGCGCGTGATTCCCGAGGCGAGCGCTAACAAGTACATGCTCTGGGTGCGCTTCACCGTGCAGGACGGCGATTTGCGTCCCCGGGCCGTCGATCAGGACGTGCCGTTCCAGCTCACGCTCTGCAGCCTGTGAAGTCCGCCGCATCGTCACTGTCACGTTCGATCAAACGCAACCACAGTTCTATCGCATGACCACTGTCGTCAAATGCCCCAGTTGCGGCAAGGAAGTCCGTTGGGTGCCGGAAAGCCGCTTCCGCCCATTCTGCTCCGAGCGTTGCAAGCAAATGGATCTCGGCGCGTGGGCGGCCGAAAAATACCGAATCGGCGGCGCCGACGACGAGACGCCGCCTGAAGATGCACCGCCCACGGATACGCGTCAATAAGCGGCGAGAAACGCTTGCGACAACCGATAAAAAAGGCCGCTGTGCGACATGCACAGCGGCCTTTTGCATCGTCATGGCCCGTCAGTCAGTATCATTCCGCCGCGAGCCACTCCAGCACAGGAATCGTCGCGGGCAATAGCGGCTCGACGCTCGCCGGCAGCGACTGCCACACGAACGCCTGACCTTCGCGACCATGTGGCTCGCCGGTCCACTCGGTCACCTTGCAGAAGAAGAGACGCACATAGGCGTGCGGGTAATCGTGTTCGAGCGTGTGCCACAGGTGACACGCCTTCACGTCGATCCCCAGTTCCTCGTGCAGCTCGCGAGCAAGCGCGGCCTCGACAGTCTCGCCCGCCTCCAGTTTTCCACCCGGAAACTCCCAGTAGCCTGCGTACGGCTTGCCTTCGGGCCGCTGCGCAAGCAGGTAGCGGCCATCGGGCTGCACCAGCACACCCACTGCGACTTCCGTCACCGGGCGCGTGTTCACGCCTGTCCCTGCGCCGTCTTTTGCTGCGTTGGCTTCGGCGCTCATGCTTCTTGCGCCTTCTTGCCCGACCAGTCGCGCGCGAACTGCCATGCCACGCGGCCCGAGCGCGAACCACGCTCCAGCGCCCAGACGAGCGCGTCGCCACGCGCCGATTCGACTTCGGCGTCGTCGCAGCCGAAATGGCGCAGCCAGTGGCCGACGATCGTCAAATAGTCGTCCTGCTTGAACGGATAGAAGCTCACCCAAAGGCCGAAGCGCTCGGACAGCGAGATTTTTTCTTCGACGACCTCACCCGGATGAATCTCGCCGTCGGGCATGTGCTTGTACGTCTCGTTGTCGCTCATGTACTCGGGCAGCAGATGGCGGCGGTTCGAGGTCGCGTAGATCAGCACGTTGTCCGACTGCGCCGCGACTGAGCCGTCCAGCGCCACTTTCAGCGCCTTATAGCCCGACTCGCCTTCTTCGAACGAGAGGTCGTCGCAGAACACGATGAAGCGCTCGGGGCGCGTCGAGATCAGATCGACGATATCGCCGAGGTCGTGCAGATCGTCCTTGTCGACTTCGATCAGGCGCAGTCCGTCCCGCGCGTGCGCGTTCAGGCATGCCTTGATCAGCGACGACTTGCCGGTGCCGCGCGCGCCCGTGAGCAGCACGTTGTTCGCGGGCTTCTTCTGCACGAACTGGCGCGTGTTGCGCTCGATGAGGTCTTTCTGGCGGTCGATGTTCTGCAGGTCGTCGAGCGAGATCGGCGAGATGGCAGGCACCGGCTGCAAAAAGCCGCGCCCCTGGCGCTTGCGCCAGCGGAACGCGACGGCCGCGTTCCAGTCGACGTCGGGCGCCGAGGGCGGAAGCACGGCTTCGAGGCGGCCGAGCAGCGCTTCGGCGCGGGTCAGAAACTTTTCGAGCTTGTCCATGGGGTGAGGGCTTGAATCAGGGACCGAATTTAAGAACGATAGTCGGCGTTGATGCTCACGTAGTCGTGCGAGAGGTCACAGGTCCAGATGGTGGCCTGCGCGTCGCCGCGGCCGAGCAGCACGCGAATCAGGATCTCGCTCTTTTTCATGACGCGCTGGCCGTCCTCTTCGCGGTACGCCGGATTGCGGCCGCCCGCCTTGGCGACGAGCACGTCATCGAGATAGAGGTCGATCTTGTCGACGTCGAGGTCGGTCACGCCCGCATAGCCGATCGCGGCCAGGATACGGCCAAGGTTGGGGTCCGAGGCGTAGAACGCCGTTTTCACGAGCGGCGAATGACCGATCGCATACGCGATCTGACGGCACTCGGCCACGTCCTTGCCGCCTTCCACCTGCACCGTCATGAACTTGGTCGCGCCTTCGCCGTCGCGCACGATGAGTTGCGAGAGCTCCTGGGCAACGGCCGTCGCGGCGTCGCGCAGCGCGGCATACGCGGGCGAGTCCGTCGAGCTGATCGCAGGCAGGCTTGCCTTGCCCGAGGCGATCAGGATGAACGAGTCGTTGGTCGAGGTGTCGCCGTCGATGGTGACGCAGTTGAACGAGCGATCGGCCACGTACTTCACGAGTTCGTCGAGCACCGGCTGCGCGACGTTGGCGTCGAAGGCGAGGAAGCCGAGCATGGTCGCCATGTTCGGCTTGATCATGCCGGCTCCCTTGCTGATGCCCGTGAACGTGATCGTGTGGCCGTCGATCGCGACCTGGCGCGACACCGCCTTCGGCAGCGTGTCGGTCGTCATGATGGCCTGCGCGGCGTCGTACCAGTTCGCGGCCTTGCGGTTCTCCAGCGCGGCGGGCAGACCGGCCTTCAGGCGGTCGATAGGCAGCGGCTCGAGAATCACGCCGGTCGAGAACGGCAGCACCTGCGAGGGCTCGAGGCCCGCGAGGCGCGCCAGTTCATCGCAGGTTTCGCGCGCGTGCGCGAGGCCCGGCTCGCCCGTGCCGGCGTTCGCGTTGCCGGTGTTCACCACCAGCGCGCGGATGCCCTTGCCGCCCGCGCGCACCTTCGCGAGATGTTCGCGGCACACCGTCACGGGCGCGGCACAAAACCGGTTCAGCGTGAATACGCCGGCCACGCTCGCGCCTTCGTCGACGGAAATCACCAGCACGTCCTTGCGGTCAGGCTTGCGGATGTTGGCTTGCGCCCAGCCGAGCGTCACGCCGGCGACCGGATGAAGTTGAGCGGGATCAATCGAGGGGAAATTGACAGCCATGGTGGAGACTCGTCGAAAAGGCGATGCCGGCGAAGGCGCTGAAGGCCTGGCCGGCATCGGGATTCAAAACGCAAGGCCCGTCCATAGGAGCGGGCCGCCGGAATCTACGATCAAGCCTGCGTCACGTGATCTTGCCGTGACACAGCTTGTATTTTTTGCCGCTGCCGCACGGGCACGGATCGTTGCGGCCCACTTTCGGCAGGTCGTTGCCGACCGGCGGCGTATGGCTCATGGCCGCGCCCATCATGGCGGCGGCGGCATCGGCCGCGACCGGTGCGGCAGCCGCGGGAGCCGGTGCGGTGTCGGCTTCGGCAAACTCCGCGTGGCGGAACTCGACGTTCTCGAGATGATGGCCCTGCTCTTCGATCTGCTCGGCCGCCTCTTCGAGCTGCTGCGGCGACTGGATCTGCACGTTCATGACGATACGCGTGACTTCGAGCTTCACGGCTTCGAGCATCGCGGCGAACAGTTCGAACGCCTCGCGCTTGTACTCCTGCTTCGGGTTCTTCTGCGCATAGCCGCGCAGATGGATGCCCTGACGCAGGTGGTCGAGCGCCGCGAGGTGTTCGCGCCAGCTGCGGTCTAGTGTCTGGAGCATGACCGAGCGCTCGAACGCGCTGAACGATTCGCGGCCCACGAGCGCGACCTTCTGCTCGTACGCTTCGTCGGCGGCCGCGATTACGGCTTCGAGAATCTCGTCGGCGTCGATCGACGACGACTCGTTGATCATCTCCTGGATCGCGAGGTCGAGCTGCCATTCGTTGCGCAGCACTTCTTCGAGCTCCGGCACGTCCCACTGCTCTTCGATGCTGCCATGCGGCACGAACTGGCGCACGATGTCGGTGATCACGCCATGACGCATCGCGCCGATCGTTTCGGTGATGTCATGCGCTTCGAGCAATTCGTTGCGCTGCTGGTAGATCACCTTGCGCTGGTCGTTCGACACGTCGTCGTATTCGAGCAGCTGCTTGCGGATGTCGAAGTTGCGCGCTTCGACCTTGCGCTGCGCCGACTCGATCGAACGCGTGACGATGCCCGCCTCGATCGCCTCGCCCTCCGGCATCTTCAGGCGGTCCATGATCGCGCGCACGCGGTCGCCCGCGAAAATGCGCAGGAGCGGGTCTTCGAGCGAGAGATAGAAGCGCGACGAGCCCGGGTCGCCCTGACGGCCCGCACGGCCGCGCAGCTGGTTGTCGATCCGGCGCGACTCGTGACGCTCGGTGCCGATGATGTGCAGGCCGCCCGCGGCCTTCACCCGATCGTGCAGCGTCTGCCACTCGTCGTTCAGTTGCTGGATGCGGCGCGCCTTTTCGTCGGCGGGGATGGCGTCGTCGGCCTCGATGAACGCCGACTGCTTTTCGACGTTGCCGCCCAGCACAATGTCGGTGCCGCGGCCCGCCATGTTGGTCGCGATGGTGACGCGCTGCGGACGGCCCGCTTCGGCGACGATCGCCGCTTCACGCGCGTGCTGCTTTGCGTTGAGCACTTCGTGCGGCAGACCGGCCTTCGTGAGCAGGTTCGAGAGCAGCTCGGAGTTTTCGATCGACGTCGTGCCGACGAGCACCGGCTGACCGCGCTCGTAGCATTCGCGGATGTCGCGGATCACGGCGTCGTAGCGTTCCTTCGCCGTCTTGTAGATCTGGTCCTGCTTGTCGATCCGCTTCGGCGTGCGGTTCGTCGGGATCACGACGGTTTCGAGGCCGTAGATCTCGTTGAATTCGTACGCTTCGGTGTCGGCCGTACCCGTCATGCCCGAGAGCTTCGCGTACATGCGGAAGTAGTTCTGGAACGTGATCGAAGCGAGCGTCTGGTTCTCGCTCTGGATCTTCACGTGCTCCTTCGCTTCCACGGCCTGATGCAGGCCGTCCGACCAGCGGCGGCCGGCCATCAGACGGCCGGTGAACTCGTCGACGATGATGACTTCGCCGTTCTGCACCACGTAGTGCTGGTCCTTGTGGAACAGCGTATGGGCGCGCAGCGCGGCGTACACGTGGTGCATCAGCGTGATGTTCTGCGGCGCGTAGAGGCTTTCGCCCTGGCCGATCAGGCCCCACTCGGCGAGCATGCGCTCGGCCTTCTCGTGGCCCGATTCGGTGAGGAACACCTGGCGCGCCTTTTCGTCGAGCGTGTAGTCGCCCGGCTTTTCGACGCCCGTGCCGTCGGCCTTCTCTTCGCCGATCTGCTGTTCGAGCAGCGGCGGCAGCGCGTTCATGCGCACGTAGAGTTCGGTGTGGTCTTCGGCCTGGCCCGAGATGATGAGCGGCGTACGCGCTTCGTCGATCAGGATCGAGTCCACCTCGTCGACCACGGCGAAGTTCAGCGCACGCTGCACGCGCGCCTCGGTCTCGTAGACCATGTTGTCGCGCAGGTAGTCGAAGCCGAACTCGTTGTTCGTGCCATACGTGATGTCCGCAGCGTAAGCCTGCTGCTTCATCGCGTGGTCCATCTGCGACAGGTTGATGCCGACAGTCAGACCGAGGAAGTTGTAGAGGCGGCCCATCCACTCGGCGTCGCGCTGCGCGAGGTAGTCGTTCACGGTCACGACGTGGACGCCGCGGCCGGACAGCGCATTCAGGTACGCGGCGAGTGTCGCGACGAGCGTCTTGCCTTCGCCGGTGCGCATTTCGGCGATCTTGCCGTAGTGCAGCACCATGCCGCCGATCAGCTGCACGTCGAAGTGGCGCATCTTGAGCACGCGCTTGCTCGCCTCGCGGCAAACGGCGAATGCCTCGGGCAGCAGCTCGTCGAGCGACGTCCCATTGGCCACGCGCTCACGAAACTCGACCGTCTTCGCGCGCAGCTGCTCGTCGGTGTACTGCTCGATCTTCGGTTCGAGCGCGTTGATCGCCACGACCGTCTTCTGATATTGCTTGATCAGGCGCTGATTGCGGCTGCCAAAGATTTTCTGTAAGAAACCGGTGGTCATCGGATCGGTGTCTGCGTCGCGGCTTCGGCCGGGATTCCTGACGGCGGGCTGATCGCGCACCGTACACGCTGCACGCGCGACGGGCACCCTGCACCCGGACCGGAAGGACCTCGGCGGCTTAAGCCCAAAAATGGTGGATTCGAATCGGGCATTTTAGCACGCGCCCCCTCACTCGCCTGTGTCAGCGCGAAGAGGGCTGCGGCGCGCGCAATGCCCGCACGGACGGCCCTCCCGCCCTGTGGCGCAAGGCCGTGAAACGAACCTGGCCAGATGGCCGGAAGGCACGTGGCTGGGCGTGCCGCAAGCTACAATGGCGGCATCGGAGCCCCGCCACGCGATTAGCGGTGCCGAGCTCACCTGACGCTGCCTGCGCACTCGTCCATCCTTCTGCCACATGAGCCGTTTCTCGCCGTTTTCAAGGTCCAGGGGACCGTACGCCCCGCAGCCGCTAGCCGAAGTGCTGAGCCGCACGGACGCGTTCGCGCCCTTGCGCGCCGGCGTCGAGCAGATCGCGGCCATTCAGCGCGATCTGAACGCGCTGCTGCCCGACTATCTGGCCGCAAGCGTTGAGCCCGGCTTCATCAAGGACCGCACACTGGCCCTGTTCGCCGCGCACAATGCGCTCGCGGCCCGTCTGCGCCATCTCGAACCGCGGCTCGTGGCCGACCTGCAGGCGCGCGGCTGGCCGCTGGACAGCGTGCGCATCCGCGTGCGACCGCAGGCTGTGAAGGACCCCGCTCCGCCCAAGCAGGCGCGCATGACGCCGGCCGGCGCGGCCGCGCTCCAGGCGCTCAGCGAAACGCTGGAGCCCTCGCCGCTGCAAGCCGCGCTGGCGAGGATGGCGGCCCGCCACACGAAAAGGCGCTGATCCGGCGCACGCGAATCACATCGCGGCGCGTCAAATGACAAGGGGCGGCATCTAGCCGCCCCTTCTCGCTGGCAAGTCCCGAAAGACGCTCAGGCGAATGCCGTCTGCGCCTCGTAGCCGAAGCCGCGCGGCGCCTTTTGCGGATCGTCGAACGTGACGATTTCGTACGCGTCCTCGTGCACGAGCAGCTCGCGCAGCAGCGCGTTGTTCAGGCCGTGGCCCGACTTGTACGCATCGTAAGCCGCCAGCAGCGGATGACCCACCACGTAGAGGTCGCCGATCGCGTCGAGCATCTTGTGCTTCACGAACTCGTCGTCATAGCGCAGACCGTCGTTGTTGAGGATGCGGTACTCGTCCAGCACGATCGCGTTATCCATGCTGCCGCCGCGCGCGAGGCCCAGCTCGCGCATCATCTCGACTTCGTGCGCGAAGCCGAACGTGCGGGCGCGCGCGATCTCGCGCACATACGAGGTGTTCGCGAAGTCGACTTCGAGCGCCTGGCCCGTTTTGTCGACGGCCGGATGGCGGAAGTCGATCGTGAACTTGAGCTTGAAGCCGAAAAATGGCTCGAGGCGTGCAAACTTGTCGCCGTCGCGAATCTCGACCGGTTTCTTGACCTTGATGAACTTCTTGGGAGCGTTCTGCTCTTCGATGCCCGCCGACTGGATCAGGAACACGAACGAAGCCGCACTGCCGTCCATGATCGGAATTTCCTCGGCGGTCACGTCGACGTAGAGGTTGTCGATCCCAAGGCCCGCACAGGCGGACATGAGGTGCTCGATCGTCGAGACGCGCGCACCGTCTTTCTGCAGCACCGAGGCGAGGCGCGTGTCGCCGATCGCCATTGCCGATGCGGGGATGTCCACCGGCGTCGGCAAATCCACGCGCGAAAACACGATGCCCGTGTTCGGCGCCGCCGGACGGAGCGTCAGGTCAACCTTGCGGCCCGAATGAAGGCCGATGCCGACTGTCTTCACGATCGACTTGATGGTTCGCTGCTTCAACATGGTCATTCTGCTCATTGAAAATCCCAATCGGGACTTTTTAATTCATAGTGCGGATTATACCCTAGTTGCGGCCACCCCGTCGTACTCCCGGGCGTGACAAACTGTTTCCCCGGATTACCCCGTCGGGATGAAGGGCGGGCCGATACCCGGAACGGAGGCGTTCCCGGATGATCGGCCCGCTCGGCTCACGTAATCGCCTGTCACATTTGCTTCGCTTCTCGCGTTGCGTGCGGGCAACGCGAAGCAGCGAACGCCTTCATGCGCGGGTCAACGTGGCCAGTATGCTCGCGGCATCGCTCACTTCGAACTTGCCGGGTGCTTCGACGTTCAGCGTCTTGACCACGCCGTCGTCGACCACCATCGCATAGCGCTGGGAGCGGATCCCCATGCCACGCGCCGACAAATCCTGCTCCAGTCCGAGTGCACGAGTCAACGCCGCGCTGCCGTCGGCCATCATGCGTACCTTGCCCGAGGTACGCTGATCACGTCCCCACGCGCCCATCACGAACGCGTCGTTGACGGACACGCACCAGATTTCGTCGACACCGGCCGCGCGCAGCGCGTCGTAGTGCTCGACATAGCCCGGCACGTGCTTCGCGGAGCACGTCGGCGTGAATGCGCCCGGCAATCCGAAGATCACCACGCGCTTGCCCGCCGCTTCCTTGCGCACGTCGAAGCTGTTCGGCCCCAGCGTGCAACCCTCGCGCGCGTCTTCGACGAACTCGAAGAGCGTCGCGTCGGGCAGCGTTTCACCCTGTTTGATCATGACTCGTCCTTCGCAACGATGCGCAAGCGTCGTGCGCTGGCGTGCGGTTGGCCGCCCCACGGCTGGCCGCCCCATGCAATGTCGGGCAACGATGTACTGCAAGATTACACAGGTTCGTTGGGCGACACCGCGCCCCTCCCCCACGCCTTTTGCGTGGCGGGCAACCGTCCCTGCCGCGCATCCTTGCGGATGCGGCCTTGCTGGCCTTGCTCGCCTTCATTGCTACGCCTCGCGCATGACATCCGTCTGCCGGCTGAGCGCAATCCGTGCGCCCGGCCGCAGTCAGACTCGCTCGCGTGACGACTCAGTCCGCCTGCTTGCGCAGGAACGCCGGGATGTCGTACGTGTCGACGCCCTTTTCCTGCAGCGCCTGCACGTGCGAAGCCGCGGTGTCGCGCGACGTGCGCCACACAGCCGGCGTATCGAGCGCGCCGTAGTCGGCCGTGTTGCCGTGGCCGCTGTGCTGCGGTGCGTACGAACCCGCCGGAGCCGGAATCGGATGATTGTCCGTGCCCGTGCGCAGCAGTTGCATCGGCGCGGCCTGTTGCTTCTTCGCAGCGCGGCCGAGGCCCGTTGCCACCACCGTCACGCGCAGTGCGTCGCCCATCGCGTCGTCGTACACGGCGCCGAAGATCACCGTGGCGTCTTCCGCAGCATAGCTCTTGATGGTGTTCATGACTTCGCGCGTTTCCGACAGGCGCAGCGAGCGGCTCGACGTGATGTTGACCAGCACGCCGCGCGCACCCGACAGATCGACGCCTTCGAGCAGCGGGCTCGCCACGGCCTGTTCCGCCGCGAGGCGCGCGCGATCGACGCCGGCAACCGTCGCCGTGCCCATCATCGCCTTGCCCTGCTCGCCCATCACCGTCTTCACGTCTTCGAAGTCGACGTTCACGAGGCCGTCGACGTTGATGATTTCGGCGATGCCTGCAACTGCGTTGTTCAGAACGTCGTCCGCGCACTGGAAGCACTTGTCCATCTCGGCGTCATCGCCCATCACGTCGAACAGCTTGTCGTTCAGGACGACGATCAGCGAGTCGACGTGATCCTCCAGTTGCTGCGAGCCGGCTTCCGCCACGCGCATGCGCTTGCCGCCTTCGAACTCGAACGGCTTGCTCACCACGCCAACGGTGAGAATGCCCATTTCCTTGGCGATCTGCGCGACGACCGGGGCCGCGCCCGTGCCGGTGCCGCCGCCCATGCCGGCGGTGATGAAGACCATGTGCGCGCCGCGCAGTCCGTCGGCGATGCGCTCACGCGCTTCCTCAGCGGCCGCGCGGCCCATTTCCGGCTTCGCGCCCGCGCCCAGGCCCGTGTTGCCGAGCTGAATCACGGTCGATGCGCGCGAGCGCGAGAGCGCCTGTGCGTCCGTGTTCATCACGATGAAATCGACGCCTTGCACGCCGCGGTTGATCATGTGCTGCACGGCATTGCCGCCAGCACCACCAACGCCTACCACCTTGATGATGGTGCCGTTGGTTTCCGTTTCCAGCATCTGGAATTCCATGTTGCCTCCGTCAAGAAAAAGATTCCGCTCCTCGGCCGTTATCCAGCGGAAGATCGGGCAACCCTCCACTGCGCGCCAGCCGCCGTCACCAGCGCGATTTTTTGAAGCTCGTACTTCGCCTTCGGTACTGCGTCGGTCTATCAGAAGCTGCCGAGGAACCAGTCCTTCATGCGGGAGAAGACCTGCCCCATCGACCCCGACTGCACTGCAACCTTGCGCCCGCGCATGCGCTGCGAGCGGCCTTCCACGAGCAGGCCCATCGCCGTCGAGTAGCGCGGATTGCGCACCACGTCGGCAAGACCGCCCGCGTACTCCGGCACGCCAATGCGCACCGGCTTCAGGAAAATGTCCTCGCCCAGCTCCACCATGCCCGGCATCATCGCGGCGCCGCCCGTCAGCACGACGCCCGAGCTGAGCAGTTCTTCGTAGCCCGACTCGCGCACCACCTGCTGAACGAGCGAGAAGAGCTCTTCCACGCGCGGCTCGATCACGGCTGCGAGCGCCTGACGCGACAGCGTGCGCGGACCGCGCTCGCCAAGCCCCGGCACTTCGATCATCTCGTCCGGATCGGCGAGCGCCTGCTTTGCGATGCCGTAGCTCACCTTGATGTCTTCCGCGTCGGGCGTCGGCGTGCGCAGCGCCATGGCGATGTCGCTCGTCACCTGGTCGCCCGCGATCGGAATCACCGCGGTATGTCGAATCGCGCCTTCGCTGAAGATCGCGATGTCGGTGGTGCCGCCGCCGACGTCGACGAGCACCACGCCCAGTTCCTTCTCGTCCTCGGTCAGCACCGCCAGCGACGACGCGAGCGGCTGCAGGATGAGGTCGTTCACTTCGAGCCCGCAGCGGCGCACGCACTTCACGATGTTCTGCGCCGCGCTCACCGCGCCCGTCACGATGTGCACCTTCACTTCGAGGCGAATGCCGCTCATGCCGATCGGCTCGCGCACATCCTCCTGGCCGTCGATGATGAATTCCTGCGTGAGGATGTGCAGCACCTGCTGATCGGTCGGGATGTTGATCGCCTTCGCCGTTTCGATCACGCGCGCGACGTCCGCCTGCGTGACTTCCTTCTCCTTGATGGCAACCATGCCGCTCGAGTTGAAGCTGCGAATGTGGCTGCCCGCAATGCCGGTGAATACGTTAGTGATCTTGCAGTCGGCCATGAGTTCCGCTTCTTCGAGCGCTCGCTGGATAGACTGCACCGTGGCCTCGATGTTCACCACCACGCCCTTCTTGAGACCTTTCGATTCGCTCTGGCCGAGGCCGATCACTTCGTAGTGGCCTTCGCCCTTTAGTTCGGCGACGACGGCCACCACCTTCGACGTCCCGATGTCGAGGCTGACCAGCAGATCCTTATAGTCTTTACTCATATCGTGCTCGTTGCGTGTGATGTCCTGTTACTTCTTGCCCGGAGCGGGCGTGTCACTGATGAAGCGCATCCCCGCTGCGCGTATCGCAAACCCGTTCGGATAACGCAGGTCCGCGTATTCGATCTCGTTGCCCCAACGTTGCGTGACCGCCGACCATGCCGCGATGAGGCGATGCGAGCGCTCGTTGAGCGTTTCGGCGTTGCGCTCGCGGCCGAGTTCCACCTGCATGCCGTTCGAGAGCTTCACCGTCCACGCGTAGCGAGGCGAGAGCGTCACTTCGTCGGGCGTGAGTCCGAGCGGCGCAAACCACTTCGCGATGTCGCGATAGCGCGCGACCACTTCGGGCGCCGTGCCCTCGGGGCCGTCGAACGCGGGCAGTTCTCCGTCCAGCTCGCCCTGGTTCGCCGTGAAGAGCTCGCCGTCCGTGCTCACGAGTTGATCGCTGCCCCACGTGCCCAACGGTTTGTACTCTTCGAGCGTGACAGCCAGCGCATTGGGCCACACCCGGCGCACGCTCGCGTGGCGCACCCACGGCATCTGCTCGAACGCGGCGCGCGCCGCATCGAGATCGACCGTGAAGAAGTTGCCCCTCAGCCGGCCGACCACACTCGCACGCACGGTGGGCGAATTGATGTGCTCGGTGTCGCCGTCGATGCGGATCTCGCGAAGCGCGAAGTTGGGGCGCTGCACGAGCCAGTAGCAGCCGGCCGCCAGCAGCGCGAGCGCGAGCAGCGCGTTCAACGCGTTCGCGGCAAGGTTGAGCTGGCGTACGTTATTCCACATGTCGAGATTGTCGGTTCAATGCAGGTTCGGCAATTCGTCGGTCAGAGATTCATCAGGGCTTCAATCTTTCAGCGTGAGGGCCAGCACGCGCACCACGAGGTCGCGATATTCGATGCCCACCGCACGCGCGGCCTTCGGCGGCAACGAGTGGTCGGTCATGCCTGGCGCCGTGTTCACTTCGAGGAAATACGCGTTGCCTGCGCCATCCATCATGAAATCGGCGCGGCCCCAGTCGGTGCAGCCGAGCACGTCGAACGCGCGGCGCGCGAGCTTCTTGAGTTCCGCTTCCTTCGCAGGCGCCAAGCCGCAGGGAATCAGATACTGCGTCGTGTCGAGGATGTACTTCGCGTCGTAGTCGTAGAACTCGCCCGCCGGCACGATCTTGATGATCGGCAGATCGAGGTCGCCCGCGATACACGCGGTGTACTCGCCGCCGCCTTCGATGCTCTTCTCCACCAGCACGATCTTGTCGAACTTCGCGGCTTCTTCGAGCGCCGGCACGAGTTGGCTTTCCGCCTTCACCTTGATCACGGCGACGCTGGAGCCTTCGCTCGCGGGCTTCACGAAGAGCGGCAGGCCCAGCTTCGCCAGGATCTGCGGCGCGCGCGCCGCGTAGTCGTCGCCACGCAGGACGGCTTCGAACGGCGGCGTCGGAATGCCGAGTTGCTGCCACACGAGCTTGCTGCGGAACTTGTCGAGCCCCAGCGCCGAGCCCAGCACGCCGGTGCCCGTATAGCGGATGCCGTAGAAGTCGAGCGCGCCCTGGATCTGGCCGTTCTCGCCGTAGCCGCCGTGCAGCGCGTTGAATGCGCGCACGAAGCCCTCGTCCTTCAACGCCGAAAGCGGTCGCTCGGAGGGATCGAACGGATGCGCGTCGATGCCTGCGCTCTGCAGCGCCAGAAGCACCAGCGCGCCCGATTTGAGCGACACCTCGCGCTCGGCGGACACGCCGCCGAACAACACCGCCACCTTGCCGAACTGCTTCGGATCGAATTTGGGATCGATACTGCTCATGTCACTCACGCCTTCTGTTCCTGGGCTGCGATCCGACCCGGCACGCCGCCGATCGAACCCGCGCCCATCGTAATCACCACATCGCCGTCGCGCACCACTGCCGCGAGCGCCTCCGGCACTTCATCCACGGTCTCGACGAACACCGGCTCGACCTTGCCCGCCACGCGAATCGCACGGGCGAGCGCGCGGCCGTCCGCGGCGACGATCGGCGCTTCGCCGGCCGCATAGACATCGGTCAGCACGAGCGCATCGACGGTCGAAAGCACGCGCACGAAGTCTTCGAAACAATCACGCGTGCGCGTGTAGCGGTGCGGCTGGAACGCGAGCACGAGACGCCGCTCGGGAAACGCACCGCGCGCGGCCGCAATCGTCGCCGCCATCTCCACCGGGTGGTGGCCGTAGTCGTCGATCAACGTGTAGGTGCCGCCGCCGTTGACCGGGACTTCGCCGTAGCGCTGGAAGCGCCGCCCCACGCCGTTGAATTCCGCGAGCGCGCGCTGGATGTCGGCGTCTTTCACTTCGAGTTCGGTTGCGATGGCGATCGCCGCCAGCGCGTTCTGCACGTTGTGCGTGCCCGGCAGATTCAGCACGACGTCGAGCGATGGCGCGTCCTCGCGCATCACCGTGAAGTACATCTTGCCGTCGCGCGCGATCACGTTCACGGCGCGCACCTGCGCGTCGGACGCGAAGCCGTAGCGGATGATCGGCTTCGAGACGAACGGCAGAATCTCCTTCACGTTCGGGTCGTCCACGCACAGCACCGCGATGCCATAGAACGGCAGACGGTGCGTGAATTCGATGAACGCCTGCTTCAGGCGCGCGAAGTCGTGCCCGTAGGTGTCCATATGATCGGCGTCGATGTTCGTAATGACTTCGATCACCGGGAAGAGGTTCAGGAACGAAGCGTCCGACTCGTCGGCTTCCGCCACGATGAAGTCGCCCGTGCCGAGGCGCGCGTTCGCGCCCGCGCTGATGAGACGGCCGCCGATCACGAAGGTCGGGTCGAGCCCGCCCGCGGCCAGCACGCTCGCCACGAGCGACGTCGTGGTGGTCTTGCCGTGTGTGCCCGCAATCGCGATGCCCTGCTTCAGGCGCATCAGCTCCGCGAGCATCACGGCGCGCGGCACGATCGGAATGCGGCGATGGCGCGCCGCGAGCACTTCGGGGTTGTCGCTGCGCACCGCGGTTGAGACGACCACGGCGTTCGCGCCTTCGATGTTCTCTTCGGCGTGGCCGATCGCGATGCGCGCGCCGAGCGCGGCGAGTCGATCGGTGACGCCGTTCTTCGCGAGGTCCGAGCCGCTCACCTGGTAGCCGAGGTTGACGAGCACTTCGGCGATGCCGCTCATGCCCGCGCCGCCGATGCCGACGAAATGGATATGTTTGACGATGTGTTTCATTGCTTTCCTCCCGCACTTACGCCCGCCACGGCCGCACAGATGCGCGCGACCTGATCGGCGGCGTCGGGTTTCGCGAGCGCGCGGGCGCGCCCAGCCATTTCCGCCAGCGATGTTCTGGTCTGATGCCGCAACCAGTCGGCGAGACCTTCCGCCGTCAGGTCGCGTTGCTGCACCACGAGTGCTGCGTCCTTGTCGGCAAGGAACGCGGCGTTGGTGGTCTGGTGGTCGTCCACGGCGTACGGGAACGGCACGAAGCATGCCGCCACGCCCACGGCCGCGATCTCGGCCACCGTCATTGCGCCCGAACGGCAGACCACGAGATCCGCGTTGCGGTAGGCGCTCGCCATGTCGTCGATGAACGGTACGAGCTGCACCGTGTCACCGGGTTCGAGTCCGGCGTCGATATAGTTTTGACGCAAGGCGTCGATGTGCTTCGCGCCCGCCTGATGCACGATCTGCGGACGCTCTTGCGGCGCGAGCAGCGACAGCGCGCGCGGCACGACTTCGTTGAGCGCCGTCGCGCCGAGGCTACCGCCTACGACGAGCACGCGCAGCGGACCGCTGCGCGCGGCGTAGCGCGCCTGCGGCTCGTCGACGTGTTCGAGCGCCTCGCGGATCGGGTTGCCGGTCCACTCGGCGTTCGGCAGCGCGCCGGGGAACGCTACGAGTACGCGCTTCGCGAGCTTGGCAAGCACCTTGTTCGCGAGTCCCGCGATCGAGTTCTGCTCATGCAGCACGAGCGGACGGCCCGACAGCGCACTCATCACGCCCGCCGGGAACGTGATATAGCCGCCCATGCCGAGCACCACATCGGGCTTCACGCGACGCAGCGCCGCAAGACTCTGCGTGCAGGCGCGCAGCAGATTGAGCGGCAGCATCAGCTTGGTCTTGATGCCCTTGCCGCGCACGCCGCCAAAGCGCACGTATTCCATCGCGATGCCGTGTTTCGGGACGAGCGTCGCTTCCATGCCTGCGGGATTGCCGAGCCATACCACGCGCCAGCCCCACTGCTCCATGCGATGCGCGACGGCGAGCCCCGGGAACACGTGTCCCCCTGTGCCGCCGGCCATCACCATGAGCGTGCGCGTTGCAGCCGTCATACCTTCCCTCCGCGCATCAGAACCCGGTTCTCGTAATCGACGCGCAACAACAGCGCGACCGCGACGCAGTTGAGCAAAATGCCCGAGCCGCCGTAGCTGACGAGCGGCAGCGTAAGCCCCTTGGTCGGCAGGAGACCCAGGTTCACGCCCATGTTGATGAAGGCCTGCGCGCCGAACCACACACCGAGCCCCTTGGCGACGAGACCCGCGAACGTGCGGTCGAGCGCGAGCGCCTGGCGGCCGATTTCGAACGCGCGCCGCACGATCCAGTAGAAGAGCAGGATCACGACCATCACGCCCACAAAACCGAGTTCCTCGCCGATCACGGCGAGAATGAAGTCGGTGTGCGCTTCCGGCAGATAGTTGAGCTTCTCGACACTGCCGCCGAGCCCCACGCCGAACCACTCGCCGCGTCCGAAGGCGATCAACGAGTGCGTGAGCTGATAGGCCTTGCCCTGGGCATAGCGGTCGTCCCACGGATCGAGGTACGCGAAGATCCGCTCGCGACGCCACGGCGACGCCCATACGAGCAGCGTGAAGGTGCCCACGGCCGTGGCCACGAGGCCGCCGAACAGCTTGCCGTTCACGCCGCCGAGAAACAGCACGCCCATCGCGGTCGCGGCGATCACCATGAACGCGCCCATGTCGGGCTCGAGCAGCAGCAGCGCGCCGACCACGCCCACGGCGAACGCCATCGGCAAAAAGCCCTTCGCGAAGCTGTGCATGTATTCCTGCTTGCGCACCGTGTAGTTCGCCGCATAGACCGTCACGGCGAGCTTCATGATTTCCGACGGCTGCATGTTCGTGATACCGAGCGGAATCCAGCGCCGCGCGCCATTCACGCCCTTGCCGATGTGCGGAATGAGCACGACCACGAGCATCGCGAGCGCGATGAGGAAGAGCTTCGGCGCGTAGCGGTCCCACGTGGAAACGGGAATGCGAAACGCGATCAGCGCCGCGATCGTGGCGATCACGAGCGAGACGATGTGGCGCACGAGAAACGCCCAGTCGCGGTAAGAGGCGTACTTCGGCGAATCAGGCATGGCGATCGACGCCGAGTAGACCATCACCACGCCAAGGCCGAGCAGCGCGATCACGGCCCACAGCAGCGAGTGGTCGTAGTCGAGCATGCGCGAGCGGCCGGGGCGCACGCCGTTGACGACGCTCGACAGGCCACCCGAGCGCGCACCGCCGCCCGACGAACCGCTCGCCTTGGCGTCTGCCTGAGCGCCTGGGCGCGAGAGGCGCGTCCCGAATCGTTCGGACCAGCTCATATCATCGTCCCCCGCTCTGCGGCGATTTCTTCCACGGTGTCGTGGAATACCGCCGCACGATGGGCGTAGCCCTTGAACATGTCGAAGCTCGCGCAGGCCGGCGAAAGCAGCACCACGTCGCCCGGTTGCGCGAGTGCCGTGGCGGCGCGCGTGGCTTCCTCGAGCGTCGCGTGGTCGCTCATCGCGATGCCCGTGGCTTCGAGCGCCGCGCGGATCTTCGGCGCGTCGCGTCCGATCAGCATCACGGCGCGGCACCAGCGCGCCACGGGCTCAGCCAGTGGATCGAAGTCCTGGCCCTTGCCGTCGCCGCCCGCGATCAGCACGGCGCGCTGCGCGAGGCCGTCGAGCGCGGCAACCGTTGCGCCCACGTTCGTGCCCTTGCTGTCGTCCACATAGTCCACACCGTCGATCGAGGCGATCAGTTCCACGCGATGCGGCTCGCCGCGATACTCGCGCAAGCCGTGCAGCAGCGGCGCGGGCGGCAGATCGATCGCGCGCGTGAGCGCGAACGCCGCGAGCGCGTTCGCTGCGTTGTGCAGGCCGCGAATGCGCAGCGCGTCGGCGGGCATGAGGCGCTTCATGCCGAGATGCACGGGCGCGGCTTCCTGTTGTTTGCGTCGGCGCGGCGAGACAGGCTCGTCGTTCGCGTCGAGATCGTGTGCCTGGACGAGCCATTGCATGCCGTTCTCGCGCGAGAGACCCAGGTCGCCTTCGTTTTGCGGCTCGTTCAGGCCGAAGGTCACGATCTTCGCGCCGGTGCTTCCCTTCACGCTTGCGAGCGACATGACCCGTGCGTCGTCGCGGTTGAGCACGCGCGTCGTGCGCGGCCCGAAGATACGGCCCTTCGCGGCCGCGTAGGCATCAAGGCCGCCGTGCCAGTCAAGATGGTCCTGCGTGATGTTGAGGACCGCCGCAGCATCGGGCTCGAAAGTATGCGCCGTCTCCAGCTGGAAGCTCGACAGCTCGAGCACCCACACGTCCGGCAGCGCGGTGTTGTCGATCGCTTCGGCGAGCTTGTCGAGCATGGCCGGGCTGATGTTGCCCGCCACCGCCACGCGCTTGCCCGCGCGCTCGCAGAGCGTGCCCGTGAGGCTCGTGGTGGTCGTCTTGCCGTTCGTGCCCGTGATGGCGAGCACCCTCGGCGCATAGCCGCTCTCGCCGAGATGACGCAGCGCCTGCGCGAAGAGTTCGAGCTCGCCCCACACTTCGATGCCGCGCTCGCGCGCCGCCGCGATCAGCGGCACGAGATCTTCGGCGAGCGGCGAAAGGCCTGGGCTGATGGCGACGAGCTCCACGCCCTCGAGCAGCGCGGGCGTGAACGGACCGCCGACGAAGTCGGCATCGATGCCGCGCACCGCGAGTTCGGGGAGATTGGGCGGCGCTTCGCGCGTGTCGGCAATGCGCAGGCGGCAACCATGCCGCGCGCACCAGCGCGCCATCGCGAGACCCGATTCCCCGAGTCCCAGCACGAGCACCATCGGCTTTTGCCGATCCCGAAACTTCTCGCCGAACATCGCTTGCTTTCCTTCCTTGTCTGGTGACTTGGTGTAGTGGCTCAACGCAGCTTGAGCGTGGACAGACCGATCAGACACAGCATCAGCGTGATGACCCAGAAACGCACGACGACCTGCGTTTCTTTCCAGCCGGTCAATTCGAAATGGTGATGCAGGGGCGCCATCTTGAAGATGCGGCGCCCTTCGCCGTAGCGCTTTTTCGTGTACTTGAACCAGGTGACCTGCAGCATCACGGAGAGCGTCTCCGCAACGAAGATGCCGCCCATGATGAAGAGCACGATTTCCTGACGCACGATCACCGCGATGGTGCCGAGCGCGCCGCCGAGCGCGAGTGCGCCCACGTCGCCCATGAACACCTGCGCGGGATACGTGTTGAACCAGAGGAACGCGAGCCCTGCCCCGCCCATTGCCGAGCAGAAGATAAGCAGTTCGCCCGCGCCCGGAATGTGCGGAAAGAGCAGATATTTCGAGTAGACCGAGCTGCCCATCACGTACGCGAACACGCCGAGCGACGCGCCGACCAGCACGACCGGCATGATGACGAGGCCGTCGAGACCGTCGGTGAGGTTCACGGCGTTGCTCGCGCCGACGATCACGAAGTACGTGAGCGCGATGAAGCCCCAAACGCCGAGCGGATAGCTGATCGACTTGAGGAACGGCAGCAAGAGGTCGGCGCGCGCGGGCAGACCCATGGAAAGACCGCTCCTCACCCACGCCATGAAGAGATCGAACACGCGCACATTGCTCGCCTCGGAAACGCTGAACGCGAGATACACGGCCGCGAAGAGGCCGATCACCGACTGCCAGAAGTACTTCTCGCGCGAAGACATGCCGCGCGGATCCTTGTAGACGACCTTGCGATAGTCGTCGACCCAGCCGATCGCGCCAAAGCCGAACGTAACGAGCATCACGATCCAGATGAAGCGGTTCGTGAGGTCGCCCCACAGCAGCGTGGAAACCGCGATGCCAAGCAGAATGAGCACGCCGCCCATGGTGGGCGTGCCGGACTTCACGAGGTGAGTCTGCGGGCCGTCCGTCCGCACAGCCTGGCCGACCTTCATCGCGGTGAGCTTGCGGATCACCCACGGGCCGAGAAAGAGCCCGATCGCCATCGCGGTGATGGTGGCCATCACCGCACGGAACGTCAGATAACTGAACACGCGCAAGAAGCTTGCGTCATTCTGCAGCCATTGCGCCAGCGCCAGTAGCATGCCTTGTATTCCTTTTGTATTTCAGTGCGCACCGGACTTCACGTCCGGCGCAGGGTTTTGCGGATTGGTTAGAGCCGCCACGACTCGCTCCATCTGCATGAAGCGCGAGCCTTTCACGAGAATCGTCGCGCCGGCGCCGTAACCGCCGGCCGCGAGCGCGCGCACGAGTTCGGCGACGTCTGCCGAATGCAGCGCCCGCGCGCCGAACGCCGCCGCGCTATCACGCGCCGCGTCGCCGAGCGTGTAGAGCGCATCGATGCCGCGTTCGTTCGCATAAGCGCCCACCTCACGGTGAAACGCGGGACCGTCGTCGCCGACTTCGCCCATATCGCCCAGCACGAGCACACGCGGCGACGCATGCGAAGCGAGCACGTCGATCGCCGCACGCACCGAATCGGGGTTCGCGTTGTAGGTGTCGTCGATCACCGTTGCGCCCGCGAGTTCCCCGAGCGCCGCGCGCTTCACCTGCAAGCGGCCCTTCACGGGCTCGAACGCCTCCAGTCCGCGCCCGATCGCCTCGAGCGGCACGCCCGCCGCAAGCGCCGCCGCCGTGGCCGCGAGCGCGTTGTGCGCGTTGTGTGCGCCAAGCACCTTCAACTCCACTTCGAGCTGGCCTTCCGGCGTCGCGATCGCGAGACGCCTTGCACCAACGAGCTTGCCCGTGACCGCCGCCTCGACCGCGTTCGCCTCCGTATGCAGCGCGAAGTCGAGAATGCGCGAACCCGTGGCCGCCACGCGCCAGATGCTCGCGTAGGCGTCGTTGGCGGGAAACACCGCGACGCCCGTGGGCTTGAGCGCGTGAATCACGCTCGCATGTTCGAGCGCGACGGCTTCCACCGTCGCCATGAATTCCTGATGCTCGCGCTGTGCGTTGTTCACCACCGCGACGGTCGGCTCGGCAAATCTCGCGAGCAGCTCGGTCTCGCCCGGATGATTCATGCCGAGTTCGACCACCGCCAGCCGATGAGCGCCGCTCAAGCGCAGCAACGTTAACGGCACGCCGATGTCATTGTTGAGGTTTCCGGCCGTTGCAAGACGCGAATTTTCTCCAACGGCCGCCTCGAAAATCGACGCGATCATTTCCTTGACCGTCGTCTTGCCGTTGCTGCCCGTCACGGCCACGAGCGGCATCGAGAATCGCCGGCGCCAGCCGAGCGCGAGCGCGCCGAGCGCCGTGCGCGTGTCGTCCACGCGCAGCGCGGGAATGCGCCAGTCGCCGGGACTGCGTGCGACGAGGACCGCGCTCACGTGACGGTTGGCGACCTCGCCGAGAAAGTCGTGGGCGTCGAAACGGTCGCCTTTGAGCGCGACGAAGAGATCGCCGGGGCCCGCCGAGCGGCTATCGGTAGCAATGCGCTCGAACGTCGCGTTCTCGTCGCCGAGTACGCTCGCGCCGGGAATCAGCGCCGCGGCGTCGCGCAGGGAAAGCATCGTCATTCACCACCTCCGCGCCCGTGCGTGGCACGGGCTGCGAGAGCAAGCCGCGCATGGTCCTGATCGGAGAACGCGCGCTTCTTGCCCATGATTTCCTGGGTCGCCTCATGGCCCTTGCCGGCCAGCACGACGACGTCTTCGCGCGCCGCGCCGCGCACCGCCTGCAGGATCGCGCTCGCGCGGTCCTCGATGCGGCGCGCCTTCGCGGCGTCGCGCATGCCTAGCACGATCTGGTCGATGATCGCGGCGGGCGATTCGCTGCGCGGGTTGTCGCTCGTCACGACGACCTGGTCGGCGAGGCGTTCCGCGATCGCACCCATGAGCGGGCGCTTGGTCGCGTCACGATCGCCGCCGCAGCCGAACATGCAGAGGAGCTGGCCGCCGCGCGCGGCAGCGATTGGGCGCAGCGCTTCGAGGGTTTTTTCGAGGGCGTCCGGCGTATGCGCATAGTCGATCACCACGAGCGGCTCGTCGTGATCGGCGCGCCCGCCAAGGCGCTCCATGCGGCCGTTCACCGGCTGCAGCTTCGAAATCTCGTTGAGCGCCGCCACGAGCGGCACGTTCGCCGCGAGCAGCGCACCGAGCACGCCAAGCAGATTGCTCACGTTGAAGAGGCCGAGAACATGGACCTCGACCTGCGCCTCGCCCCAGTCCGACGTTTCCAGATGGAACGCCGTGCCCGTAGCCGTCGCGCGTACGTCGTTCGCGCGCAGCCAGGCGTCGGCGACGGGCGCGTCGGCGGCAGGCGTATCGACGCCGTATGCAATCGTGCGCGCTTTGCCGCGCGTGGCGGCGATCAGGCGGCGGCCCGCAGCGTCGTCGGCGTTGATGATTGCCGCGCGCAGGCCCGGCCATGCGAACAGACGCGCCTTCGCAGCCTCGTAGGCCTCGAACGTGAGGTGATAGTCGAGATGGTCCTGCGTGAGATTCGTGAAGACGGCGATGTCGAACGACGTGCCGTTCACGCGACCCTGGTGCAGCGCGTGCGAGGAGACTTCCATCGCAATCGCCTGTGCGCCATCGGTACGCAGTTGACCGAGGCTGCGCTGCAGTTGCGGCGCATCGGGCGTGGTGAAGCCCGTGTGCACGAGCTGGCCGGGAAAGCCGCTGCCCAGGGTTCCGACGATCGCGCACTTCTGGCCGATGCCCGTGAGCGCCGAAGCGATCCACTGGCTGCACGAAGTCTTGCCGTTCGTCCCAGTCACACCGACCATCAGCATCGCATCGCTCGGGTCGCCGTACCATCCGCTCGCGATCTCGCCCGCGAGCAGGTCGAGCTGCGGCACGGCGAGCGCGATGGACACATCTGGCTTCTGGCCCACATAGCCTTCCGGCTGAAACAGCACGGCTGCCGCGCCACGCTCGATCGCGTTGGCGATATGCGCGCGGTTGTCCGCGCCTTCCACGGCATAGGCGACAAACACGTCGCCCGGCTCGAGCGAGCGTGTGTCGGCATGCAGGCCGGCTGTGGGCGCGACGTGCGCGCGCAGCCATGCGAGCGCGTCCGCGATCTGCCGGTGCGCGGGATGCTGGGTGCGCGTGGCGCTCATCGAACGACTCCGGGTCGATTTCTGGTGTTGTCAGCGACGGTCATGTGCCGCGCGGCGACGGGGGACTTGTTGGCAGGCGCATTCGCGGCATGCTTCGGGGGCGCGTTGGCAGCGGCCGGCGCGGAAGCGGCCGCGGCGCCGTTGTCTTCGACGACGAGTTGCTTCACCGGCATGTCGGGCGGCACGTTGAGCGTGCGCAGCGTGTCGCCGACGATGCCCGAGAACACCGGACCCGAGACCGCGCCGCCGAAGTGGCTGCCCGCGGTCGGCTCGTCGACCGATACGGCGACGACAATGCGCGGATTCGGCATCGGCGCCATGCCGATGAACGAGGCGCGGTACTTCGAGCGGTCGTATCCGTGCGGGCCGTGCTTGTATGCCGTGCCGGACTTGCCGCCCACGCGGTAGCCGGGCACGGCGGCGTCGGGAGACGTGCCGTCCTTCGACACCACGCTTTCCAGCATCGTGCGCACCTCGCGCGCCGTGGTCGGCGCGAAGACCTGGGTGCCCTGCACCGGCTGGGTGTCGCCGGGGTGGCGGAAGATCGTGACGGGCAGGATCTGGCCGTCGTGTGCGATCGCCGTGTACGCGCGCGCGAGCTGGAAGAGCGAAACGGAGAGGCCGTAGCCGTAGGACATCGTCGCCTGTTCGATACGGCGCCAGCTTTTCCACGGACGCAGGCGGCCCGCCGCCGCGCCGGGGAACCCGACTTTCGGCGCCTGTCCGAGACCGATACTGGTGTACATGTCCCACATTTCTTCGGGCTTGAGCGTCATCGCGATCTTCGTCGCGCCGATGTTGCTCGACTTCTGGATCACGCCACCGACCGTGAGGACGCCGAATGCGGAGTCGTCGGTGATGGTCGCGCCGTCGAGCGTGAAATGGCCCGGGCCCGTATCCACCAGTGTACTCGGCGAGACGCGGTGCAGATCGAGCGCGAGCGACACCGTGAGCGGCTTCATGATCGAGCCGGGCTCGAACACGTCAGTGAGCACGCGGTTGCGCAATTGCTCGCCCGTGAGGTGCGAGCGGTCGTTCGGGTTGTAGGTCGGATAGTTGACGAGCGCGAGCACCTCGCCCGTGCGCACGTCCACGACCATGGCCGCGCCGGCCTTGGCCTTGAACCGCTCCACGGCGGCCTTGAGGTTCGAATAGGCGATGTACTGGATCTTGCTGTCGATGGACAGTTCGACGTCCTTGCCATCGTGGGGCACGACCGTTTCGTCGACGTCTTCGACGATATGGCCCAAACGGTCCTTGATGACGTGACGTATGCCCGGCATGCCAGCGAGAACCTTTTGGTCGGCAAGCTCGACGCCTTCCTGGCCCTCGTCCTCGACGTTGGTGAAGCCGATCAGGTGAGCGGCGACGTCGCCCTCGGGGTAAAAGCGCTTGTATTCGTTGCGCTGATAGACGCCGGGAATGTCGAGCGCCGTGACCTTCTGCGCGACGTCGAGCGGCACCTGTCGCTTCACATAGACGAACGTCTTGTCTTCCGAGAGCTTGGCACGCAGCTCTTTCGTGCTCATGCCGAGCAGCGTGCCGAGCTGGTTGAGCTTGTCGGCGCCGAGATCGTCGGGCACGGCTTCGGGAATCGCCCAAATTGCGCGCACGGGCAGGCTCGTGGCAAGCACGAGTCCGTTACGGTCGAGAATCTTGCCGCGCGTGGCCGGCAGCTCGATCGTGCGCTGATAGCGGCTTTCGCCCTGCTTCTGATAGAAGGCGTTGCCCGGGCCCTGAATCCAGAACGCGCGCGCGGCCAGCGCGACGAACGCCATGAACAGCAGGAAGACGACGAGCTTCGAGCGCCACATCGGCAGGCGCACGGAGAGAATGGGGTTCGCGCTGAAGGCCACGCTCTTGCGGCGATTGTCCTTTTTCATCGCGTGCCTCCGCGGCGGGCAGGCGTGGGTGCACCGCCCTGCGGGGGCGCGGAGGTCGGCACCGGAGCGTCGACGGCCGCCGACGCGCCCGGCGCGAGCGTCAGATATTGCGTGCGTCCGGTCGTGACGGGCTGCATCTTGAGCGAGTCGGTGGCGATCTGTTCGATGCGCGAGGTTCTCGACAGCGCGCTTTGCTGATATTGAAGCTGTGCGTAGTCCTGCTGGAGCTGATGCTCCTGCGACTGCGCGCGTTGCAGCTGAATGAAGATCTGGCGCTGCTGATTGGTCGCGTTCACGACCGATAGCGCGCACCCCATCACGACGATCAGCAGGAAGATGTTCAGGCGATTCATGGCGTGACGCGCTCCGCGATGCGCATCACGGCCGAGCGGGCGCGCGGGTTCGCGGCGACTTCCTCGTCGCTCGCGAACACGCGGCCGAGCAGCCTGAGCGGCGGGCTCGGCAGGTCGACGGCGCGGATCGGCAGGCGGCGGTCCACCGCCGGCGCGCTCGCGTGCGCCTGCATGAATCGCTTGACGATCCGGTCCTCGAGCGAATGAAAGCTGATGACCACCAGCCGCCCCCCCTGTTCCAGCAACGACAGCGCTGCTTCTAGAACGACCTGCAGCTCCGCAAGCTCTTGATTGACGTGAATCCGTATAGCCTGAAAGGTGCGGGTTGCCGGGTCCTTACCCTTCTCACGGGTTTTGACGACGTTAGCCACGATTTGGGCAAGCTCGCCCGTGCTGTCGAGAGGCCCGAGACGGTCGGACTCTGCCCGGCGAGCAACAAGCGCCTTTGCAATCTGAAAAGCAAACCGTTCTTCCCCATAATCCCGAATTACCTCCGTCAGTTCCTGCAACGTGGCCCGAGCGAGCCAGTCAGCGGCGGACTCGCCGCGCGTCGGGTCCATCCGCATGTCGAGCGGACCATCGGCGCGGAAACTGAAACCGCGCTGCGGATCGTCGAACTGCGGCGACGACACGCCAAGGTCCAGCAACACCCCCGACACACGCCCTACCCCGCGCGACGCGAGCTCGTCGCGCAGCGAAGCAAAACTCTCATGCACGATCGAAAACCGCGCGTCGCCAATGGTTTGCGCCGTCGCGATCGCCTGCGGATCCTTGTCGAACGCGATCAGGCGCCCGGCTTCACCGAGACGCCCGAGGATCGCGCGGCTGTGGCCGCCACGGCCGAACGTGCCGTCTACATAGACGCCGTCCGCGCGCGTGATCAACGCGTTCACCGCTTCGTCAAGCAGCACCGTGCGATGCTGCAGTCCCGGTCCCATCGCAGATGCCATAGCTTTTTAACCGCGATCAGAACGTGAAATTTTTCAAGGCGTCGGGCATGCCCTGAGCCATCGCCGCCTGTTCCTTGGCGGCGTAGGTCTGTGCATCCCACAACTCAAAATGACTACCCATGCCGAGCAGCATGACTTCCTTTTCCATTCCTGCTGCCAGACGCAATTCAGGTGAGACGAGCACACGGCCCGCGCTGTCGACATCGACGTCGGACGCATTGCCGAGAAAGATGCGGCGCCACCAGTGCGCATCCATCGGCAAGGCGGCGACCTTCGCACGGAACACTTCCCATTCGGGGCGCGGAAATAGCAACAGGCAGCCGTCCGGGTGCTTGGTGATCGTCACCCGGCCTTCTGCCTGTTGTTGCAGCGCGTCCCGATAGCGCGACGGAATCGACATCCGCCCTTTCGCATCGAGTGTCAGCGCCGACGCCCCCTGGAACAATTTGCTCCCCCTAATGCGGCGCTTTTCGCCGCCCGCCTAAATCTCAGAAAATCTACCCGAATACGCGCTTGAAATCACACAAAAATACACTTTCTCACACTGTCTCCCACTTTAGAGTAACGACCAACGAGGGTCAAGGGAGGCTCAACGTTTTTTGACGAATTTATCCGCTAGAACAAGGACTTAGCGGCACTTGTTGAAGTCGGCGCAGAAGCCAAAAACCGTTATGAATGAACGAGCTAACGAAGGTTCTGAAGGTGATACGTGAAAAGCGCGGCGATAATCGGCCTATGGCGGGGACGGGCGGGGATTAGCGGGGATGAAAAACGTAAGACTGAAAGCTCTGAAAGGCTGATTGCATCCGGCCGGCACCAAATGCCGGCCGGTAGGTGGAATCAAACGTAGTAAGCAGTGCGCGTCATGATTTTGGATGCTACACGCATGAGGGAACGCACAGGAAGCGGCAATTCGGCTCCCCCGAGATCGATGGCCGATTTTGCGTGTGAGATTTCGTCGGCGCGCATCTGCTCGACGATCGCGCGAGACTCGAGGTCGGCGGGCGGCAGGCTGTCGAGATGGCTGTCCAGGTGATGCTCGACCTGACGTTCGGTTTCGGCCATGAAGCCGAGGCTCACCTTGTCGCCGAGACGTCCAGCGGCAAACCCGATTGCGAGTGCGCCCGCGTACCAGAGCGGATTGAGCAGGCTCGGACGCGAGTCCAGCGCCTGGAGACGGCGCGAGGTCCACGCCAGATGGTCCTCTTCCTCGCGCGAGGCTTGGTCGAAGGCGGCCTTGAGCGAGGGAGAGCGCGCCGAGAGTTTCTGGGCCTGATACAGCGCCTGGGCGCACACTTCGCCCACGTGATTGACGCGCATGAGGCCGGCCGCATGCGCGCGTTCGGCGGGCGTGAGTTCGCTGCCGACGGGCACCGCTTCGCCCGCGGGCGTGACTTCGACGGTGACGGGCGAAGGCTGCGGCATCGGGCGCGTCATGCGCGACACGCCGGCCATCGAGCGCAGGCCCCGGTCGAATTCGGTAATCAGATCATCTAGCGTCATTCAGCCTCCCTTCGTTTCGTCTGCGAGCCGGAGTCGTTCGCTCGCCCCGCAATGCTTCCGGACCACTACACAAACTCACGGAGCCCCGTCAATCCGTGGTAGCGCATATGGTTAGCAGCATATTTTAGGCCATGTTGTGTAAACGAAACAGGTACTTAGATGCGCCCTGCTTTTCCTTTGTGGCTATTAACCCTTTTGTTACATTACGTGCAACTTCTCGCGAAGTTGGAAGGACGGGACCCCACGCTAGACAAAAAACTGGTTCCGCGACAAGACGCAAAAGATTCGCAAACACTGGAGATCATTCAATGAAGAAGTCGCTTCTCGCGCTGGCTGCGCTGGGCGCGTTCGCGGGCGTGGCTCACGCTCAGAGCAGCGTCACGCTGTACGGCATCATCGACGAAGGTTTCAACATCAACACCAACTACGGTGGCAAGCATCTGTACAACCTGTCGAGCGGCGTTCTGCAAGGCAGCCGCTTCGGCCTGCGCGGCGCTGAAGACCTCGGCGGCGGCCTGAAGGCAGTCTTCGTGCTCGAAAACGGCTTTGACGTGAATACCGGCGCGCTCGGCCAGGGTGGCCTGATGTTCGGCCGTCAGGCTTACGTTGGCCTGAGCAGCTCGCAGTTCGGCACCGTCACGCTGGGTCGCCAGTACGACTCCGTCGTCGACTACGTCGGTCCCCTCGGAGCAGGCGAGCAGTGGGGCGGCTACATCGTCGCTCACCCCGATGACCTCGACAACTTCAACAACGCCTACCGCACGAACAACACTGTCAAGTTCACCAGCGTGGACTACGCTGGCCTGAAGTTCGGCGGCACGTACAGCTTCGGCGGCCAGGCGGGCAACTTCACTGGCAACCAGATCTGGTCGCTCGGCGCGGGCTACAGCAACGGTCCGCTGACCCTCGGTGTCGGCTACCTTAACGCGCGCACGCCGGCAGCATCGGGCGGCCTGTTCAACAACGGCCCCACCCCGACCACGCCGCCGGCAGCAGCACTTACAGCCGGTAAGAATCCGGTGTATTCCGGCTTCCAGACGGCCAACACGTACCAGGTCATCGGTGCAGGCGGCGCGTACACGTTCGGCGCAGCAACGTTCGGCCTCACGTACTCGAATGTCAGCTTCCGCAACCTCGGCGCGGTCACGATTACCGGCGTACCGGCTTACCAGCGCGGCGCGAACGCCAACTTCAACAACGTCGAAGCGAGCTTCAAGTACCAGTTCACCCCGGCGTGGCTGGCTGGCTTTGCGTTCGACTATACGGACGGCAGCAGCGTCAGCCTGGCGAACGGCACGAGCAACGGTGGCGCGAAGTACTTCCAGTACGCGCTGGGCACGGACTACTTCCTGTCGAAGCGCACGGACGTCTACCTGGTCGGCGTGTACCAGCACGCTACGGGTACGAACTCGAACGACCGCGCAGCTGTCGCCTCGATCAACAACCTGACCGCTTCGACGAGCAACAACGTCTTCACGGCTCGCGTCGCTATCCGTCACAAGTTCTAACAAGAACAGTCGCTGTAATCTCGAAGGCGCCTCCGGGCGCCTTTTTTCTTTGCGGCGCTGGTTTGTTGCCGGCGCAACGCGGGTGAAAGAAAAGCGGCCTGCCCACGAAGGACAGGCCGCTTTTCGTCAGCCTCGGCGATGCCCGTCGTTCAAGCGCGCCCGTCGCGCAGTTCGCGACGCAGAATCTTGCCGACATTGCTCTTCGGCAGGTCATTGCGGAACTCGATGATCTTCGGCCGCTTGTAGCCGGTGAGCTGGGTCTTGCAGTACTCGAACACTTCCTTGTCGGTTAGCGCCGGATCCTTCTTGACGATATAGAGCTTCACGGCTTCGCCCGAATGCTGGTCCGGCACGCCGACCGCCGCCACTTCGAACACCCCGGGCAGTTTCGCGACCACATCCTCGACTTCGTTCGGATAGACGTTGAAGCCCGAGACGAGAATCATGTCCTTCTTGCGGTCGACGAGCTTGATATAGCCGCGCGCATTCACGAGGCCGACGTCGCCCGACTTGAAGTAGCCGTCCGGCGTCATGACCTTTGCCGTTTCTTCCGGGCGCTCCCAGTAGCCCGCCATCACCTGTGGCCCGCGAATGCAGATCTCGCCCGCCTCGCCGAGCGGCAGCTCGTTGCCTGCGTCATCGCGGATCGAGATTTCGGTGGAAGGCAGCGGCAAGCCGATCGTGCCGGTGTATTCCGTGGCCGTGACCGGATTGCAGGTGACCGACGGCGAGGTTTCGGAAAGCCCATAGCCCTCGACAATCGGCGTATGCGTGCGCTCGTACCAGCGTTTCGCGACAGCCTCCTGCACCGCCATGCCGCCGCCGTTCGCGACGAGCAGATGGGTGAAATCGAGCTTGTCGAACTCCGGGTGGTTGAGGATTGCGTTGTAGAGCGTATTGACCGCGGGGAACGTCGTGATCGAGTAGCCGTGCAGCTCCTTGATCATGCCGCCGATGTCGCGCGGATTCGGAATCAGGATCGCCAGACCGCCCGTGCGGATCGACAGCAGCCCGCAGACGGTCAGCGCGAACACGTGATAAAGCGGCAGTGCGGCGACTGTCACGGCCTGGGCGCCGGACGGCAGCTTCGCCAGTGCGGGCGCGGTCCATGCCGCCGACTGCAGTACGTTGGCGATCAGGTTGCGATGAAGCAGCGTCGCGCCCTTGGCCACGCCGGTTGTCCCGCCCGTGTACTGCAGAAAGGCGACGTCGTCGGGCGTCTGCTCGACGCGCCTGAAGCCCGTGCGCGCGCCGGCCGCGAGCGCGTCGTTGAAACGCACGTAGCCCGGCAGATTCCAGGCCGGCACCATCTTCTTCACGCGCCGCACGACGAAGTTGACGATGAAACCCTTCGCCCCGAGGAGGTCGCCCATCGACGCCACCAGCACGTGCTTCACCCGCGTATTGGCGAGGACCGCGCTCAAGGTTCCGGCAAAATTCTCGAGGATGACGATGGCTTCGGCACTGCTGTCTTTCAACTGATGTTCGAGTTCACGCGGCGTATAAAGCGGGTTGACGTTCACGACGACGTACCCGGCGCGCAGCACCGCGGCCAGCGCCACCGGGTACTGGAGCACATTGGGCATCATGAGCGCGACGCGCGCGCCGCGTTCGATGCCGCGCGACTGGAACCACGCGGCCAGACGTTGCGAGAGTTGGTCCAGCTCACCATAGGTGATCGTCTTGCCCATGCATGCGAAAGCGGGCTTGGCTCGGAACTCACTGAAGCTCTCTTCGAGCAGCGACGTGATGGACGGGTAACGGCTCGCGTCGATTTCCGCGGGAACGCCGGGCGGGTACGATTTCAGCCAGACTTTTTCCATGCGGCGTCTCCTCCTTGATTTTTCGAATGGTCGTGCTAAAAAGCGGATCGTAGCATGGCGATTCCGCTTTTTTGTCAGTGAATCAGCGAGTTAGAAAGGCCCCTCCAACACGCGTTGAAGGGCGGCTGGCCAGGTTGTGAGGCACCCTCAGGCGCGTTCGACTTCGACCAGGCAGTCATAGAAGGTCGCCGAGCCGCCAAGGTCGGTAAGCGCCTGGCTCGTCACCTCATTGGCGTTGCGGCCGTCCGGCGCCAGCTTCTTCCACCAGATCGACAGGCCCACCACGAGGCCGCGGCGAGCCCGGTCGGTGACGCGCGCACGCGCGCGCATCGAGCCTCGGTCGTTGAACACGCGGACCTCGTCGCCATCGACAATCTCGCGGCGCGCGGCGTCGGCCGGATGGAGATCGACGTGCGGCTCGCCTTCGGTCGCGCGCAGGCTCTCGACGTTCACGAAGGTGCTGTTCAGGAAATTTCGCGCAGGCGGCGAGATCATCGCGAGCGGATAGCGTGCAGCGAGTTCGGGCGCGCCGTCTGCCGACTCGTACGGCGGCAGGTAGTCGGGCAGCGGGTCGAGCCCAGCCCTCGCAAGCGCCTCGCTATGGAACTCGCACTTGCCCGTGGGCGTGCGAAAGCCGCCGTTCGCAAACGGCGCTTCCGGGATATTGAGCTTCAGCCACCCCTCGCGCTTGAGCGTCGCCCAGTCCGCACCGCCAAGCGCGGGATCGCTCCAGTCGAATGCATGGGCCGCCACGTCTTCGTCGCTTTCGAAGAGCGCCGGCTCGGTCAAGCCCATCGCGTGCGCGATCGAGCGGAAGATTTCGGTATTGGGCCGCGCCTCGCCAACCGGCTCGATGGCGGGCAGGTTCGCCATCACGTGCGTGTGGCCGTAGGATTTGTGGACGTCGAGGTGCTCGAGCTGGGTCGTTGCCGGCAGCAACAGATCGGCGTAATCGGCCGTATCGGTCTGGAACTGCTCGAGCACGATCGTAAATAAATCTTCGCGCGCAAAGCCCGCCGCGACTTTCGCCGACTCCGGCGCGACCGCGACCGGGTTCGAGTTATAGACGACGATCGCCTCGATCTTCGGGCCGAACGCGGCGTCGCCCTTGTGCGTGAGCGCGTCACCGATCTGGTTCATGTTCACGATACGCGGTTGGTGCTGCGGCCAGCCGGGGATCAGATCGGGGCGCTGGAGCGCGTTCCCGTCGACAGGCGCCCAACCGGACGACGAAAGCAGCACACCGCCCGCGCGCTCGCGCCAGGCGCCCGTCAATGCGGGCAGGCACGCGATCGCGCGCACGGCGTTGCCGCCGCCGCGCACTCGTTGCAGGCCGTAGTTCATGCGGATCGCGGCCTTGCGCGTCGAGGCGTAGAGGCGCGCGAGTTCGACGACGATCTGCTCCTCGATGCCGCAGATCCCGGCGACGCGCGCGGGTGTGTAGGTCAGCGCACGCGCCTTCAGCGCCTCGAAGCCATGCGTGTGGGCAGCGATGTAGGCGTGGTCGAGCCGGTCCTCCTTGATGAGCACATGCATCATGCCGAGCGCCAGTGCACCGTCGGTGCCGGGCTTGACCGCTATGTGCTGATGACACTTCTCGGCCGTCAGCGAACGGTATGGGTCGATCGCGATCAGCTTGGCACCCTTGCGCTTCGCCTCCTGTGCGTGGGTCCAGAAGTGGAGGTTAGACGCGATTGGGTTCGCCCCCCAAATCAGGATCACCTCACTTTCCGAGAAGTGCTCGGTGAGCATTCCGATGCTCGAACCGAACGTATAGCGCAACCCGGCCGCGCCGGCTGCCGCGCAGATCGTGCGGTCGAGGCGCGATGCGCCAAGCTTGTGGAAGAAGCGCTGCGCGATGCTGTCGCCCTGAACCAGTCCCATGGTGCCCGCGTAGCTGTACGGCAGAATGGCTTCGGGCGCGCGTCGAGCGATTTCGCCGAGACGCGCCGCAGCGATCCGGCTGGCCTCGTCCCAGCTGATCGGCTCGAAGCGGCCCTCCCCTTTGCGCCCGACGCGCTTCATCGGCTGTGTCAGTCGCTTCGGATGATGGACGCGCTCTGCGTAGCGGCTGACCTTCGTGCAGAGGACGCCCTGCGTCGGCGGATGATCGGGATCGCCGCTCACCTTGATCGCCCGGCCGTTTTCGACCGTGACGCGCATCGCGCAGGTATCGGGGCAGTCGTGCGGACAAACGGCGCGGGCAAATTCGGCTGGGGCGTTCATCGGGAATCCGTGGGTGAGGCGTTATGGCGTATTGGCGATTTTATTATGCCCGTGGCCTGCGCCTTACTCGCCCCTGTGGGTTGGCGCGAAAAAAAAGGTTGGGCGTAGAATGGTCCGTCTAGACCCGGCCTCTTAAGGAGACAAAGGCCGGGCGCCCACTTTTTGAGCACCGTCAGCCATGAAACTGATTCCGGAAATCCAGGCCGCCCAAGGGGAAATTCAGGGCCTCCGACGAACGATCCACGCCCATCCCGAACTGCGCTACGAAGAGACCCAGACATCAGACCTCGTTGCATCGAAGCTCGCCGAATGGGGCATCGAAGTGCACCGGGGCATGGGGCAGACCGGTGTCGTCGGCGTGCTAAAGCGCGGCACCGGCAAGCGCATGATCGGATTGCGCGCCGATATGGACGCTCTGCCGATCCAGGAACTCAACACCTTCGATCATCGCTCGCGCAATGACGGCAAGATGCATGCGTGCGGCCATGACGGCCACACGGCAATGCTGCTCGGCGCGGCGCAATATCTCGTTCGGCACGGGCAGTTCGACGGCACGATCGTCTTCATCTTTCAGCCCGCCGAAGAAGGCGGCGCCGGTGCCAAGGCCATGATCGAGGACGGACTCTTCGAGCAATTTCCCGTGGATGCCATCTTCGGCATTCACAACTGGCCCGGCATGCCGACCGGCTACTTCGGCGTGACCGAAGGGCCGATCATGGCTTCCAGCAACGAATTCCGCATTGAAATCAGGGGTGTGGGCGCGCATGCCGCGCTACCGCACAATGGGCGGGATCCTGTGTTCACGGCTGTCCAGATCGCGAACGGCCTGCAAAGTATCATCACGCGCAACAAGAAGCCGCTCGATACGGCCGTGCTGTCGATCACGCAGATCCATGCCGGCGATGCGGTCAACGTCGTGCCGAATACGGCGTGGATCGCAGGAACGGTGCGCACCTTCACGACAGAAACGCTGGATCTAATCGAGTCGCGTCTGCGCAAGATCGCGGAGAGCACAGCAGAAGCGTATGACTGTTCCGTCGACATCAGTTTCCACCGAAACTATCCGCCAACGGTGAACAGCAGTGCGGAGACGCGATTCGCCGCGGAGGTCATGCGTGAGTTGGTCGGCGCAGATCGTGTCGACTCGAGCGTCGAGCCGACCATGGGTGCAGAAGACTTTTCATTCATGCTGCTGGAAAAGCCGGGATGTTACGCGTTTCTCGGCAATGGTGAAGGAGACCACCGTGAAGTAGGACACGGTGCTGGCCCCTGCATGCTGCACAACGCGAGCTATGACTTCAACGATGAACTGCTGCCGGTGGGATCATCGTTCTGGGTGCATCTTGCGACGAAGTTCCTGGCTCAGCAGTGAGATAGTGCTTCAACGCGAAAAGCCGTCCAGGGGACGGCTTTTTTGTTTTCCGGCTGCTGCTTTTGCGCACGCCCAAACGCCAAAACCCCGGCGCTCATTGAGAGACACCGGGGTTCTGGACGTTACGGCATGAGGAGCCTGACGATTACCTACTTTCACACGGGCAATCCGCACTATCATCGGCGTGGAGTCGTTTCACGGTCCTGTTCG